>JANTFI010000065.1 GCA_024763505.1 Gammaproteobacteria bacterium
TTAATGGTATTTTCGATCTGATGGTGGCGCAGGAAATTGATCACCTGCATGCTGCGTATTCCATGATGGCAGATGATGACATATTCACCGGGTTGTTTAAACCGCTCAAGTTGACCCGGAATCTGCCCCATTGGTAGTAATTCACTGCCTTTTATATGACAAATGTCGAATTCCCAGGGTTAGCGAACATCAATCAACCGGGGGTGATGCGTTTGCAGATACTCGGAGAGCTGTTTTGCGCTGAATCGCTGCATGCACGGATCCGTTTGCGGCAGGTTCAGGCGATCTCGGGGATATCGGTTTCGAACAGGTTTTCACTTTTCCATTCATTGTCGGACAAGCGAGTCACGCGCAGGGCCTGTTTGACCGGCGCGTGACCAGTAACCGCAAACAGTCGCCCGCCAATCGCCAGCGCCTGTTTCAGGTTTTGCGGGACCTCTGGCAGCGAGCCGGCGCAAACTGCGATCGCATCGTAGCGACCCTGCTGCTGGATATCATCGAGCGAAGCAATGGTTTTCAGGTCGACATTATCGATGCCTTGCTGCTGCAGGTTTGTGCTGGCCAGGGCCGTGGCTTCGGGATGGAAATCGACACTGTCGACATGGCTGGCGAGTTTTGCAAGACAGGCCGTGATGTAGCCGCAGCAACTGCCGATTTCCAGAACCGAATCAGTCGGCTTGAGCAGCAATGCCTGCAGCATGCGTCCTTCCAGTGTCGGCGGCAGCATCGATTCTTCGTCAAGTACCGGTAGCTGGCAATCGATATAGGCCAGTCCCTTGAATTTGTCCGGCACGAAATCGGCGCGATCGATTTTTTCGAAGACCTCAAGCACCTGCGGATCGAGCACTTCCCACGGGCGGATTTGCTGTTCGATCATATTGAATTTGGCTTGTGCGGCATCGGTCATGGCTTCGGCTCTTGCGGTCGGTTTCAGATACAGTGGGCAGAGATTACGAATTCCGCCACCGTTGTCAATGACAATGCCGGTCAGCCGGTGAAAGCGCTTGCAATCGATGACACCTTTATATAACTTGAACGGTCGTGCCAGGGGTGTCGAGCTGAAGTCGTTGCGGCTTGCGGACTGAGAAATACCCTTTGAACCTGATCAGAATATTCTGCGTAGGGAGGCCTTTCGATGTGTCGAAGCGGCCCTCTGCCCAAACTCTTTGGAGCTATCTATGAGTGCCATTCCTGAAGATTTTATCCAGCAAACCGCAAAGTTGTCGGATGAAATCACCCAACCTTTTCCCAATTCCAGAAAAATCTTTGTTCAGGGTAGTCGTGACGATATCCGGGTTGGCATGCGCGAAATCGAATGCGCCGATACCGAAACCTCGAACGGCGTGGAAAAGAATCCACCGATCACCGTGTATGATACCTCCGGCCCGTTTACCGACCCTTCCATCGAAATCGATCTGATGAAGGGAATCCCCGATCTGCGTTCCAAATGGATCGATGAACGCGGTGACACCGAATGGCTGTCGGGCCTCAGTTCCGACTATGGTCAACAGCGTCAGCAGGATGCCGCGCTTGATTATCTTCGTTTCGAGCATATCCGCAATCCGCGCCGCGCCAAAGCCGGCAAGAATGTATCGCAAATGCATTATGCAAGGCAGGGCATCATCACGCCGGAAATGGAATATGTCGCGATCCGCGAAAACATGCGCCTGGATGAATTTCGTGCCAGTGACGAATATCAAATGCTGCTGCGCCAGCACGCCGGGCAGTCTTTCGGAGCGCAGATTCCGGACTCGATCACAGCGGAGTTTGTGCGCGACGAAGTCGCCGCCGGACGCGCTATTATTCCCTGTAACATCAACCACCCGGAACTGGAGCCGATGATTATCGGGCGTAACTTCCGGGTCAAGGTCAATACCAATATCGGCAACTCGGCGATGGGCTCATCGATTTCTGAAGAAGTCGAGAAAATGGCCTGGTCGGCGCGCTGGGGCGGCGATACGCTGATGGATTTGTCCACCGGCAAGAATATCCACGAAACACGCGAGTGGATTTTGCGTAACTCGCCAATGCCGATCGGCACCGTGCCGATTTATCAGGCGCTGGAAAAGGTGGGTGGCGTAGCCGAAGACCTGACCTGGGAATTGTTCCGCGACACGCTGATCGAACAGGCCGAGCAGGGGGTGGATTATTTCACCATCCACGCCGGAGTGCGTCTGGCCTATGTGCCGATCACCGCCGAGCGGGTCACCGGTATCGTTTCGCGCGGTGGCTCGATCATGGCCAAGTGGTGTCTGGCGCACCATGAAGAAAGTTTTCTGTACACCCATTTCGAAGATATTTGCGAAATCATGAAAGCCTACGATGTCGCGTTCTCGCTGGGCGATGGTTTACGACCCGGTTGTCTGGCCGACGCCAATGACCGCGCCCAGTTCGCAGAACTGGAAACGCTCGGCGAATTGACCAAAATCGCGTGGCAACACGATGTGCAAGTGATGATCGAAGGCCCCGGCCATGTGCCGATGCAAATGATCAAGGAAAACATGGACAAGGAATTGAAGGATTGCTATGAAGCGCCGTTCTACACACTGGGGCCGCTGGTGACCGATATTGCACCGGCCTACGACCACATCACTTCCGGCATCGGTGCAGCGCAAATCGGTTGGTATGGCACGGCGATGCTGTGTTATGTCACGCCGAAAGAACATCTGGGCCTGCCCAACAAGAATGACGTGCGCGATGGCATCATCACCTACAAGATTGCGGCCCATGCGGCCGATCTGGCGAAGGGCTTTCCCGGCGCGCAGATTCAGGACAATGCCTTGTCCAAAGCACGTTTCGAATTCCGCTGGGAAGACCAGTTCAATCTGTCACTGGACCCCGAGCGAGCGCGCGAGTATCACGATGAAACCATGCCCAAGCAATCCGGCAAGGTGGCGCATTTCTGCTCGATGTGCGGACCGAAATTCTGTTCCATGAAAATCACCCAGGAAGTACGCGATTACGCCGCCGAAAATCAGGTCGAGGTTGAAGCCGCCTTCGAAGCGGGCATGAAAGCCAAGACCGAGGAATATATCTCGGGTGGCAAGAAGCTTTACAGGGAAATCTGAGGAAAAATTAAAAACCGCAGAGAGCACAGAGTTTCGTAGAAATTCGGGGTTTACATGCACCGGCGAAATGGAGAATTGAATTTCTTTCACTGTGCACCTCAAGCTTTCCCTACGGGTTCAATATTTTTTCGCATCAACATATGCAATTAAAAGAAATCGATAAGTCGCTTTACAGCAAACGTGTCAAAGTCGTGTTTGCGGGTATTGTGGTTGCGTTGCTGGTGCTGACGCTGGTGTTGTCGACACTGTTTATTCAATTATTCAGTACGCCCGATGCGCCGCATTTCTGGCATAACCTTGCCGGCGTGGTCGTAGCGGCTTTTATCGTGGTGTGGGGCATGAACAGACTGCGCAGGCATCCGTATCTCAATGAAGTGGCCTATGTGTGGGATCTCAAGCAAATGCTCAATCGCATTTATCGCAAGCAGAAAAAAATCGAAGCAGCGGCCGAGCAGGGCGACCAGCAGGCACTGCTGATCATGAACTTTCAATTGCGCGGCTCGAAGCAACTGTATCAACTCGATGATAATACCGTCACGCTGGATTCGCTGATTCCGAAGTTGATGGAAAACGAGCGCAAGATGCAGGCGGCGGGTCTGGATATCGAGCAAACCGATTTTGACGATCGCTGGCTGGATGCCTATTAAGCGGTAATCCGGTCTTATCGGCGCAGGCAGGTTGTTCTCAGCCGCGTCATCCCATACTATCCGCCACTGTTTACAATTCGGAGTCAAACCCATGGGCAGAGCCTATCAGAATCGCAAAGAATCGATGGCCAAAACATCGGATGCCAAAGCCAAGGTGTACAGCAAATACGGACGCGAAATCTATGTTTGCGCCAAGGCTGGTGGCGCCGAACCGGATGGCAACCTGGCGCTGCGCGGGCTGATCGAGCGGGCCAAGAAAGATCAGGTGCCGAGCCATGTCATTGAAAAGGCGATCAACAAGGCCAAAGGCGGGGGCGGTGAGGATTTTTCACCAGCGGTGTATGAAGGCTATGGCCCCGGCGGCTCGATGGTGATGATAGAATGCCTGACCGATAACCCGAACCGCACCTTCGGTGATGTGCGCCAGTGTTTCACCAAAACCAAATCCAAAATCGGCACTCAGGGCAGTGTCAGCCACATGTTCGATCACAGCGCGATTTTCGTCTTCAAACACGATGATGAAGAAGCGGTGCTGGAAGCCCTGCTGATGGCCGATGTCGATGTTAGCGATATTGAAAATGAGGATGGCATGATCACCGTATTTGCCCCACACACCGAATATTTCAAGGCCAAGCAGGCATTACTCGATAGCCTCGGCGAGATTGATTTTGAAGTCGATGAAATTCAGTATCTGGCGCAGAATATGACCACCATCAGTGGCGATGATGTCGAGATGTTCGACAAGTTTCTGGATATGCTCAATGACGTCGATGATGTGCAGAATGTGTATCACAACGTCAGCTTGTAAAATTTTTCGATCGGTTTGTCGATAACGTCGTGCCAAGCCGGCGGGAAGCCCCGGCTTGTTATTCTGGTCAATCAGAAATCGACTGAGCCGACGACCACATCTTTCAATGCAAAAAATACTGCACCAGATACAGCGTGCCCATGCCTCCGGCGATGGCGCCCAGTGTCGATCTGAACACAGCCCCGATCATCAGCGCCACGGCAGCGGCGGATAACCGTGCCGGGTCCAGCTGACCTGCGGTCGCGGCGGGCCACACCACCAGTGGAGCCACCAGCCCCGGCAACACCGCCACCGGTACATAACGCAGATGCCGCAAAACCCATTCAGGTAATTGCCGGTCACCGATGATGCCGATAAAGGAATAGCGAATCAAAAACGTGCCCAGACCCAGCCCGACGATGACCAGCCATACCATTTGTTCATGCATGTCGGGTCTCCAGTTTCCTTTCCAGAAAAGCACCGGTCATCATCGCCAGCAGCGCGGCCATAATTAGCCACAGGTTATAGGGTAAATCGGCAAGCAGCAAAGAAGCTGTCACGGAAACCAGCGCGGCTGCCAGATGTGGCAGGCTGCGCAGGCTCGGGCCGACCAGTGCGAGAAAGGTGATGGGGATGGCGAAATCCAGCGCAAACGACGGTGGAATCGCCGCACCGGCAACAATGCCGATATAAGTTGAGCCATACCAGATCGGGGCGATCGGGGTCATCGAGCCAAAAAAATACGCGACTTTTTGCTTTGTGGATAGAGACGGCTCGGTGTCAAATTTGACGATAGAAACGGCATAGGATTGGTCGACCAGAAAATAAGCCATTAACATACGCTGCCAGTTGGGCGCTTTGCCGATATGTGGCGCAATCGAGGCGGAATACATCGCCATTCTGAGATTGACCGCGATACCGGTCAGGATGACGACCAGCACCGGCGCCTGATCGGCCAGTAATTGCACGGCAGCAAACTGGGCAGCACCGGCAATCACCAGAACCGTCATCGCCATTGTCTGAATGCTGTCCAGCCCAACCTCGGTGGCGACCGCTCCGAACAACAAGCCAAAAGGCCCGACCACGAGGATAAAAGGAATACCGGCGCGAACGCCTTGCCAGTACAGTTTTGAATTCATTGGGTTCATTTCAGCGTTCCCGATCCATACCCGGTAACCGGCTGCGATTACGTGAGGAATAAGGGGTCAAAGTTAGTGTTGTTGATGTTTACGATCATATCACTAACGTTGCTGAAAAATGGAAAAACATCCGGTCGGATGTTCCTAAGGAAATCGAAAATTTGCGGTTATCGGGGTTAGCTATGTCGCCCCGGAGGCAGTGCCGCCTGAAACGATCCTGAAGGTTAATATCGGAGGGAATCGGTCAGGAAGAACAGCTCATATGCGAAACGCCACCGAGGTTACTGAACAGGTTGGGCTTTAACCGGAAATATTTTTCCTGCACGGCTTGCGATTGCTCGGCGTAAGGCTGGGTCATCACATCTTGCAGCGTCCGGATTTCGTCGTAATCTCCCTCAGCCGCCTGCTGATAGGCCGACGCAAGCAACCATTCGCGCAAACTGTATTTCGGGTTGACCTGTTTCAATTGACCGGCAGTTTCTTCTCTCCAGTCCGGTTGCTGGAATCTGGCCGGGTCACTCTGGCTGATCTGTGACTTCCACTGTATCAGCCAGTTGCCCCAGCTTTGCTTCAGGTCGTCATCGGCCGGATGGTAAAAACTTTTTTCTAGTGCTTCGATGTTGTCCGGCAGCGATGACAGTTCACGAAAGAATATCGTGTAGTCGACCGAGGTTTGCATCATCAGATTGACCAGTTCGCTGAACAAGTCTGCATCAAATTCTGTCAGGCCGAGTTTTGCCGCCCACATCTGTTCCAGTGCTGTTTGCATGACGGCAGGAAATTCTTGCAGGACCTGCTCCAGTTTTTGACTGGCCGCAGGGTGCGAAGCCAGTAACGGTTGCAGGGAGCGACAAAACATTTCGAAATTGCGCTGCGCCGCGACCGGCTGATTCCAGAATGCAAAATGCTGCCCGCCGCCGGTCCACGGCTGAAAATAGGGGTCAAACTGCTCGATAAAACCGAACGGACCGTAATCGAGTGTGAAGCCACCGGCTGCGCAATTGTCACTGTTGAAGTTACCCTGGCAATAGCCGACGCGAATCCAGTTCGCCACCAGTGATGTCAAACGAGAGCGAAATTCCTGTGCGAGCAAAACCACTTTTTCGCTCAGCTCGAGAGCAGGGTCAATGTCCTGTGCATACTCGCGATCGATCAAGTGCAGTACGATCTTTTCGAGTTCTTTCATCGCGCCGGGGTGTTCTTTTTTTCGTGCGCGGCGGGCAAACAGTTCGATTTGTCCCACCCGGATAAAGGACGGCGCAACCCGCGTCGTGATTGCAACGGCTTCGTCGATCAGGCGGTCGGGGTCCTGCGATTGCGAACCCTCCGAATACCACGGCCGTTTCACCGTTTCGGTTCTGGATACATATAAGCTCAATGATCGGGATGTCGGCACACCGAGCGCATGCATGTGTTCCTGCGCCAGAAATTCGCGCACGCTCGAGCGCAATACGGCCCGTCCATCCGCACCACGGCAATACGGCGTGCGTCCGCCACCTTTGAGTTGCATCTCCCAGCGTTTTCCGTTGATTTCTGCCTCGAGAATCGAAATAGCACGACCATCGCCGTAACCGTTACCGGTTTGAAACGGGCACTGTTGATAGTATTCCTGACCATAAATCGACAGCGCATAACCGGTCGCCCAACCCAGCGGTCGCAAGGGCGCGGGGAGATCTGAGAGGTCACCACTGAACATGCGCATAAAAGGCTCAGATTTGGCCAGGTCGTCGTCTAGACCAAGTTCGTCAAAAAGAGCTTTGCCGTGTGCGATGTATTCGGGTTGCTGGATGGGTGTCGGGTTAACCGGAACATAGTGTCCGCTGAACACTTGACGTGGCGCATGATCCGTACCGTCTTGGGTCGCTGCAGGGTCACTATTGAGCGTATCCATCAACGAGTAGCTGGCCATTTCTGCGAGCTCTTCGAGAGTCAAAATAACGCCGGGATCATTCTCGCTCGAAACTTTGTCCGCTGAAGTTGTGGAATGTTTAGTCATGTGGTCTCGTCACAGAAAAATTGAAAGCTGAACGCGTCTAGCGTGTTTGAATCGCGATAACTGGAACCCGATTCTGAGTACGGAACCCCTAAATGGAGATCGAACGTAAAGCCTGCGAACAGGTATTACAACACGGATAGTGACCTATTTTACCAAATCAGATGTGTGGGTGTTTTATTCAGAAAGTGATCTGTCCAACGAAACCCCATGACCACCCTGCCACAGCTTCAAATATCAAAAATTGGCAGCTTATCTTCATTGCCGGAAGGAGATAGATGAAAATTTATCCGAAAAGCCTTTCTGTTTCAGTGTTGTCGCGAGGGCTAATCTGAGCAATGAGTTTGTATCCATATCATTGCAGAAGAATCGATTCGATATAGGTCCTTGTGAATACCGCTAGGAGGTATTTTTAAAACCACCTGTTTAGCGCCAATTTTTGCTCTACAGCTCTGATCTCCTGAGTCTGTTGTTTAAACGTTAATGCGAGATAAAATATTCTGCCCATTTTCATGACTTAGATGACCTCGGCTCTTACTAAACTTTGCTCTTCGTGGAATGAATTAGCGGCCTCTGAAATTATGCTTCTCCCCTGACTTTACCAGACCGACTATCAGCATAGGTGAAATTTACCACTCCTGGTGATAGCTGCTGCCCCCGCAGTTCCAACACAATCCCAGCGCTTACCAACGGAGCAAAAACTTTGGCTTTTGATCCTTTTGTACAGGGTTACCTGTTGAATCTTAACTGCTTTATAAACACCCTTTTCAGTTAACTTACCATCATTTGAGTTTATGAGTGGTCGTTCAGAAAATTTCTTCAGGCTGAACCATTCTCATAAGCGCCTTCTTTGTATTTACGAGCAATTTTAGATCCTTATTTACACTGACCAGACCCTGGATCGCTGTTTCTGCTTCTTGCCTTTTCTGGTTTTGATCTGGTTCAATCCAGATTTGCAGTGATTCACGGCATAGCAGTGAATCACTTGAATACTAAACAAATACCTGTAGTATCGCGATCGATATGATTCCTGTTTTCAAAAATTGATGTCTTATCTGCTGGCTGTACTATTAATGCTCTCGCCATTACAGACCGTATCGGCTGACCTTGCCATGCCCGCGAATTTTCAGGAACCATGTCACGACCCTATTAGCGATCACATGCCGGACAGAGGCGAAACCCTCGCCTACGATGTTTGCCATGATTGTGAAACACACCAGTTCTGTGGCGATTCCTGCTGTGCTCACGGCCACTGCATGTCTTCAGCCTCTGACATTCTGACCGGATCCATTTCAATAAACCGTTTTACCGTGGATATTTCCTCTCTTCTGCGTATCGACGGAAAATTTCCCCTCGTCCATTACGGACCCTATCGACCACCCCGGGTTTGATACAGCCAGGGCTCGATTTCAACGGGCCATCATAAAATCCGCGGTGCCACCACCTGATGGATGGCTTCTGCCCATTCTTCAAAAGAATTACCCGGATTTTCAGTCACTTGTATTACCAGTGCATGTGCGCATCGTTAGCGTTCGTGCAGGAGCAACACTTCATGATCGAGAATTCATTCCAGCGGGGTAACCGTAACCGGATAACCCTGGTACTTGCCATCGCGATTACTGGCTTTACTTTGTCTGTACACGCTCAGTCAGGTTCTCCGTATTTGACCCTTGAACAGGTCGAGCGGTTTGCACTGTCCGATGAGCCTGGTCTGCTGGGAAGACAGTACCAGGCCCAGGCGCGCATGGAACAGTCGATTGCCGATGGGCAAAACATGGATCCGAAACTATCCGTCGGTCTGTTTAATCTGCCTACCGATACCTTCGATTTCGACCAGGAAGCGATGACCCAGCTGAAGGTCAGCTATATGCAACAATTCCCATCGGGGGATACTCTGCAAATCAAGCAGCAGAAATCCCGACGGCAGTCTGAACTGGTCAACATTGATATGCGATTACGTGAACTAGACATACTGCGACGTGTTCGATTGGCCTATCTGGAGGTTGTCTACCTCGAGCAGGCGAAGAAGACAATCCAGAAGAACACTCGGCTGTTCGAACAACTGGTGGAAATCGTGCAATCACTATTTTCCGTTGGGCATAACAACCAGCAGGACCTGATCCGTGCGCAACTGGGTGTTAGTCGTCTGGAAGATCGCCTGTCAAAGATTGACCAACAAATCAATATACAACGCGCTCGACTGGCGCGCTGGATTGGAATTGAAAACAGCCTTCTGCCACTGGCCGACAAGTTGCCACAAATTATTTCTGCCGCACTCGTTGAAGAAGTTGACGATACCAGTCAGTTGTTTCTGAGCCATCCTAAAGTTCAAAATGTTGACAAGCAATTATTGATTGCACGCAACAATATCCAGTTGGTTGATGAAAGCACCAAGCCTGGCTATGCGCTAAATCTCAGTTATGCCTATCGTGACGATGCACCGAACGGTAATGATCGAGCCGATTTCCTTTCTGCCGCGGTTACGTTCAATTTGCCTGTTTTTACCGAAAACCGTCAGGATCGACAGCGACTGGCAAAGGAACATGAATACCAGGCACTGAAAAACAAACGACTCGATGTGTTGCAACAACTTACCGCTGATTATCAGCAGCAACAGCGCGACGAGACATTACTGATCAGGCGTCAGCTCTTGTACACCAGCGCCCTGTTACCGCAGTCGCGTCAACAGTCCGAAGCGTCGCTGCTGGCGTATCAATCTGATCGTGGTAGCTTCTCCGATGTCATGAGGGCCTACATGGATGACCTGAATGCTCACCTTGATGAGCGACGCATTGCCATCGATATCCTGAAAACCCGCGTCCGGTTGCTGTACCTGTTGCCGGCGAGCCAAGATTTGACTGAATGAGGAATACCCTGTGAACAGACTTTTATACAGCGTAATAGTATTGACCGTCGGCCTTGTTTGCGGTTATCTGCTGCAACCTTTTGTCCAGCAACAACTTCAATCCGCCGGGCTACTATCCGACAGTAGTGAAAATGCAAGCGAACCCTCGGCTCGCAATATTCTGTACTGGGTAGCGCCGATGGACGCCAACTACCGCCGAGATGAGCCCGGCAAATCACCGATGGGCATGGACTTGGTTCCGGTGTACGAGGATGAAGGCGGTGAAGATGGCGTGGTCAAAATATCACCTACTGTGCAAAACAATCTCGGCGTGCGCATCGAAGCCGTGAAAAAAGGCCGGCTGGATCGCGAAATCAGCACTGTTGGCTATATCACCTTTGATGAAGAAAAATTGTTCCATCTGCACACTCGCGTCGAGGGTTGGGTAGAAAAACTGCTGGTCAAAGCCAGTGGCGATGTGGTCAAGAAAGGTCAGAAACTGTTCGAGCTATACAGTCCGCAACTGGTCAATGCGCAGGAAGAATATCTGACTGCGCTGAAGAGCAAGAACCGTATTTTGATAAATGCTTCGAAAGAACGTCTGATTTCACTTGGTGTCAGCAACCATCATATTGAACAGTTGAAGAAAACCCGCAAGGTACGTCAGCGTATCGACCATATGTCCAGGAACAATGGCTTCATCCAGCAGTTGAACATCCGCGAAGGCATGTTCATAAAACCGGCCATGGATGTGCTGACGATCGGCCAGATCGATACCGTCTGGGTCATTGCCGAGGTGTTTGAACGTCAGAGTGGTTGGGTTGAAGTCGGCCAGAACGTGGACATGAGAGTCGCCGCCTACCCGGAAAAGACCTGGCAGGGTAAGGTTGATTACATTTATCCCACGCTGGAAGAAAAAACTCGTACGTTACGCGTTCGGATCCGCTTCAGGAACCCGGACGGTGCGCTCAAACCCAATATGTTTTCGCGCCTGACCATCCGCAGCCCAGCCGCCAACGAAACACTGCTGCTTAAGCGCGAAGCAGTCATTCGCAATGGCAATATGCAGCGCGTGGTCAAGGCGCTGGGCGACGGAAAGTTTATGTCAGTTGCGGTAAAAACCGGTAATGAAAATGCTCAGTACATTGAGATTCTCAATGGGCTTGAAGCCGGTGACAATATCGTTACCTCGGCACAGTTCCTGATCGATTCTGAATCCAGCATCAGTGCTTCGTTCGAACGCATGACTGAACCTACCCGACACATGTCTGCTGAAAATAACCAGAATCAGGCCTGGGTCGCCGGCAAGATACTCAAGGTTCATCACATGGACTCAAAACTGACTCTCCAGCACGGACCGGTAGATATTTGGGGTTGGCCGCAAATGGTGATGGACTTTCCGGTCGCCGATAGCGTTAATATCCACCAACTCGAGGAGGGTGCAGAATTCAATTTCCTCGTTCAAAAGCTTGACAGTGGCGCCATCCGTATTATCGAAATCGAAGGCCAGGCAGGTAACCCTCCGCAACCCAAACAAAAGCCCCGGGATACTGCCTGGATCGATGGGAAAATCCTCAAGATATTCCACGCCGATTCGAAGCTGACGTTACAACACGGCCCGGTCGAGGCCTGGGGTTGGCCTGAGATGAAGATGGATTTCCCGGTAGCCGGCAGCATCAACATCCACAAGCTCAAGGAAGGCGATAACATGAGTTTTCTGGTGAAAAAGCTGGACAGTGGTGGCATCCAGATCATCAATATGGCCGGAGGCAATAAACCATGATTGCCTCGATAATTCATTGGTCTATACGCAACCGGTTTTTCATCATCCTTTCGACACTGATCCTGCTGGGTGCCGGTATCTATTCGGTCAAATTAACACCGATAGACGCTATTCCCGATCTATCTGACGTACAGGTCATCGTCAAAACCAGCTTTCCCGGTCAAGCGCCTCAAGTGGTGGAGGATCAGGTTACCTATCCTTTGACCACGGCAATGCTATCGGTACCCAAGGCCGTCACCGTGCGCGGTTACTCGTTCTTTGGTGATTCCTATGTGTACGTCATCTTCGAAGAGGGCACTGACCTGTACTGGGCGCGCTCACGGGTGCTGGAATATCTGAGCCAGGCGGCATCGTCTCTGCCCGCCAATGCCGTGTCGCAACTGGGACCGGATGCCACCGGCGTCGGTTGGGTGTATGGCTATGCATTGGCTGACCGCAGTGGAAAAACTGATATTAGTCAGTTACGCAGTATCCAGGACTGGTTCTTAAAATACGAATTGCAGACCGTAGCCGGTGTATCCGAGGTCGCCACGTTTGGCGGTATGGTCAAGCAATATCAGGTGATCGTCGATCCAGACAGTCTGCGCGCTTATGGTATTCCACTTAGCCTGATTCGTACCGCGATCCAGAAAGGCAATCAGGAGGCCGGTGCCTCTGTGGTCGAGATGAGCGAGGCCGAATACATGGTCACAGCCAGCGGTTACCTGAAGGGTATCGACGACATCCGGCAGATTCCGCTTGGGCTGAATAAAAACGGGACGCCGTTGCAACTAAGGGACGTGGCAGATGTCATTACCGGGCCACAGATCCGGCGCGGCATTGCCGAATTGGACGGGGAGGGCGAAGTGGTCGGTGCTTACGTGGTTATGCGATTCGGCGAAAATGCGCAAAAAACCATCGACCGGGTCAAGAAGCGATTGGAAGAACTCAAGAAAGGCCTGCCTGAAGGCGTAGAGATTATCACCACCTACGATCGATCGAACCTGATCAGCCAGGCGGTGAAAAATCTGTACGAAAAGTTACTGGAGGAATTCCTGGTCGTGGTGCTGATCTGCGCCCTGTTCCTGTTTCATTTTCGTTCCTCGCTGGTCATCATCATCAGCCTGCCGATCGGTATATTTGGCGCTTTCATCATCATGCACCTGCAAGGCTTGAATGCCAATATCATGTCGCTGGGCGGTATCGCCATTGCTATTGGCGCGATGGTGGATGGCGCCATCGTCATGGTGGAAAACGTACACAAGCATATTGAGAGAACAGCACTGACTCCGGCCAATCGATGGCAGATCATTGGGGAAGCAGCCGCCGAGGTGGGGCCACCGCTATTTTTCTCACTATTGATTATTACCCTGAGTTTTTTGCCCGTGTTCACGCTGGAAGCGCAGGAAGGCAAGATGTTCTCACCGCTGGCGTTCACCAAGACCTATGCGATGGCGGTTGCTGCCGGCCTGTCGATCACGCTGGTGCCGGTTTTGATGGGTTACTTCGTGCGTGGCAAAATCATGCCCGAACACAAAAACCCGCTTAACCGTTTTATCACCTGGCTGTACATGCCAATCATCAAGACCGTGCTGGAAGGCCCAAAAACTATGATTGTACTCGCCGGTTTTGCACTGGTTATCGGCCTGTGGCCGGCGACCCAGATTGGTAGCGAATTCATGCCGCCCCTGGATGAGGGGGATCTGATGTACATGCCAACGACCTATCCAGGTATCTCCATCGGCAAGGCGCGAGAACTATTGCAGCAGACCGACAAACTGATCAAAACCGTTCCTGAGGTGAAATCAGTATTCGGCAAGATCGGTCGTGCTGAGTCCGCCACTGATCCGGCCCCGTTGACAATGATCGAAACGCTGATTCAACTGAAACCAAAAAGTGAATGGCGCACGGGTGTGACCACCGCAAGCCTGCGTGCGGAATTCGATGCCTTGATCCAGTTCCCCGGGCTGACGAATGCCTGGGTGATGCCGATCAAGACCCGTATCGATATGCTGGCCACCGGTATCAAGACGCCGGTGGGAATCAAGGTAGCCGGACCGGAACTGGCACAGATCGAGGCCATCGGCAAGGACCTGGAAAAGATATTGAAAGATATCGAAGGTACTGCGTCGGTTTATTCCGAACGGGTTGCCGGTGGGCGTTACATCAAAGCCGATATCGATCGAGACAAGGCCGCTCGATACGGGCTCAATATCGCTGATGTACAGCAAGTTATCAGTACCGCGATAGGTGGCATGCGTGTCACCCAAACCATCGAGGGACTGGAACGCTACCCGGTCAACATCCGTTACCCGCAATCCTACCGCGATTCCGTTGAAAAAATTCGTTTACTGCCATTGACGACAAAGAACAACCAGCGTATCGCCCTGGCCGATGTGGCGTATATATACGTCGCAGATGGGCCTCCAGCTATCAAGAGTGAGAACGCCCGACTGAATGGCTGGACACTGGTTGATATTGCCGGGCGTGATCTTGGTTCCTATGTGGCCGATGCGCAGCGCGTGGTGAGTGAAAAAATTGATCTGCCTGCAGGCTATTCTCTTGCCTGGTCCGGGCAGTACGAATACCTGGTGCGCGCAAAAGAGAGGCTGAGCGTGGTGGTGCCACTCACGCTGGCGATCATCATGTTGCTGCTGTACATCAACTTCCGCAATGTTATCGAAGTATTGATCATCATGGGCACGCTGCCCTTTGCATTGATCGGTGGTGTGTGGCTGATGTATTTGCTCGAGTACGATTTTTCGGTGGCGGTCGGTGTCGGTTTCATCGCGCTGGCCGGGGTCACAGTCGAGATCGGTGTGTTAATGCTGGTGTACCTGAACCAGTCCTACTGTCATATTTCCAACCGAGTCCAGCACGAACAGCGTGATCTGAATAAGGACGATATCCGGCAAGCGGTTATTGATGGCGCGGGCAAGCGGGTAAGACCTATCATGATGACCGTCGCGGCCATCATCGCCGGTCTGATACCAATCATGATTGGTGAGGGGACCGGCTCTGAAGTCATGCAGCGTATTGCCGGTCCTATGATAGGCGGTATGATCAGTTCGGTTATTCTGACGCTACTGGTAATACCCGCCATTTATTACCAATGGAAGGCGTTTACCCTGAGACCTTGTCCTGTTGCACCAAAACTACGAGGAGAAAATTCATGAACTATTGCAAGGTGGTTGCCATCATTAGTATCGACGATTACGGATTGATCAGTGACAGCCTGGCACATTTTGATTTGCCCGGTGTCTCGGTCAGCCCGGTCAAGGGATTCGGGGATTACGTGAATGAATTCGCGCCCAATGGGTTTTCTGACAACCTTAAAATTGAAATCTATACGACGGAAAAACAGGCCCGGGAGGTTTCGCAGGTATTGGTGAAACGGGCCAATGCGATGACCGAAGGCGGTGGTATGGTAGCTATCGAGCCAGTCGCCATGCTGGCAAATGTGAGAAAACTAAATACTTGACTATGACTCGTCCACAAACAATTCCTGACTTGTTTACAGTTTAAGAAGATGCATCGCTATCACCCCTGTTTGTCAAGGCAGATAACTGTAACCTGGATATGACTGCATCATCCTTCAATCTGGCCTCAATCAATTTAACCCGCTGGATTCCCGGCGGATTCCGTCCTCTGCCACTGTCTTTCTGGTCTGCCAACTTGGTTCAGGCAGTACTCGCCCGGCAATTTATCCTTCTTGCTGTATATGCAAGGGCGAGGGCTTACGCTGCGCGCCGTAATATCGCTGAACTCCGGGTAGTAGCTACACAATCTGATACTGGTGCATTTGTTCCGGCCCGCTGTCGTTTATGCGAGGGCCTGACAGGGATGTTTTACGTAAAGTCGGCGTAAGCGACCATATAGATATCCAATCCCTGGAGATACGAATGTTCGCAAATGGAATACTGTACTGATCGATATCCTGAATGGCTGGACCTGCCACACCTGAGTCAAATGAAATGATGGGCCAATAGCAGCTTCCGGTAAGCAGTCGGTCAGGACAAGGTAGTGAAATTTTGTTCCCCGATCCAAAGCTGCTATTCAAAGCATCGATAGTTCTGTGGCCTTAGTGATCGTTAGTAGGTGGCATATTTCAGGGGTGGTTCAAAACCTTCAATTTTACTACGACCCTAGTTAATTTTCGTGCAGTGCTTGCAAACCGTGCAGCTCGATCTCGATGTCAATCTCGCCGGTACCGCGCTGGCGCTGGGTTTACCAGATGAAG
>JANTFI010000066.1 GCA_024763505.1 Gammaproteobacteria bacterium
TGCACACTTCTCAGCGATATTGCAGACTTTCCATCGCTCGTGCCAATTCAGGCTTGATCATTTCGATATCATTGAACAACACCACCAGATAGGCGTCGGACAAATTATTCTTATGTATCGCCAGCAAAAATGCCTGGCGATAATCGCTGCTGTACGCCGGCTCGAGATCAAACAGCGATAACGCTGCCCAGTCGGCATTGAATTTCTGCCCGGCTTCTTCCTGACTGAATTCACGGTGCGGGCTTGCACCGCCGCGTGACAATTCCCCGATCAGCGCAGTGAACATCATGGTAAACACATGATTGGGTTCGGGTGCGGAATTATGCGGATCCTGATAATCGATGGACATGCGCGCTATCGGCCGCAGTGCATAACGAATCTCGACGCTGCCATCCTTTTTTTTCAGCGCGTACTCATAGGGCAACAGCGGCGTATTTCGAATCGTGGTCGACACATAACCCGGTGGCGACTGAAAAGCCAGGCCCGATTCATTCAGCCATTTGGTGAAATCCGCGGGCAGAGCCGCGCTGGCAGGCAATGCCACAGCATAAAGCCATAACCAGATGGACAGAAAATCGCGTGTAATTTTCATGTGGACATGAATCCCATGATAGCCCGGCGCTAACTGTCAGAGGTATTGTCGACCGCTTTCATTTGCCATTGGTCGAGCAGTTTGCGGGCGGTTATTTTCCATCCCTCATTGCCGGTTATATCGAGAAAACGATTGATGTCGGCGATGGCACCCTGCCGATCGCCCAGAGCTTCGCGGGTCGATGCCCGGTTAAAATAGGGTCCGGCGGTATGCGGCGACAACGCGATGCAGCGATCAAAATCCTGCAGTGCGCGCTGATAGTCCTGACTGCTGAAATAGATCGAGCCTCGATTGAAATAGGCCGGCAGCAGATCCGGTTTGAGTGCGATCGCCCGGTCGAGATCGGCCAGTGCTTCTCGAATCCGCCCGAAGTGTCGATAAGCCTGCGCGCGGTTGGTCAGTATTGCCGGACTGTCGGGAGCCAGCTTGAGTGCCTGCTCGAAATCCCGCAGTGCTTCGCTGACATTTTTCTGCTCCATATAAAAACTGCCTCGCACCGCATACAGTTCGGCACTGTCAGGATTCACCCGGATCGCGTTATCGATACTGATAAATGCTTCACCGATACGCCCCCTGGCCTTGTGCTGCAGCGCGACCTGCACCTGCATTTGCGGACTCAATCGAGCGTGCGGCCCCTTTCCGCCGTGCGCCCCGCCGATTCGGGCATTGCTTTCCACGCCTCGCTGCTGAAGACTTTTCTGGACGCTTAGCGGTTTTTCCAATGCGCTTGCCTGCGTTGACAGTAACACGAAAACCGTGGCGACCAGCCCTTGAGTGAACGGTTGAGAGAAGCGTTTCATGCAAGAATCCTCGCGAGTAGCGGAAAATCGAAAACGGCCGGTTTGCCCTATCACAAGACAAACCGGCCAGATAGCCTGCTGCAACTATTTTTTGCTCATTTGCTCGGCATAAGCCTTGAGCAATTTATTCATCACTTCGATGTGTTGATTATCGGTCACACTGCCCGGGGTCGATACCTTGTCCCACAGCTCGGCATTCGACATTTCACGATGGCAACCCATGCACAGGCCGGTTCGGTCCATCGCCTTGCGCATGGATTCCGGCAGTGCGCGCGACAAGGGCCAGTGCGTGCCGACCGTTTGTACCTGCTGGCCATCCTTGATGATGGTCGACCAGTCAAAATCCAGCGCCTTGATCTTCGGAATCTGCACCTTGAAGGTCGAAGGAATTACCTGGCCGGTTTTCTGGTCGATCAAGTCTTCGACAATATCTTCCGGATAACGAGTCTGGAATACACCACCAGAGATACCGTAACCCATCGCTTTCGGATTATTGTGGCAAGATTCGCAGGTGCGCGCCTTGCGCTGTGCCGAATGCGGTTGTACCGGCGCCATGTCGATCGACAGTGGTGCCCGCTCCTGACCCAGTTCCTTACGTTCGTCTTCCGACGTACCGATCACATTCAGCGCAATGGTTTCGCCTTTCGAGTCGATCACCGTGTAAACCACCTGACAACCGGGCATCAGCGGCGTCACACGACCTTCACCATTGATCCCCAGCACCGGTTCTTCCCAACGCAGATAGGAGCGGGTTTCCGAAATCTTACCCGGGCTCTGGATGCCTTTTACACCGAGCGGTGATTCGGCGGTCGAGCCATCCGCATTGCGTGCGGTTCCGGATGCGACCCAGTCGGTATCGTGTTTTTGCTTGCCGTTCTTGTCCTTACTGTAATCCGCCTTGACGTGGCAACCGTAACACTGCGGCACCCACGAAGCATGGCAGGCATAGCATTCCAGACTTTCCGAATGCTTGGTGACTTTTTCCATCGCCACTTTTGCATTCGGGCTTTTCCAGGCATGATCCTCGGATAATTGCTTGAGCAATGGCACCTGAAAATCATTACCGGTGGCCGAATGCATAATCACCTTGCGGCCATCCTTGACGACATTACCGAAGGGGTTGCCACGCGTGGTTTTCAGATAACCATCTTTCTTCGGATACAGCGTGGCGAATTGCAGCGTTTCGGTCAGCGGTGCATCGGAAAGCCCGCGACCTTTTGCATCCAGCGTTTTGCCGAATTCTTCGCCATAACCCATCGGTAGCTCCCATGGATACTGTTTGGGGGTGCCGTGGCAATCTTCACACTCGATTTCGACCTGCGCCAGCGTCGTGCCGAAGATATTGCCATCGCCATGCATATCGATGGTGGTATGACAATCCTGACACAGCAGGCCGCCTTTTGGATTCTCTGGCCGACTTTTGATCTGGTGATGCAAATCGTCGGAGATAAACAGATATTTCTTGGTATGCAGTTTGGGCTGCTTGTTCCCGTCTTCATTCACCGGGCTGCCGTAGGGAAACTCCATCAGGCCTTGATAGGTAACGCCTATGCGCTTGCCCCGGTTATGGCAAGAATTGCAGGTTTCCACCGGAATACCGGAATAGGTGACATCTCCGGCATGCACTTTCGATTTGCGCGTCGCCTGAATCTGGTGCACCAGCAAATGACCTTTCTCTTTTTTGTCGATGGTTTTATCACCACCCTGATAAATGCCCTCATTGCCATAAGGAATATGGCAAGAAGAGCAGCCCTGACCGCGATAATCCCCGCGCTTTTCGCGCCCCTTGACGGTCACGTGGCAGCGTTGACATTGCTGGCGCTGGTAGGTGATGCCAGCCAATTTGGGATCTTTCTCGATTTCGGCAACGGTCGGGTTCGGAATCTGCTTCAACTCACTCGGAAACTGATCCTGATGCGCCTCGATCATGTCTTTCATATAAGCCTTGTACTCGGGCGTGCCAACCGATGGCACCGGGCCATCGCCATCCTTGACATCATAATTACCCCAGGGCACTTGATAGTTTTGCACTTCGGGAATCGCAAAGGTATGGAGGTTGCCCTGGATTTTTCCGGCTTCAGTATTCATCAGTGCTTTCTCCAGCCGATCGGGATACCCCTGATGGCAACCGGACATGGCGCAGGTAAATTTATTGATATCCATTGCACCGGGATCGGGATAAAAGGTTTGTGCGCCCTTGGCCTGTTTCAGAGAGTCGGGCGAGCCCTGATGTGCTGATTTGGCATCGCTGGCTTGCGGATTTCCACCGTGGCAAACCACGCAACCTTCGGCATCACCGTGGGTCGAGCCAATCGCCTTGATCATGGCCATCATCGGACTGGCTTCATCGCGAATACTTTCGATGCCCTGATGGCAAGTGATACAACCGCTGTCTTTCTCTGCAGCTGGTTTACTCATTGCTGCCTGTGCCGTACCCATCCCGATCAGGCAGAGTGTAATCGCAGCCCATCCTGTTATTTTACCCATGATTGATCCCCTCTTTGGTTTTTAGAGTCTGACCTTATTACAGTCGACCCTTTGCTCACTTGATCCAGATCAAATGAGCCACCAATATTCCTTAATATTTTTGTGGAAATAGGTGCCGGAGTCAGCCACAGTTTCCGGCGTGGAGAATAGGTGCTTTGCCTGAAAGGCGGATTACAACAGGCTGTCGGTAGCGCCTGACTGCCAGATTTCGCGCTTTCGAAAAGCGTCTTGAAACCACGAGGTTCCGGACATTGCAACCAGCCAGTGTTGTAATCGGGGGTAGGGGGCAGCATCAAACCAGGGCTTGTCAACCAGTGCGAACTGACGGATAAACGGAAACACCGCAACATCGGCCACAGTGATTTGCGGCGCCAGTAAAAATACCTGCTGCTGCAACATTTCTTCTAGTTCCTGCAAAAACTCTTCACCGCGCTCCCGGTAAACCCGTGCGGGATGCTGTGGATATCGATCAGCGTATTTATATTGATCGAGATCTTCCTTGAACGAGAAATCGTTGGTTTCTACCAGCATTTCCGCCTCTTGCAGAAATTGCTGATTTTCACCCATCCAGTGTTCCGGATCGTTTTGTTGCAAGGCCCATTTCATGATATCCCAGCTTTCATCGATATATTCATGCTCGCCAATTACCAGCGAAGGGACGGTTGCATGCGGAGAAACGGCCAGTGCCTCGGCCGGCAGGTTGCTGAGCTCGACCGAGCGAAGCTCGATTTTCAACTCGGCATATTTCAACGCCATATGGGCGCGGATGCAATACGGGCAGCGGCGAAAGCTGTACAGAATCGGGGTTTTCAGGAGGTCAGTCATCGGTGAATTTCAGCGTCAAGAGTCGATCCGGACAATTCCAGAGACCGGGCGAGTATAACCCAACTCGACCCCCGGCAAGAACGGCTTCCGATCATCTTTCTGTGCTTGAGAAGGAAGTCGCTGCGAGCCGAGATCAGCTTGCACTGAAAGTCTTTGCGCTGTGCTCAGCTTGGGTTGCGCAACTCACGTCGAAGAATCTTGCCGACATTGGTTTTGGGTAACTCTTCCCTGAATTCGACCGCCCTTGGAACCTTGTAATTGGTCAGGTTTTCACGGCAATGGTCGATGACGATTTGCTCGGTCAATTGCGGGTCTTTTTTAACAATAACCGCCTTAACCGATTCACCGCAATTCGGGTCTTCGATTCCGATCACGCCGACTTCGAGCACGCCCGGGCAAGCGGCAATTATCGATTCGACTTCATTCGGAAAGACATTAAAACCGGACACCAGGATCATGTCCTTTTTTCGGTCGACAATATAGAAAAAACCCTGCTCATCCATCATTGCAATATCACCGGTTTTCAGCCAGCCTTTTTCATCTAGCACAAACGCGGTTTCTTCCGGCTTGTTCCAGTAACCTTTCATGACTTGCGGGCCGCGCACACACAACTCACCCGGATCACCGTTTGGCAGAAACTCGCCATCTTCAGTGCGAATCGACACCTCGGTCGAGGGTACCGGCAAGCCGATCGAACCATTATAATCACTTAGATTCATCGGGTTGATACAAACCGCCGGCGAGGTTTCGGTCAAACCATAGGCTTCTAATAGAGGCGTGCCGGTCACTTCGCGCCAGCGTTTGGCGACGGCTTCTTGCACCGCCATACCACCGCCGAGTGTCAGCTTCAGCCGGGAAAAATCCAGTTCGCTGAAACCCGGTGTATTGAGCAAGCCATTAAACAGCGTATTGACTCCGGTGATGGCGGTAAATTTTACGCTCGACAATTCCTTGACGAAGCCCGGCATATCCCGTGGATTGGTGATCAGAAAGTTGAGCGCACCGGCCTTCATGAAGACCAGGCAATTCGCGGTCAGCGAAAAGATATGATATAGCGGCAATGCGGTGATGATGATTTCCTTGCGTTCTTCCACCATCGGCGCAATCCATTCCGACGCCTGCAGCATATTGGCCACCATGTTGCCATTGGTCAGCATCGCACCCTTGGCCAGCCCGGTTGTGCCGCCGGTGTATTGCAGAAAGGCGATATCGTCATGGTTTATATCAATTGATTCAAGCTGCTTTCCTGCGCCAACCGACAGGGCCTTGTTCAGGGTGATACTGCCCGGAATCTGGTAAGCGGGCACCATTTTCTTCACGTGCTTGACCACCAGATTGACGATCATGGATTTGGGGAATTTGAGAAAATCTCCTAGCTGGGTAGTGATGACTTGCTTTATATCCGTGTCATCCAGTACCTGCTGCAGGGTGTTGCAGAAATTGTCGACCACGATAATGGCCTTAGCGCCGGAATCCTTCAGTTGATGACGCAATTCGCGTGGCGTATACAGGGGGTTGGTATTGACGACCGTAAAACCGGCTCGCAAGATAGCAAAAATCGCAACCGGGTTTTGCAGCAGATTTGGCATCATCACCGCGACCCGGTCGCCTTTTTGCATACCGGGAAGGGATTGCAGATACGCGGCCAGATTACGAGTCATATCTCCAATCTGACGATAACTGAGTGTGGCGCCCATATTGCTAAAGGCAGGCAAGTCAGCAAATCTCTCGACCGACTGATTAAAAATTTCAGCCACCGAGTTATATTCGCTGGGGTCAATTTCGGCTCTGACACCTTCCGGGTAAGACTTCAACCACGGCTTCTCCATACTATCCTCTTTGTGATTATGATTATCATTCGCAGAATAGTAACATTATTTTTTTACATCAGGCCACCTTATCCATCGAGACTGCTTTTGGCTCCAGTTCGCCGGGAGCAAATTCGTTCACCTGGACGACCGCTGCTGTGGCCAGCCGCGCCTGGCGTAATTGTTCCGCTTCTGCGGGTTCGAGCTTTGCGTCGTGAACCAGCGTATTCAACCATTCATCGAATTCCATCAGCGGCGGTTTGATAATTTTCTGTGCGCGCAGTCTTTTTTCGATCGGTTCTGCCTGCAGCACTTTATCCAGTGCGACTTCCAGACGCCCGGTAATATCTTTTTCATCCTGCGAAATAAACAGGCCGCGAGTCAGGCGGTCACGCGCTTCCGAGGGTTTGAGCAATAACGCGGCCACCCGGTGCCCGAGCGAATCATTCGGCGCACGCAGGCTTAGACCCAGCGGGAAGATGATCAGGCGCAGTAGCAAGCCGATCGGCTTGACCGGAAAGTTTCTGAGAATTTCATCGAGCGCACACTGAACCTGATACAGGCTGTATTTGGCGCTCCATTCGAGCAGCGGCAGATCGGCCCGCGGGCGTCCATCGTCTTCAAATTTTTTCAGCACTGCCGAGGTGTAAAACATATAACTCAGCGCATCGGCAAATCGGCCGGATAACTTTTCCTTTCGCTTGAGCGCGCCGCCGAGCATCATCAGCGCCAGATCGGATACAACCGCGAAGGCTGCACTCATTTGTGCCAGCCGCCGATAATATTGTGCAACCCGACCCCGAACCGGTGAGCGCGCCAGATGTGAACCGGTCAAACCAAAGCTGAAGGCCCGAATCAGATTTTGTGCGAAATAGCTCATGTGTGCACAAAGTGCCTGATCGAAGCGGGCCGCAGCCTGATTCAGATCGGCAAGACCGGCGGCTTCCATTTCATCGACCAGGCAGGGGTGGCAGCGAATCGCGCCCTGCCCGAAGATGATCATGCTGCGGGTCAGAATATTCGCACCTTCTACGGTGATTCCGACCGGAATGGTTTGATAGGCCCGGCCGATATAATTGTCTGGCCCCATGCAAATGCCCTTGCCGCCGTGCACATCCATCGAATCATTCAGAACCTGACGCATTTTTTCGGTATTGTGATATTTCAGTATTGCCGTGACCACCGAGGGCTTTTCGCCGGCATCCAGCGCCGACAAGGTCATCAAGCGACCGGCATCCATGAAATAAGCCAACCCACCGATGCGCGCCAGCGCTTCTTCAACGCCTTCAAAGCGTCCGATCGGGGTTTTGAATTGCTTGCGGATGCGGGCATAGGCTCCGGTCGCACGGGCAGCGAATTTACCAGCACCGGCACCCACCGCAGGCAGTGAAATACCGCGCCCGACCGACAATGATTCCACCAGCATACGCCAGCCTTTGCCAATCATTTTTTCGCCGCCAATGATGAAGTCGAGCGGAATAAAAACTTCTCTACCCCGATTCGGACCATTCTGAAAAGCCGCATTCAGGGTGAAGTGCCGCGCACCGATTTCAATGCCCGGCAAATCGACCGGAATCAATGCGCAGGTAATGCCCAACTCTTCTTCCTCGCCCAGCAAATGCTCAGGGTCAAACACCTTGAAGGCCAGCCCGAGTACCGTCGCCACCGGTCCCAGCGTGATATATCGCTTCTCCCAGTTGAGGCGCAGCCCGAGCATGGTTTTGCCTTCGAATTCACCTTCGCAAACCACGCCGGAATCCGGAATGGCACCCGCGTCCGAGCCGGCATCCGGCCCGGTCAATGCAAAACAGGGGATTTCACGGCCATCGGCCAGTCTCGGCAGGTAGTAATCCTTTTGCTGCTCCGTGCCGTAGTGCAACAGTAATTCAGCCGGTCCCAGCGAATTGGGCACCATCACGGTTACGCCAACCGAAATACTGCGTGCGGAAATTTTCATTACCACCTCGGAGTGGGCATGGGCGGAAAAAGCCATGCCGCCGTATTGCTGCGGAATGATCATGCCAAAGAATTTGTTTTGTTTGATGAATTGCCACATCTCCGGCGGCAAGTCATGTCGGTTGTGGGTGATATCCCAGTCGTCGATCATGGCGCACAGCTCTTCCACCGGGCCATCGATAAAGGCTTGCTCGGCCTCACTCAAGCGTGGCTTGTCGAATTTCAGCAATTGATTCCAGTCCGGGTTGCCGCGGAATAATTCGCCTTCCCACCAGACGCTACCCGATTCGATCGCATCGCGTTCGGTTTTCGACATCGGGGGCAACACCTTGCGAATGCGGTTCAATAATGGCGTAGACAGGTATTTGCGACGAATCTCTCCGACCCCGAGTAACAGCGCCGGTACGCCGACCAGTACCCAGACCAGCACGCCCCAGAAAGCACTGAAGCCGCCAAACAGGGTGAAAGTCAGTAACCCGGCTGCGCCGATCAACATCCATTGGCGCAGCGGCAAATTGAAACGGGCCATTGAAAACAACAGAATCAACAGGGCTGAGAAAAAAATCAGGATATTCATGGCAGCATTACCGGAGCAGGATAATATCTGATTTATATTCTTTTTAGTTGCAATTTGCAACTATTTAAAATGGGAATATCTGACCGTAAAAGCGCATAAAGAATACCGGCGCGGGCGATTCCTGCACGAAAACCCTGGGTGAAATTCAGAAATTGCCGAGTTGAAAGTGACTCAGCCACAAGCGGCTGTATAACCCGATCGTAGTGGCATAGCCCCGGGTGCTGTCGAGGATATTACCCTGGCTGTCGATCAGAAAGGTGGCAGGTACACCGACCACGCCAAAGTTGCGACTGATGTATCCAGTCTGGTCATTGACGATGGGAAAGCGCAGATCGTGCCCGGCAGCATAGGCACGAACCTGTTCATCGCTGCCGGACTGCATCGCGATGCCAACCACCGGCACACTGCCGGACAGGGTATCGATAGCACCATTTTGCAGCTTGCAAATCGGACACCATTCGGCGAAGAAATATAGCAATGTCAAAGGTTGCTCAGAGGATGACCCAACCAATGCCACGGTTTGCCCTTGCAGGTTGACCGCGGACGTAACCGGTGCCAAACCGCTGGCCTGATCCCGCGTCATCCACAGGTTGCCGAGAAATCCGGCGACGATAAAGATCAGCCCATACAGCAAAAATTCTCGTATCGGCAGCCGACACCAAAGACGGCGCAACCAGCCGGCTTTAGTCACCATCGTCCAGTTCATCGAGAATACGGTCGAATTCGAGACTGTTGTGCTGTTTGATGAAAGTCAGTAACGGCATCAGATTATCGACCAGTTGCGGGATTTGTTTGGGTAGCTTGTCCTGATGGCCAAAGCGAATCATGTTGAGGGCTTGCTCGAGCGACAGGGTCTGCTGCTCCTGCTCGCTTTTACTGCTGACGATTTGTGCGCCGCCCTGACGGGTAGCCTTGTCCAGACGTTGCTCGACAATATCCATCAGATGCTGGAGTTCGTCATTTTCGTCCGGCATTCGAGAAACCAGACCTGCGCTCAACGTGACTGTCAATAATTCTTCTCCGCGGCGCAATTGGGTGGATTCGATTTTTTCGATCAATCGCTTCGTTGCCACTTGCGCGCCGAGGCCATTGGTCACCGGGAATAGCACCGCAAAGGTCGAATCGCCGAGAAAGGCATAACTATCTTCACGCCGTATCTTGCGGCTGATGACACCAGATACCGCGCGCAGTAAGGCTCGTAAAATTTTCTTGCCATACTGATCCTCAATCTCGTCTGCGCCATCCACTTTCAGCATACACAGGCTTAGATAGGCATTATGACGCAAAGAAAACGACAGCTCCTGTTCCAGCCGGCCCTGAAAATATTTTTCCTGCATCAGGGTGTTGAGCAGATCGGTCTGGGTATTGTCTTCGGTGATTTGCAGCGCGGCCTGATTCTGAAACAGCCCGAACATGCGCGCATGCAACTGCACCCGCGCCTTCAATTCGAGACTGGAAAACGGCATATGGATAAAATCGGTGGCACCGGCCTCGAAGGCCTGATCGCGGATCGCATCCTCGTCGGCTTCTCCGACCAGCAACAGCACCGGCAAATGTACCAGCAATTCACTTTGCGCCTTGCGGGTTCGCTCCAGCAGCGACACTTCATCCATTGCCTGTGCCAATTCACATACCAGCAAGGTGAACGGCTGGCCTTGCTGTAGTTGCTCCCAGCCCTGCTGCGCGCCGTTTACATGTTCGATTTGGAATTGATCCTGCAGCAGGCGGCTGAAGGATTTGGCGGTACTGCCGGAGCGGCACACCAGCAGAATGCGAGGTAGGTCGGATGTATCAGAGTCGCTCATGATGCCAGGCTATCGGGATTAAAAAGAGTTATCCCGATAGCCTAGTACAGGACAATAATTTAATCAGCTTTTGGTGCGCGCGAAGCGCGTTTTCTTTCGTTTTCCGTCAAATGCTTTTTACGCACGCGGATCGACTGTGGCGTGACTTCGACCAGTTCGTCATCATCGATGAATTCCAGCGCCTGTTCCAGCGTGAAACTCAAAGGCTTGACCAGTACCAGATTTTCATCGGTGCCGGCAGCGCGGATGTTGGTCAATTGCTTGGCCTTGAGCGGGTTGACGGTGAGATCATTCTGGCGGCTGTGGATACCGATAATCATGCCTTCGTAAACTTCCTCGCCGTGACCGATCATCAACTTGCCGCGCTCCTGCAGGTTGAACAGCGCATAACCCAGCGCCTTGCCCTGGCCGTTGGAAATCAATACGCCATTGTTACGCGCACTGGTTTCGACCTGCTTGACCGGGCCATAGCTGTCGAACACGCTGTACATCAGGCCGGTGCCCTGGGTCGAAGTCAGAAATTCATTGCGATAGCCGATCAAGCCCTTGGCCGGAATCTTGAAATCCATGCGGATGCGGCCCTGCCCGTCCGGAATCATGTCCAGCAATTCGCCACCACGGTTACCGAAGGTTTCCATGATCGTACCCTGATGCTGCTCCTCGACATCAATGGTAACGGCTTCATACGGCTCGCACATTTGCCCATCGATTTCCTTGAAGATCACTTCCGGGCGCGACACGCCCAGCTCAAAGCCTTCACGGCGCATGGTTTCGATCAAAATCGCCAGATGCAATTCACCGCGGCCAGACACCTTGAAGCGGTCCGGATCTTCGGTGGCTTCGACGCGCAGCGCGACATTGTGCTCCAGCTCTTTTTGCAGGCGCTCCCAGATCTGGCGCGAAGTGACGAACTTGCCTTCCTTGCCGGCAAAAGGCGAAGTGTTGACCAGAAAGTTCATCGTCACGGTCGGCTCATCAACGGTCAGCGGCGGCAAGGCTTCGACATTGTCCGGGTCACACAGGGTGTCGGAAATCTGTAAGCCCTGTACCCCGGTAAAGGCGATGATATCGCCGGCTTCCGCCTGTTCGACTTCGACGCGCTCCAGACCGAGAAAGCCCAGCACCTGCAGGATCTTGACCTTGCGGGTATTGCCTTCGACATCGATCAGGGTCAACTGGTCGTTGGTCTTGACACTGCCGCGCTTGACCCGGCCAATGCCGATAACACCGACATAACTGTTGTAATCGAGTGAACTGACCTGTAACTGGAACGGGCCATCGATATCGACATCCGGCTCAGGCACCTTTTCGACGATAGTTTCAAACAGCGGCGTCATATCCTTGCCCGGCTGTTCGTGGTCGAGCATGGCATAGCCATCCAGCGCCGAAGCGTAGACCACTTCAAAATCCATTTGCTCATCGGTTGCACCGAGGCGGTCGAACAGGTCGAAGGTCTGGTCGATGACCCAGTCCGGGCGACTGCTCGGGCGGTCAATCTTGTTGACCACAACAATCGGCTTCAATCCCTGCTGCAGGGCTTTCTGGGTAACGAAACGGGTTTGCGGCATCGGCCCGTCAACCGCATCGACCAGCAGCAACACGCTATCTACCATCGACATTACGCGTTCGACTTCACCACCGAAGTCGGCGTGGCCCGGGGTGTCGACGATATTGATGCGGTAATCGTTCCACTTGATGGCCGTATTCTTCGACAGGATGGTGATGCCGCGCTCCTGCTCCAGCTCGTTGCTGTCCATCATGCGTTCGCCCAGTTGCGCGCGTTCGTCGAAGGTGCCGGATTGTTCCAGCAGCTTGTCGACCAGCGTGGTTTTGCCGTGGTCAACGTGGGCGATAATGGCGATATTTCGCAGTTTTCTGGTCATAATGGTTCCGGTTTCAGTGCGATGCGGCGACAGCCTCAAACTGTATTAGCATTCACTAATGTAAAAATGGCTCGCGATTATAGCCGAGTTATCTCGTGAATGTTATGAATTCTTGTATTTATTCGCTGGCCGGATTAACGGCTTGACGCATCCGGATTTATTTCTATAATTCGATAATTATGGAAATATCAAATTCAGTTACCCTGCTCGCCGCCCTGGCCCAGACTTCCCGGCTGCTCATCTTTCGCCAACTGGTGCAGGCCGGCCCGGCCGGTATGACCCCGTCGCAACTGTCCAAAGCGTTGCAAATGCCAGCGGCCACGCTGTCATTTCATCTCAAGGAATTACTACAAAGCGGATTGTGCCAGCGCACCCGCCAGGGTCGCTCGCTGATTTATTCCGCCAATTATCACATCATGGGCGAATTAATCGATTTTCTGCAGCAAAACTGCTGCAGCGAAAGCCCCTGTCACCCACTCCGGAGTCCATCATGAAACGATTGCATATCCACCTCGCCGTGCCTGATCTTGAAGCGGCGATCCATTTTTACAGCAGTCTGTTTGGCGCAGCACCGGACAAAACCAAAGGGGATTATGCCAAATGGCAACTGTCCGACCCTCTGGTCAATTTCGCGATTTCGACACGCAGTGAGCACTATGGTCTTGATCATCTGGGTATCCAGGTCGAAGAGGAAGTGGAGTTGGAACAGATTCAGACTCGGCTTGGCGCGGCGGGAATCGAAAACGGCGAAGCAAATGCCACCACCTGCTGTTATGCCGAGTCGGTCAAATCCTGGTCATTCGACCCGGCCGGGATACCGTGGGAAAGTTTCGTGACGATGGCCGATGCCGAGGTGTATGGCGCTGATAATCCGCAAGCAAGCCGCACAGATGCTTGTTGCGGCACAGAATCGCCAGCCACCAGCCGGCGTTGTTGCTAGACGATGCCGCGAAAATCAGTTCAGGCTTTTCAACGCCAGTTGTTGCTCCACCAGCAAGTCGTCGGCAATTTGCAGGTGGAAGCCTTGCTGTTTTAGATTCTGATAGACGGTAGTGGCATCTTCCTTGGCCAAAGAGCGCTCAGGGGTCAGCGCGAATTCAAAGCTGAACTGCGGTTCACCGAAGGCTTTCAGCAATTCGGGCGGAACTTCGTCAAAAACATCCTTTTCTGCCAGATACAGGTAGTAGTCCATCTTTCGGTCGCTGCGATAGATATAACAGGTCAGCGGCTCACTCATAGCGCCCAGACCACCCGGTAGTAGGTAGAGGCGGCGGCTTCCAACTGGTCGCCCGGTTCAAATTTCCAGTTTTGCAACCAGCCCAGCGTTACCGTTCCAGCCAGCGGCAGGCGCGGCTCGATATATTGCTGCTTGATATTACCGTCCTTGTCGCGCAGCGTCAGGGTCAGGTTATAAAGTACCTTGTCCGAAGTATTCTTGATCACCAGATTTCGTGCATTCTCGCCGGTGACGGTTTCCAGTAATTCGCCCGCCAGCGTATTTTGTACTGTAAGCTCGACCGGAACCGGTTCAAATCCATAACCGACCGGTAAACGGTCCGGTGCAAAAATGAAGATAGTGATAATGATGGCCAGTACAAAGCCGATAAAAGATGAAATGATACGCATAGCTACCCCCGGTAAGGCGCTGATCATAGCAAAGCCGCTGCCTGAAAACCATATAAGGATTTACTTATAAATCGCCTGAAACGTTCGAGTTATTGGTTACGCGGCATGTTTCAGGGGTCTGAAGATTACCCCGCTTTACGCTCTGGTCAATCGCCCCGGAAACCATCCCCGATCTTCCACGAAAGCACATTCCCGAGAAAAAAAACGGGCGCTTGAAGCGCCCGTTTTTCGTTAGCAAAAAGAATCCGGATTATTGATTTTGGGTAAACTCCGGATAGGCTTCTATACCACACTCGCCAATATCCACGCCTTCGTACTCTTCTTCTTCCGATACGCGGATACCCATGATCATCTTGATCACAAACCAGGTAATGAAGCTGGCCACGAACACCCAGACGAAGATCGTTGCAGCACCGACCAACTGGCCTGTAAAGGATGCTCCATCATTGGTCAGCGGCACTGCCAGCAGTCCCCACAAACCTACCACGCCGTGGACCGAGATTGCACCGACCGGATCATCGATTTTCATCTTGTCGAGGGTCACGATCGAGAACACCACAATCGAGCCACCGACCATACCGATCAGCGTAGCTGCCAGCGGAGTCGGGGTAGAAGGCTCAGCCGTAATCGCAACCAGACCGGCCAACGCACCGTTCAGGGCCATGGTTAAATCTGCCTTGCCAAACATGATTCTGGCAATAATCAGTGCAGCGATCACACCACCGGCTGCCGCCGCATTGGTGTTCAGGAAGACCATCGCAACCGCGTTGGCACTGGCAGCATCACCCAGTTTCAGTACCGAACCGCCATTGAAGCCGAACCAGCCCATCCACAGAATGAATGTACCCAGTGTGGCCAAAGGCAGGTTGGCGCCCGGAATCGCATTAATCTGGCCATTCTCACCATACTTGCCTTTACGAGCACCCAGTAATAAAACACCCGCTAGCGCAGCAGCCGCACCAGCCATGTGAACAATACCGGAACCGGCAAAATCAGAGAAACCGAAATCATCGCCAAGGCTGTACAGACCGAAGACTGATCCACCGCCCCAGGTCCAGTTACCTTCCATCGGGTAGATGAAAGCCGTCATGACAACTGCGAAAGCTATAAAGGCCCATAATTTCATGCGCTCGGCCACGGCACCGGATACGATCGACATGGCAGTTGCAACAAAAACGACCTGAAAGAAGAAGTCTGAAGCATTAGAGTAAACCGAGCCACCATCAAAACCGGCTTCGGCAGACTCTTTCACAACCGCTGCAGTCAACACATCGGCTGACGAGGCACCATCGAGCGCAATATCTTTCAGGAAGATACCGCCGTCATACATGATGTCATAACCGACCACCATATAAGCGGTACAGGCAATTGCAAAAAGTACGACATTCTTGGTCAGAATTTCGGTTGTATTTTTTGCTCGAACCAAACCCGCTTCGAGCATGGCGAAACCAGCCGCCATCCACATCACCAGCGCACCCATCACCAGAAAATAAAAGGTGTCGATGGCATACTGCAATTCAAAAATTTGATTTTCCATTGTTTATACCCCTTATAAAGCTTCAGGACCAGACTCACCGGTACGAATACGGATAGCCTGTTCAACATCGGTTACAAAAATCTTGCCATCACCGATCTTGCCGGTACTGGCCTTGGACGTGATCGACTCGATCACCTGGTCTAGCAATGCATCATCAATGACCAGCTCCATCTTGACCTTGGGCAGAAAATCAACCACATATTCAGCGCCACGATACAATTCAGTATGGCCTTTTTGACGACCGAAGCCCTTGACTTCGGAAACGGTTACACCCTGCACACCGATTTCTGACAGTACCTGACGCACGTCATCCAGCTTGAAGGGTTTGATAATGGCAGTCACCATCTTCATAGGAATTCCTCCTGTTAAAAATAAAAATCACGCATGATGCAAAGCAGATTTCAAGACAAAACAAATTAATACTTTTAAAATCAATCACTTATGATTTAAAAAGGACAATAACAAAAAAAAATGCAACAATACTGTTCACCAACGGCACGCCCAGGCACCAATAAAGTGCATGGGGTTTTCAACCT
>JANTFI010000067.1 GCA_024763505.1 Gammaproteobacteria bacterium
GGGCCACCGCGCACCGGCTTTACGCCTTTGCCGCGCATGCGGAATAACTTGTGCGACTGGGTGCCTGCCGGAATCTTCAGGTTCAGGCGTCCGGTCAGGCTCGGCACTTCAAGTTCACCACCGAGTGCGGCGGTGACGAAGTTGATCGGCACATCGCAATACAGGTCGGCATTATCGCGTTCGAAAATCGGATGCGGTTTGACCCGCATCTGCACATACAAATCACCCGGAGGAGCGCCGCGCTCGCCCGGTTCACCTTCGCCGGAAAGACGAATACGATCGCCATTGTCCACCCCGGCCGGAACCTCGACCGATAGCGACTTGTAATCGCGCACCCGGCCTTCGCCGTGACAAGTGTTGCAGGGGTCCTTGATCACCTGACCGGTTCCGCGACAGGCCGGACAGGTTTGCTGCACCGAGAAAAAGCCCTGCTGCATGCGTACCTGACCGTGTCCGGCGCAGGTCGAACAGGTTTCCGGTGACGTACCTTTCTTGGCGCCGCTTCCGGCACAATCGGTGCAGGTTTTATGCGTCGGCACCTTGATCTTGACCGTGGTGCCGGCGACGGCTTCTTCCAGCGTCAACTCCAGGTTGTATTGCAGGTCGGCACCTTTGCGCACGCGCTGACCGCCGCCGCTGAAGATATCACCAAAGATATCACTGAAGGCGTCACCAAAGCCGCCGCCACCGAAGCCGCCACCGGCCTGCTGATTGACCCCGGCATGACCATACTGGTCATAGGCGGCACGCTTGTCCGCGTCGGACAGCACTTCGTAGGCTTCCTTGGCTTCCTTGAATTTGTGTTCGGTGTCTTCATCGTTATCGGAGTTGCGATCCGGATGATATTTCATCGCCAGTCGGCGGAAAGCCTTTTTCAGCTCGGCCGAGGTAGCGGTTCTTTCGACACACAGAATTTCGTAGTAATCTCGTTGCGACATTCGTTTTCACACCGTCTTGGGCTTGTTGCAAAACCCCGTTGTGGACAGAGTCTTGAAAAAAGCCGCGCATTATATAACAGAAAGCGGACGGGTGTTTACACACCCGCCCGCCAGCTTTTCTACCGATTTGTGATCGACGATTATTTCTTGTCGTCTTTCACTTCCTCGAACTCGGCATCGACCACATCGTCGTCGGCGTTGCCAGCCGCGCCTGAGGTACCGGCTTCTGCTCCGGCAGCGCCTGCGCCTGCGGCACCGGCTTCTGCACCACCGTTGGCAGCGTAGGCTTTTTCAGCCAGTTTACCGGAAGCCTCGGCCAGAGCCTTGGTCTTGGCTTCGATCGCTTCTTTGTCGCTGCCCTCAAGTTCTTTCTTCAGTGCTTCGATGGCACTGTCGATCGCTTCCTTGTCGGCGGCATCGACCTGATCACCCAGATCTTTCAGCGATTTCTCAGTCGCATGGATCATTGCGTCGGCCTGGTTTCGAACCTCGACCAGCTCGCGAACCTTGCGATCTTCATCGGCATGCGCCTCGGCATCCTTGACCATCTTTTCGACTTCTTCATCCGACAGGCCGGAAGAAGCCTTGATGACGATCTTCTGTTCCTTGCCGGTCGCCTTGTCTTTGGCGGACACGTTCAGGATACCGTTGGCATCGATGTCGAAAGTTACTTCGATCTGCGGAACACCGCGTGGTGCCGGCGGAATGTCGGTCAGGTCGAATCGACCCAGCGACTTGTTGGCCGAGGCCACTTCCCGCTCACCCTGCAGTACATGAACGGTTACCGCAGTCTGGTTGTCTTCCGCAGTCGAGAAGGTTTGCGATGCCTTGGTCGGAATCGTTGTGTTCTTCTCGATCAGTTTGGTCATTACGCCACCGAGGGTTTCGATACCCAGTGACAGTGGAGTCACGTCGAGCAGCAGTACGTCTTTGACATCGCCACCGAGTACACCGCCCTGAATCGCTGCACCGGCTGCCACCGCTTCGTCCGGGTTGACGTCCTTGCGAGGCTCTTTGCCGAAAAAGTCTTTGACCACTTCCTGCACCTTGGGCATACGGGTCTGACCACCGACCAGAATGACATCGTTGACGTCAGAAACCGAGACACCGGCATCTTCCAGCGCGGTTTTCAGCGGCTCGATGGTGCGGGCAACCAGGTCGTCGACCAGCGATTCCAGCTTGGCGCGGGTAATCTTCATGTTCAAGTGCTTCGGGCCACTCGCATCGGCAGTGACATACGGCAGATTGACATCGGTCTGTGTACTGGACGACAGTTCGATCTTGGCTTTTTCAGCCGCTTCTTTCAGACGCTGCATCGCCAGTGGATCACCGCGCAGGTCAACACCCTGTTCTTTCTTGAACTCATCCGCGATGTAATCGATCAGACGCATGTCGAAATCTTCACCGCCGAGAAAGGTATCACCGTGTGTAGACAGCACTTCAAACTGATGCTCGCCATCGACTTCGGCCACTTCGATGATGGAAATATCGAAGGTACCGCCACCAAGGTCATATACCGCCAGTGTCTTGTCGCCGGACGCCTTGTCCATGCCATAAGCCAGCGCTGCTGCAGTCGGCTCATTGATGATACGCTTGACATCAAGACCGGCAATCTTGCCTGCATCTTTGGTCGCCTGACGCTGTGAATCGTTAAAGTATGCCGGTACGGTGATGACCGCTTCGGTGACTTCTTCGCCGAGATAATCTTCAGCGGTTTTCTTCATTTTTTGCAGCACACGCGCTGAAATCTCCGGCGGAGCCAGTTTTTTGCCGCGCACTTCCACCCAGGCATCGCCATTGTCGGCCTTGATGATCTTGTAAGGCACCAGATCGATGTCTTTTTGCACTTCTTTTTCGTCGAATTTACGACCAATCAAACGCTTGACTGCGTATAAAGTGTTTTCAGGATTGGTAACCGCCTGACGTTTCGCCGGCTGGCCAACCAGCACCTGGTCATCGTCGGTGAATGCGACGATCGAAGGCGTGGTGCGATCACCTTCTGCATTTTCAATAATCTTCGGCGCATCCCCTTCCATCACAGCGACACAAGAGTTGGTCGTGCCCAGATCGATACCAATAATTCTACCCATAATAATTCTCCAGATTCCTCAAAATAAATTTAACTTGATGCAAAGGTAAGGTCTTTTGAAAGGCTTTCAAGCAAGTTTGTTACTTTTCTGTCATCTGTATGACAAAGCCGGTTTGCGGACCCTGTATTTGCGATACTTACTGGCTTTTCGCCTTTGAAACCACCACCATCGCCGGTCGTACCAGACGATCATTCAATGTGTATCCTTTTTGCATCACATCGATCACCGTGTTGGGTTCGACTTCCTCGCTTTCCACCATACTCATGGCCTGATGCAGTTCAGGGTCGAATTTTTCACCTTTCGGGTCAATCACCTGGATGCCGTTCTTTTCCATCGTGTTGACGAACAGTTCATGCGTCATCTCGATGCCTTGCTTGATCGAGTCGATATTGACGTTCTCTACACTGGCAGCCTTGATGCCCATTTCCATGCTGTCGGCGATCGGCAACAGTGATTCGACAAAATTCTGCACGGCGTATTTGTGCGCACTCTCGATGTCACGTTGTGTGCGTTTACGGTTGTTTTCGATTTCGGCCTTGAGGCGGACGATTTGATCCCAGTATTCTTTGACCTTTCCCTGGGCTTCAGCCAATTGCTCGGCCAGATCCTCGTCCGATTCTGCTCCGGTTGTGTTTTCTCCAGCCTCAGCCTGCGACCGCATTGCTTCTTCAGCGGCTTGTTGTTCAGCCGTCGGTTGTTCTTGTGTCATGTTTTACTCCGTTCAAAGCAAATAATAATTTCTGCGCTTTATGTGAGGATGTTTTTCGGGGATTCAAGCGGGTTTCGGGGTAATTCTTGAAAATTCTTTAGCCGCGAGGATTGTGCTCGAATTTCGTACGCCAGTGAGTGTTTCACTTCGTTGCCATTTTCGGTTTGCCTGCGCCAAGCCAGATATCTGTTTTGATAACTCTTCTAGCCCAGCATCAAGACCTTTCGACTCAAGAGATAAACAGAGTGAATACAGCCCGATGAGTCAGGGTGTTTTTTATCTCCCCTTTCAAGCCTGCGGGAAAAACAGGTTTGAATAGGAGTGAAATCGCAAGGATGCGATTTCAGGCTTAGCACGGTTGGACCCGCGTTTAAGCCGACTGCGATTCGAGCCTGTTTTTTACGATGAAGGGCTTGGAGGGGCGGCATTTTTTGGTTACTTTTTGTTGCTGTTGACAAAAAGTAACTCGTACGCAAGCTCAAAACCAGCTTCGGAGTAATCACATAATCAGCGTACGAAAATGATGTGCATTGGAAACTCAAACCTTCAAAGCCGAAGACAATAACCGCGCAGTCAAATCCACCGCCGGAATCACCTTGTCATACGCCATCCGCTTCGGCCCGATCACGCCCAGCACACCGACCGCGTCAGCACCGAGGTTGTAGGGTGCTCCGATCACGGTGCAATCGTTCAACACTTCATAGCCGGATTCACTGCCGATAAAAATCTGCACCCCGTCAGCATCGATGCAGCCGTCGAGTAAATGCAGTAAATCCCGTTTGCGGTTAAAGGCATCAAACAGTTCCCGCAATTTGCCAACATCGGCCAATTCGGAAAATTGCAGCAGATTGGCTTCACCGGCAGTCAGCAAGTCTTCCTGTTCTTCGCCACAAACGGCACTCATCACTTCGAGTACCGAATCCATGATTTTATTGACTTCCTGCTTGTCGCTGACCAGCTCCTGGCGGATTTTCTGCCGCGCCTGAATGAAATCGCAACCGACCAGATAACGAGCGAGCATTTTTTCGGCTTCGGTCAATTCCAGATCGCTGTATTCGCGATCGACCTGGATCACCTTGTTGTGCACCTGATCAGAATTGACCACCATGATGACCAGAATACGGTGATCAGACAGTTTCATGAATTCGAGATGACGCACCTCGGTGCGCGCCGGTCGGCTGACACTAACCAACCCGGTCAAATGCGTCAACTGCGACAGAATTCCGCTGGCGCTGTGGATCAAATCCTGTGAGGTTTTATCTTCACTAAAAGTTTCACTCAGCGTCTGCTCGGCCGTTTTGTCGAGATCACGCACCTCGAGCAAACTGTCGATGAAAAAGCGATAACCGGCTTCAGTCGGTACCCGACCGGCCGAGGTATGCGGCGAATTGACCAGTCCCAGTGATTCAAGATGCGCCATGATATTGCGGATAGTCGCCGAACTGACGTCCAGCCCCGACTGGCGGGCCAGGCTTTTCGAGCCGACCGGCTGTCCATCACGAGTGTAGCTCTGGATCAAATGGCGGAACAACAACTGTGCGCGTTCATCGAGTTCGAATTTTTCAGACATCTGTGACTTTGGCGCAAAGGTTGTTTAACATGCACAAATTGTAAACTGAAACTGTCTGCTGTAAAGCCCGTATGCCGCAAAACCGATTCAACACCATTGGCCTGATCATTCGCCAGCAATGTGCAAAGCATCGTAGCGATATCGATATGATTTGCCAGACATTGGCGGCCCACGGCGACTTGCGGGTGCATTGCCTCGACCAGTCGGAAGGCTTGCCCGGCTACCCGGCCTGCTCGCTGGATCAGATCGGCGAACAGGCAGATCTGGCCGTTTCCATCGGTGGCGATGGCACCTTGCTCAGCGCCGCCCGCCAACTGGTCGATTACCAGATACCGCTGGTTGGCATCAATCTCGGCCGTCTCGGTTTTCTCGCCGATGTGACGATGCAGGGACTGAAGCAGCACATCGATGCGATCTTTAATGGTGATTACAGTGTCGAACAACGCTTTTTGCTGCAGGGCGAGATTCACCTGCAGAATCAGCCTTCGCAGCGTTATATCGCGCTCAACGACATTATCTTGCACAGCCATCAAAGCATCAGCATGATCGAGTTCGAGGTTTTCTCTGACCAGCAACTGATCAACAAGCAACGCGCTGATGGCTTGATCGTGGCCACGCCGACTGGTTCCACCGCCTATGCATTGTCCGGTGGCGGTCCGATCATGCACCCGAGTATGGACAGCATCGCGCTGGTGCCGATTTGTCCGCACACGCTCAGTAACCGGCCGATCGTGCTACCGGCGCACCAGCAAATCGAGATCCGAATCAGCCACCCCGATCAGGCTGGTCTGGTCAGTTTCGATGGACGCAGCCAGGCAGTGATCGAACAGGGCGATCGCATCACCATTGAGCGTTACCGCCAACAGATCACCCTGCTGCATCCGGCCGATTACGATTATTTTCATATTCTTCGTGCCAAACTGAAATGGAGTAACCAGCCCTGATGCTCGAATCGATTACGATCAATCACTTCACCATCATCGATCACAGCCAGATTGAATTCAGCGCCGGCATGACCACGCTGACCGGAGAAACCGGCGCGGGCAAATCGATTCTGCTGGACGCGATCCAGCTGGTGCTCGGCGATCGCGCCGACAGCGATTGCGTGCAAAGCGGCCACGACAAGGCCGAGATCAGTGTTAGTTTCGATATTTCAAATCTGCCCGATGCAGGCGAGTGGCTGCAGCAGCATGAGCTGGATGACGACGGCGAATGCCTGCTGCGTCGCATTGTGCAAGCCAGCGGCCGCAGCAAGGCATTCATCAATGGCTCGCCGGTGACCCTGAGCCAGCTCAAGTCGCTGGGTGAAATGCTGGTGGACCTGCATGGGCAGCATGAACATCAATCACTGCAAAAGCCCGCCGTACAGCGCCAGTTGCTCGATGCCTCCTTGCCCGATGACAAGCGGCTCGCTGCCTGCCGCGAAAGCTATCAGACGTGGAAGACTTACCAAAAGCAATTACAGCAGGCGCAGGATCAATCGCAGCAAAAGGCGCAGCGCATCGATTTGCTCCAGCTGTATTGCCGCGAGTTCGACGATCTGGCACTGGCCGAGGGTGAAGTTGCCGAGTTGCAGCAGGAATACAGCCGGCTGTCGCACGCCGGCCAAATCATCGACATCAGCACCGCTGTGGTGGCGCAACTGTATGAAAACGATGACGGCAATATCCAGCAGCAATTATCCGACTGCAGCGCGCAACTGGAACAACTCAGGCAAATCGATCCGCAGGTCCAAGGCATCGCCGAACTGGTCAGCAGCGCGCTGATTCAGGTGCAGGAAGCCTCCAGCGAATTGCGTAATTATCAGCAACATATCGACATCGATCCACAGCGGCTGGACTGGTTAAACGATCGGCTAAGCCGCGTTCAGGGGCTGGCGCGCAAGCATCAGGTCGATGAAGAAGATCTGGTCGAACTGGCCACTCGATTGAAATCCGAGCTCGACAGTCTGCTGTTCGATGAAGCGGATATCGAGTCATTGCAACAGCAATTGGCGCAAGCCGAACAAGCTTATCTCGAGCAGGCAAAAAAACTGTCTCAACAGCGCCAGCAAGCAGCCGAGCAATTATCCGCGCAAATCAGCGAAGTAATGCAGACGCTGGGCATGCAGGGTGGGCAATTCGCCATCCGCGTCGAGCCGGATCCACAGCCATCCGCGTATAGCGCCCACGGCATCGACCAGATCCGCTTTCTGGTCAGTGCCAATCCGGGGCAGGAATTGAAACCCCTGCACAAGGTCGCTTCCGGTGGTGAACTGTCTCGTATCAGTCTGGCGATTCAAGTCATCCTGAGCGAGAGCAGTCAGATTCCGACCTTGATTTTTGATGAAGTCGACAGTGGCATCGGTGGTGGCATCGCCGAAATCGTCGGTAAAAAATTGCGTCAGATCGCACACAACCGGCAAGTATTTTGCGTCACCCATCTGCCCCAGGTCGCGGCGCAGGCGCACCATCATCTGCAGGTCAGCAAAAGCAAATCCGCCAGTCATACCCGTACCGAAGTGGCGGCGCTCGATGATGAACAACGGGTAGAAGAAATTGCCCGCATGCTCGGTGGCATGACCATTACCGAACAAACCCGGGCGCATGCGCTGGAGATGGTGCAGGGGCGGTAGTCAGAAAGAAAAGTATAAACCCGGCCGATTTACGGTCTTGATCTGCTCAAGCCACTGGGGGCGATGCCATCACCGGATTGCTCTCAATCCTCAAATTCACCATACAGAATCATGGTGTGCTCGGTGATTTTGAAGCCATGCTTTTTGGCGATTTCTTTTTGCCGTTTTTCGATGATTTCATCATAGAACTCGACCACACGGCCGGTTTTGATATCGACCAGATGATCATGGTGCTCGCCGTCATTCAATTCAAATACCGCGTGGCCGCCTTCGAAATGATGGCGCGTCACCAGCCCGGCGGTCTCGAACTGGGTCAGCACCCGGTACACCGTCGCCAGCGCCATGTCTTCCCCGGCGTCAAGCAACAGCTTGTAGATATCTTCAGCCTTGAGATGACGCTCACCACTGTTGGCCAGCAGATCGAGAATTTTCATCCGCGGCAGGGTCACTTTCAGACCGGCATTTTTTAATTCACTCGATTCCATGCTTCTCTCTGCATTGATAGACTTCAGGCCGGTGAAGAAAACGGTGAAACCTCACCGGCCGTTTGCTGTTTAACGCTTTACATCGTATTATCTGCGGCCACCGAAAAACCTACCGCTCAGGACTTTATGTCAATTAAAACCTTGTTTGTCGCCCTGTTCGTCATTGTAACATTGCAGGGCTGTGTTTACCGCATGGATATCCCGCAGGGCAATCGTATCGATGCTGAAAAGCTGGCCCAGTTGAAAATCGGCATGACCCGTAGCCAGGTCGAGTTTCTGCTCGGCAGCCCGGCGGTCGAAGATATCTATCACCCCAAACAGATCGCCTATGTCGATTATATTTATCGTGGAAAGGATCAGAAAGAGGAGGTCAAAACCATGCTGCTGACTTTTGACGACAACGACGTCCTGACTCGTATCGAAGGCAGCCTAAACGAACCCGAGTAACCGTTTCAGTCGTTATGGGCGGCTGATTTCGCCGCCGATTCAGCATCGCCACCGCCTTTTTTCATCGCCTTGCCGGCAGCGGCCCGGCGTTTTCGAACTTCTTTCGGGTCCGCTTTTAACGGTCGGTAAATCTCGATCCGATCGCCGGGTTGGACCGCGTAGTCGTCGGCCACCACCTTGCCGAACACGCCCAGATCGTCATTACGTTTGTCGACCTGGTCGAAGTACTGGTCGATATCAGACTGCATCACTGCTTCGCGCGCCGTAGTGCCCGGCGGGACGGATTGTTCCAGAATCACTTGCCGCTGCGGTGTCGCATAGGCGATTTCAATCTCGATGCTGGGTTGCGGGCGAGTCATGACTTGAGCAACTGCTGTGCACGCTGGCAAAAGGCATCGACCAGCGAATTGGCAATCTGGGTAAAAATCGGGCCGATCAACAAACCGACCAAACGGTTGGAAAACTCGAACTCCAGCTGTAATTCGATTTTACAGGCGGATTCGGACAAATCCGTAAATACCCAGTCTCCTGAAAGCTTGCGGAAAGGCCCGTCGACCAATTCCATGTGGATGCATTGACCGGGGATCAAACGGTTGTCGGTGGTAAAACTGTGATTCAACTTGCCTTTTTGCATCAGGATCGAGGCTCGCATATGATCTTCGCTTTGGCTCGATACTTCACTGCTGGCACACCACGGCAGAAATTCGGGATAACTTTCGACATCATTGACGATGTCATACATCTGGCGGGCGCTGTAGGGCATCAACGCGCTGCGTTTGATCGTTGCCATCAGAAAACCAGCAAGCCGAGAGTAGACAGAAGCACAATCAACAACAGGATCGGCGTGATATATCGAATCAGGAAATTCCACACTTCAAACAGCTTGCGGTTGGGTAATACCAAAGCGGCATGGCTGTTGCTACGCGGAATTTTCCAACCGACGAATATTGCCAGCAGTAACGCACCCAGCGGTTGCATCACATGGCTGGACAGGAACAGGATGACATCATTGAAATGGGCTTCATTGATAACGCGATAGGCTTGATCGGCGAAAACCAGTGTGATCGTGATTCCGGCATCTTGCCACAGGCTATAGGAAAAGATGGTTCCCAGTCCAATCAGCCAAAGCCCAAGTCCGGTATACACCGCAGCACGCAGACGAGAGCAGCGAAAACGTGCACGCAAATAACTGACCAGCGCTTCGAGGATGGCCAGTGCCGTTGTCAGTGCCGCCAGCAACAGTAACAGAAAAAACAGGGCGCCAAAAATTTCTCCATAGGGATGCGAACCAAAGATGACCGGCAACACACGAAACGCCAAAGCATCATCGACCACCGGCTCTACGCCAGCCGAAAACACCAGTGCATTGATCGCCAGACCGGTAAGAATGGAAAACAGGAAGTCAATTACGATAATCAGCAATGAAGCATAACCCAGATTGACTTTTTCTCCGGCATAGGCACCAAAAATCATCATCACCCCCAGCCCCAGCGCGAGGGTAAAAAAGGCCCGTTGCAAAGCCAGAATCGGGGTTGAGGAATCTACCCTTGACCAGTCCGGATAAAGAATGAATTCGATACTTTGCTGCATGCCGTCTGAATTCAGTGCATATATAACACCGACCACCAGCAATACCACCATCAGTGGCACCATCGCCACCAGCAAGCGTTGCAGGCCCTTTGACAATTTCTGCGCACTGATCGACACCAGCATTATCACAAACAGGGTTTGCCACAGCATCATGGCTTCAGTATCGCCCTGAAATTTCTGGAACAAGGCACTGACCCCATCCAGTGTCACGCCGTTATAAACTCCGGCACCGGTCTTGACGAAATATGCCAGTGACCAGCCAGAGATTACGGCATACGACGACAAAATCAGAAAACCCGAAAACAGTGCCAGCCAACCGGCCCACTTCCAGCTCGCTGCAGCCCCGAACTGTTGAGACAGTGCTGACAGACCCGGTACGATATTCTGGCGGGTCATGCGACCAAGCATCATTTCACTGAGCATCAATGGCAAGCCCAGCAACAGCAGGAAAAACCCATACATCAGCAGGAATGCGCCTCCGCCATTATCGCCCGCCATCACCGGAAAGGTCAGAAAATCATTCAGGCTCAATGTTGCACCGGCGCCGACCACGATCAGCGTCGATTGATTGCTCCAGCGGAAACCGGCTTTGTGCTGTGCCATCGCTCTGTAGTTCGTTGTTATTCGAGGCGCGCTATTATCACGGTGAAACCGGGCAGAGTAAACCAGATTCCGGGACTTCTCGGTGCAAATCTCTGTGCACGTGCTGAACCCGGAAACCCGCAGCGATTCAGATTTCTTCCGCCACCATACGAATCGCACCGCAGGGACATTCCGCTTCGCACATGCCACAGCCCTTGCAGTAATCGTATTTGAACTCGAATCCCTTACCCGGGCCGAGCTTTTTGATGGCATTGTCCGGACAAATACCGTAGCAGTTATCGCACTCGAAACAATTACCGCATGACATGCAGCGGCGTGATTCATAGGTCGCATGCTCGCTGTCGAGATCACCCACCACTTCGGCAAAGCCATTCTTGCGTCGCACCGCTTCCAGGTGCGGTTGTGCAGTACGCGGAGCATCGGCGTAATACCAGGGTTCGAGCATATTGAATTCAACGACTTCATGTTGCGGTGCAGGCTGATACAGCGAGCCGTTGAGAAAAGCATGGATCGCGCGCGCGGCTTTCTTGCCTTGTCCTAACGCCGAAGTCACGTTGCGCTGTGACGGAGCCGCATCGCCGGCGGCAAAGATGCCGGGACTTTTCGTTTGCAAGCGTTCATCGACGGCGATCACGCCATTTTCCACTGCCAGATCAGGCGAATTTTCAAGCACTGACTCATCCACATCTTGCCCGACCGCCAGCACCAGTACGTCTGCGCTGAAGGTTTCGGTTTCACCCGTCGCCACCGGATGGCTATCACCTGGCTTGAGTTTTTCCAGCGTCAACTCATTGCCATTGATCGCAGTAATCGAATGCAGCGTCATCAGGCGTGTGCCTTCCTCAACCGCTTCCTTGATTTCAAAACGATGCGCGGTCAGGTGTTGCTGCTCTTGCCGCGCAACCACGGTGACGTCGCGCGCGCCCATGCGGATTGCCGTGCGCGCAACATCCATCGCCGAGTTGCCTCCACCGTAAACCACCACGCGCCCGACCAGCCGGTTGTGTTTTTCCAGCTCGGTGTCACGCAGCACGGTGAGTGCATCAATAATCGGGATGCTTGGTTCGCCGGCAAATTCGAGGTGGCGCGAATGCTGTGCGCCAATGGCAATCAAAACCGCATCGAAGCCACCTTCCCTGCGCGTCTGCTCGATATCGTCCACTCGCTGGTTGAGCCGGATATCGACCCCCATATCCAGCACACGATCAATTTCGGCGTTGAGTTTTTCGCGCGGCAAACGATATTTCGGGATGCCATAGCGCATCATGCCGCCGGGTTTGACAGCCGCCTCGAACATCGTCACGGCATGCCCGAGCCGACGCAAATGGTAAGCCGCCGCCAGCCCCGCCGGGCCGGAGCCGATGATCATGACCTTTTTGCCCGTGTCTGTTCCGGCGCTGAATTGCCAGTTATTGATCAATCCCTGATCGCCGATAAATCGCTCGACCGAATTGATGCCGACCGGCAAATCAAGCTGGCCGCGATTGCAAGCACCTTCGCAACTGTGATAACACACGCGCCCCATCACCGCCGGAAACGGATTGTCACGGGTGATTAATTGCCAGGCTTGGTGGTATTTCTTTTCTTCGGTCAGACTGAGCCAACCCTGGATATCTTCCCCGCTCGGGCAAGCTTTGTTGCAGGGTGGCAGGCGATCGACATATTCGGGTCGCATGCTGCGCCAACTACCGGTTTTGTTGAGATGACTGCTGCCGACATCCAGTGTAATGGCGAAAGGTTTGTTTTGCTGATTCATAGCTTCAGACCAGGTGATAACGACGGATGTTTTTCAGCGCCAGTGCGCGAATGGCTTCCAACTGGTCAAGATTTTCCGGCTTGAAGACATGCGCAAAACGCTTCTGCAATTTCAGATAATCTTCCACCGGCACCTGATAACGAATCTTGGTGGAATCGGTCACTTCACCGCGCTCGCCTTCAAACAGTGGCCACAAACCACTTTCCACTGCCAGCCGGGCAAGACGGATAGTATGAGCCGGTTCACTGCCCCACCCCAGCGGACAAGGCACATTGATCTGGATATAACGGGCGCCGTGAAAACTCATCGCCTTTTCGACCTTACGCTCGAGGTCGTGCAAGTCATGCACCGAAGCAGTGGCTACGTAAGGAATCTCATGCGCCAACGCAATCGCAGGCAGAAACTTGCCGGTGTCGAACGAACTGCCGGGATTGTCGCCGAGCGGCATCGTCGTTGCGGTACGCGCAGCCGGTGGCGTGGCGCTGGAGCGCTGCACGCCGGTATTCATGTAGCCGCCATTGTCGTAACAAATGTACAGCACATCATCGTTGCGATCGAACATGCCCGACAGGCAGCCGAAACCGATATCGGTGGTGCCGCCATCGCCGCCCTGTGCGATTACCCGAGTGGTGGTGTCGCCGCGCGCCTTCAGTGCCGCCGCCATGCCGGAACCCACCGCCGCCGCATTGCCGAACACTGAATGAAGCCACGGAATCGACCACGCGGTTTCGGGGTACGGCGTGGTGAACACTTCGAGACAGCCGGTCGCATTGGCGGCGATGATGTTGTTATCAGTCGCGCGCATCGCGGCGTCCAACGCATATCTTGCCCCCAGCGCCTGACCGCAGCCCTGACAGGCACGGTGGCCGGAATCGATCGAATTGGAACGCTCTGTGGTCGCCTGCACAGTGCGCAATGATTCATCCAGCAAGCGATTGCCGACAGTAAAGGTGCCAGTCTGGTAAAACTTGACGGTTTGCGAATTGGAATCTGACATGCTCACCTCATCAATGCGTTTTGGATGCGGACACCACACCCACGTCGCGCAGAATGTTTTCCGCCACCGGGCCGGAAGCCTGATCTTGCTGGCGCTCGATTTCACGCTCGACCGTGGCTGTGTCGAGATCCATAAAGGTTTCATTCGGCAGTTCGTTTTTGAGCGCCGCATCGAGTAATTTGCGCAGCGATTTGATTGTGATACTGCGCCCGCCAAGACCACCGATGACGGAATGGATTTTCAAATCGTTGGCTTCGGTCGCCATGTGCACTTCACTGGTCAGCACCCCTCCCATGCCGACGGCAAAACTCTTTTCAAACACGATGGCGCTTTTGGCCTTGCCCAGCGCCAGGCTGATCACCTGTGCCGGAAAAGGCCGGAACGAGCGCAGACTGAGGATGCCGAAATCAATGCCTTCTTCGGCGGTCTGGCGTTGCATTTCGCGCAGCGAGCCGATCACTGAACCCATCGCAACGAAGACAATCTCGGCGTTTTCATTGCCATAATATTTCACCAGCCCGCCGGAATCGCGGCCAAAAATCTGCTCGAATTCAGCCGCCTGTTGTTCGATCACAGCAAGCGCCTGTTTCTGCGCGTGGTGCGCCAGATAACGTACTTCGGTGAAGGCATCCGGCCCCACCATCGCGCCGATGGTGATCGGTGCGCGCACATCGAGTTGCTGGCGCGGCACCAGCGGCGGTAGAAATCCATCCACCTGTTGCTGGTTGGGAATATCGATGCGCGTAACCGCATGGGTGAGGATAAAGCCATCCATATTCACCATCACCGGCAGGCTCAGCGCTTCGGCCAGCCGGAAGGCTTGAATATGCACATCGACGGCTTGCTGATTACTTTCGACGAACAGTTGAATCCAGCCCGCGTCGCGCGCTGACATGGCGTCGGAATGATCGTTCCAGATATTGATCGGTGCGCCGATAGCGCGGTTACCGAGCGTCATCACAATCGGCAGACTGAGTCCTGAAGCGTTGTAAACGGCTTCCATCATAAATAATAAACCCTGACTCGCAGTCGCGGTGTAAGTGCGCGCGCCGGCGCCCGATGAACCGATGCACAGGCTTAGTGAAGCAAATTCGGATTCGACATTTTCATAGGTGCAGCCTTTGAGTTGGCCGCTTTTGATCAATTCGCTCAAGTGCTCGACGATATGGGTTTGCGGCGTGATCGGGTAACAGGGTATGACTTCGGGACGACACAGCGCAATGGCTTCGGCCACGGCGATAGAGCCGGATATTTGCTGCAACATGGTTAAGCCTCCGCTGATTCGTTCAAGTGTTGCTGGATGTGCTGGAAACCGGCCGAGGCCGCGACTACATTCGGCTCGGCGATGCGCGGTGCAAAGCGCTCGCGGATGGCTTTTTCCAACCCCTCGAGTTGCAACATACCGGTGAGTGCAGCAAAAGCGCCGAGCAGCACGGTGTTGGGCTTGGGTTGCTTGATATGTTTCATCGCGATTTCGGTTGCAGGAAGAATCTGCACATGGCCGGCAGGATATTTCGAAGTCATGTCTTCGATGCCCAGCGTTTCGACCGAGCGCGAACTGTTGATCAGCAGATAGCCATCGATGCGCGCGCCTTCGAATACATTCACCGCATGGAACAGTGTCGGGTCCTGAATGATCAGCATGTCCGGGTCCATCACCGGTTCGCGTGACAAGATTGGTTCATCGCTGATACGGGTAAAGGCTTGCACCGGCGCGCCCATACGCTCGGAGCCAAAGCTCGGGAATGCCTGCGAATACTTGCCCTGTTCAAACGCGGCGACCGAAATCAGCTCTGAGGCGGAAACAACGCCCTGACCACCACGACCGTGGATGCGAATTTGAAACATGGTTTTAACCTGCTCATGAATGTTTTGATTTTTGATATCCCTTTAGCCCGCGTCGTCAGCCTCAGGTCGTGGAACATTTAATGCCAATCCCGACATTTTGTCATTATCAAAACTGGTTAAATGCGGTTTAATCATCGGCCAGTTGACATCAATCAATAGCTATGGCCCATCTTTCGGGCAAGGCCTAAATTTATGACTGCAGATCGCGTTTTACTGTCACCAGCCGCAAAGGTCATAAATGACTTCAGGACTCTCCGCTGCAACGACCACCGCAACAGTCGCCACCACTGCATGCCTCTTCCGCCAATTCTTTGTGAGCATCTTTATAAATCAGCAGCGCGCCGCGCAAAATAACAATGGCTATGATCAGACCCAGCACGATGTCCGGCCAGCGGCTGTCCAGCCACCACACCAGCACGCCGCCGACAATCACGCCGAGGTTGGCGATCACATCATTGGCCGAGAAAATCCAGCTGGCGCGCATATGCACATCACCTTCCTTATGTTTTTTGATCAACAGCAGACAGATGACATTGGCGACCAGCGCGATACAACCCATCAGCATCATCAGCATCGAAACCGGTTCACTGCCGACGATGATACGACGCAGGATATCGACCAGAATCATCAGCCCCAGCAAACCCTGAAAATAGCCACTGATCAGTGCCGCATGGGCTTTCACCTTGAGCGCCTTGCCCACCGCGTAAAGACCGATGATGTAGACGATGGCATCGGCCAGCATATCCATCGAGTCGGCGATAACGGCAGT
>JANTFI010000068.1 GCA_024763505.1 Gammaproteobacteria bacterium
GTGAATTGCCGTGGCGTATTACTGCGGGCACGCTGGTAAGTGAACACATCCGCGCCGCGAAACCGGTAAATGGCTTGTTTCGGATCACCGATCAGAATCAGACCTGTGTCCCTGTGCTTCATCGCCTGGCCATAAATTGTGTTGAAAATCCGGTATTGATATTCGTCGGTATCCTGAAATTCATCGACCATGGCCAGGGGCCAGGATGCGAGCATTTTTTCCTGCAATTTGTTGCGGCCTGCCGAAGAGTCCCGCTGCAGGGCATCACTGAGCTGGATAATCAAGTCATTGAAAGACAGACTTTGCGCGGCTTGTTTACTCTGCCAAAGATTGAGTTGCACCTGCCGTGATGCATCCAGCAACAGATTTCTTCTGATCGCTTTCAAGCGGCTGCGATGCTGCTCGAGAAACGCAGGCCAGAGCCGAAAAGAGGATATTTCCGCGCGTTCATCTTGTTTGTTTTTATACATGGACTTGCAGATCTTTTCGTAATCCAGTAAATCCGCATTGTCGGGTAATTCGCCCGGGACATGATTCGCATCCAGATCATCGACTTGCTGCAGTAAAGCCTGCAAGGTATAGGGTTTGTATTTACTATTTTGTCTGAATGCCTCGCTGTGTAAAAACAATGCCTCGATTACCGGACGCTGCTCTCGCCAGATTTCCAGTAACGATTGCCAGCTGGATTCGAGCTCTGGCACATTTGTTTTTTCCAGTGTCGGGTCAGGCTTTTCGAGTAAGGTTTTTAAATCCTGATACAGCGCATCCGGGGTATTCCATTGTTTTAGCAGCCAGTCCAGATCCTGCGCAGATTGGCCATAAACCAGTTTGCGCCAGTAATCCTGTACCGCTTTTTGGATCAATTCCTTTTCATCGGCGATCAGTTCCTGTTGTAGCTGACTGCCCGTTTCAAGTGGATAGCTTTGCAGCGCGCGCTGACAAAATCCGTGTATCGAAAAAATGGCTGCTTCATCAAAATTGACCAGCGCGCGCTGCAAACTTTTCAGTTTGTCAGGGTTCTGTCGGTACTGACCAAACAGCGCGTCCAGAAATGAGTTGGAGGATGTCGACTGCTGCAATTCCTGCAACAGTTGATTGAGTAATTCGCGGATGCGGCCTTTCAATTCCTGCGTTGCAGCCCGGGTGAAGGTGACTACCAGAATCTGTTGGACGCTGTACCCCTTTTCCAGCAATGCGCGTAGATAGAGATGGGCAATGGTGAAGGTTTTTCCGGTGCCCGCGCTGGCTTCTATCATTGATACGCCACTGAGCGGATGCGTGGCTAGATCGACATCGGGCGTTTCAGTCATGTTGCATGGCCTCGATCATCGGCTTCAGAATCTGCTCGGCGTTTTGATAAAACTCGGGTGGAAAAATGTCGTCTTTGTAGTCGCCGTTTTTCAAGCCGGTGTTCAGATAAACATCCTCGGCTTCATAAAAGGCACTGTAATTATCCCCCAGCCATAATTGCTGAATATGCTGCCGTGCTGACCATTCATCCGACTTATTTTTTTTCTGCAGATATTCATAGGCCGTGTCCGGGTAAAAATGCAGCATTCGGTTTTGCCCGGATTCAAACAAGTCGAGTAAATTCTGTAAATGCGATCTGGCTTCTTCCACCGTCAATTCACGCCAGTGGATCGACTTGCTGTTGGAATTATCCGGATAGATCAGCGTAGCCGGGCGACCCGGTTCCGTAGCATTCCAGACCAGGTGCTGGATCCAGCATTCGATCAAGTGTTTGCCTCTGGGCTTTGACAGACTCAATTGCAGCAAGCCGTTACCGGAATAGCTTTCGATTTCACCGGACAGTTGATGACTTAGTTCGAGCCGACTTTCGAAACACATCAAACCGCTGAAATCCGGATGAAGCTGCATCTGTTGATACAATTGCTTGACCTTGTCGGTCAGCGCCGATAATTCGATTTGGCCGACCGGTGGTTCGGGAAGCTCGCCGGTAACCAGATAATCGGAAGGGTCAATGTTACGGTCGTGGCTGAAATCCCGAAGTAGTTGATGGTTGACCTGATACCGCTGTAAAGGTGACAGAGTAAATGGCTCGTCATCTTCCGGAATTTCTTCATATTCATCCAGTGACAGATTGAGCCGGTTTTTCATGAAATAACGTGGCGGATTACGGAAGAAACCGATCAGGGATTTCAGTGTCAGTCTGTCTCTGTCTTCGGTAGTCTGCTGTGGCAACGCCTGGTCAAAAGCGATTGCGCGGCCGGTTCTCTCCGGCGCATACCATTGCTCTGCATAGCTGCCAGCCGCAAAATTTTTTTCACTGAATGCCTGCAAAGCCGTTTGTTCGATGTCGGGTCGGGTTCCGAATCGATGTTCGATGTAATCCAGCAATTCGCTGACCACGACCGATGGTTCCAGCGTACTGTCATCCCGCCGGTTTCGCCCGACATAGCTGATGTAAAAGAGTTGGCCGGCCGAAACCAGCGATTGCAAAAACATATAGCGGTCGTCTTCTCGACTGGAGCGGTCGCCTTTCTGCGGATGCTGGCTGATCAGATCGAATTGCAGCGGCGCCTGGTTACGGGGGAAGTATTCATCTCCCATCCCGATCAGGCAGACTACCTTGAATGGCAGGGTCCGCATCGGAATGAGGTTGCAGAAATTGATACCGCCACCCAGATAGTGATGCTGCGCGCTGCCCTGCTGCAGGCCTTGCTGCAGCCAGTAATGCACCGCATCGGCCGATAATGGCTGATCGAATCCTGCCGCTTGGCTTTGTACTTGCCAGCCCGACAGTTCATCACGCAGCGGTTTGAGTTGCCATTCTTCCTCTTCATCGGGTTCGATCAGACTATCGAGCATCTGGTTGATTTGCTGTTGCCACTGGGTTAGCGTCATGGCCTGACTGAACTGCCTGGACCAGTGCAGCAAATCATCGAGCAAGCTTTGCAGGCGACCCAGTATCATGACATCGTTTTGTCCCGGCATGGCTTCTGAGGTTGGCACCTGGCCCAACATTTCGACCTGGTCATTCATGCAATACCGCGCCAGCAAACGGTTAATACCATGCTGCCAGGTATTGAGTATCGATTCGGCAAAACCGAGCCGGGACTTGTGGCGGGCATCCACAGCCCAGTGGATATGGGTGGATTTGATCCAGTAGCGAATCTGCTCGATGTCTTGCGAATCCAGCTGGCAGGCTCGCTGCAATGCCGGTAATTCCAACCAGCCGAGCAATTCACTGACGCCCAGCCGACTGTTAGAGAGCTGAATCCAGTCCAGCACCGCCTGTATCAATGGCGCATGCGCTGCCTGATTATGATCAGAAATACTGAACGGAATCCGCTTGTGCGCCGGTTGCTGTCCGAACACGGCTTGAATAAATGGCGCCAGCCGGTTGATGTCCGGACACATCACGACAATGTCATGCGGTTGCAGGGTTGGATCTTGCTGCAACTGGTCGAGCAAGCGATCGTGCAATACCTGCAATTCGCGCAATTCGCTGTAACAACTGACGATTTGAGTCGAGTTGTCTTCCACCGTAGCCGGTTCAGTGTCTGGCTCGAGCATCAGAATATCGCGCTGGATCTGCGCCAGTACGCTCGTCCCCTCGATATCGATAAAATCGTCATGTTCCTGAAATTTGTAGCCGAGCTGGTAAAACTGGTCGATATAATCCCGGCCCTGACGGCCAAGAGAAGCCAGCAATTCATTGACATCGTTTTCCACGACTTCGCTATCGCCCGGGTTTTGCAGCTTTTCACGGCGGCTTTGTAGATCTCCCCAGTAATGGGCGCAGGGGTTGTGGTTGAACAGATGAATATCAATATGCTGACCAAGTGCCGCCAGTACATTCAGGTACAGTGGAGACATGGCCGATACCGCAAACACGAATACTTGCCTGGGCAGTTGTTGTTGCCGGATATTGCCGCTTTGCAGATGACCGATCAGGCGTTGGATCAAATCGGCACGGTGCGGTTGTGGATTACGCTGTCGCAGCTGGCGCCAGAGCGCAGCCTGCCAGGCTTCGTGAAGCCATTTTTCTGCACCACCCTGCTCCCATCGTTGAATCATTTGCGGCCGATAGACCAGATATTGATCGAACAGGCTGGCCAGCTTTTCGGCCAATTGCAAAGCTGCGACCCCGCTGCGATCATCTTCCAGATAGGGTTTCAGCAGTGAAAGTTTAGGATCTTCCTGCCATTGTCGGAGCAAGTCGAGTAGATACCAGCGCAGCACTTCGCCATCATAACCGGACAGGTTTTGCACATCGTCAAACTGGGTCAGAAAAATATCCCAGATAAAACGCGATGGCAGCGGGAAATGCAGATTCGCTGCAATCCCTTGCTGCCGACTGATCGATTGCTGTAACCAGCGTTTCATACCCGGATTCTGCACCAGCACAATTTCACTGTGCAGCGCGTCTGCGGGCTGTTGCAGCAATTGTCGGTTCAAAGCATCGGTCAGACGATGTAAATCATTGCTTTGATGGATATGCAGCATTCAACCTGTGGGCGCCTGGACGCGTCTTGAACTGATCGTCATATGGTACAGCCAAGCCCGCTTCGGGTGAAAGTAAAACTGGCGAAAATCGACATTAACAATTGCTGATAAGCGCTTGATTATCCATTAGGCTGTACTACAAGTAATGGACACTATAAAAACTATAACCCGACATGCCAAATACTGCCGTTACGCCCAGGGCGCTGATTGTTGATGATGAATTAACCAACCGGTTAATTCTGCGCTCACTGCTGAAAAAACTCGATTACCAGACGCTGGAAGCTGAAAACGGCGAGCAAGCTGTTGCCTTGTATCAGCAAGAATCTCCATCCATCATTTTCATGGATGTGATGATGCCAGTGATGGATGGCTATGCGGCAACCCGTGAAATCAAGAAGCTGGCCGGCAAGCAGTTTGTTCCGGTTATTTTTCTGACCGCCATGACCGATGAGGATTCGCTTCAAGCCTGTATCGATGCCGGTGGCGATGATTTTCTGCTCAAGCCGTATGACCGCTTCCTGTTGCAAAGCAAGATACAGGCAATGCAACGTATCGCCCGGCTCAATAATGAAGTGCAGGGCATGTATAGCCTGATTCATCGCGAGCAGGAAATCGCAGAGCAGGTTTTCAATAATGCGGTTCAGAAAAACAATATCCGCAATGCCCAGATCAAAAGTGTCATCCGGCCCGCCACCACTTTCAGTGGCGACATGATCTTGTCGGAATACAGCCCGGCGCGCGATATTCATTTTCTGCTCGGCGACTTTACCGGTCACGGCTTGTCTTCGGCACTGGGGGCAATGCCAGTATCGGAAGTCTTTCGCGCCATGACTGCCAAAGGTTTTACTCCGGCCGAAATTCTGATTGGTATCAATAAAAAGCTGCGCCAGTTTCTGCCGGTGGGCATGTTTCTCGGGGTACAGCTGATCAGTATCAGCCATGATCTTGACAAGGTCACCATCTTCAATGCCGGCATGCCCGAGTTACTCATCGTCGATGGACAGACACGGAAAATCCGCCATTTTGTCAAATCCAATAGTCTGCCTCTGGGGGTGGTCGATAATCTGGATATGCGCGATATTGCACAAACCTTCGAGTTGAAACCGGCCGATAAGCTGATTCTGTATAGCGATGGCCTGACCGAAGCCTGGTCTGAACAAGATGAAGAATTCGGCACCGAGCGATTGGTCGATGCCATCGAAAACTCGGTGGATGCCGTTATCTTCGACCAGATCTTTGATGCACTGCAGGATTTTTGCGGGCAGCGCACCCAAGCTGATGATGTCACCCTGATCGAAATCAATTGTGTCGAGGATTTGCTGCCGGAAATCGCCAGTCATGAACCGGTTGCAAGCCGCACCCATCATTTCAAAAATCTGGGTGACTGGGAGTATGTTTTCAATCTGAAAAACGACCGACTGCGCGCCACCAACCCGGTACCGATCATCATCAACCATATTATGGAAATGGAGGGTGTGGAAACCGAACGGCAATCACTGTTCACGGTTTTGACAGAAATGTACGTAAATGCGCTGGACCATGGCATTCTCGGGTTGCAGTCTTCGATGAAGGCGGATCCGGCCGGTTTTGCACAATACTTTCAACTGCGGGAACAGCGTCTGGAACAACTGGAACAGGGCCAGATCACGTTTCATCTGGCGGTCGAACAAATCGACAATGTGCGCAGTATCCAGATCAAGGTTGAAGATAGCGGGGAAGGCTTCGACTACCAGAATCTACCCGATCAGGCAGAGCAACATGGCTTGTCCGGGCGAGGCATTATCCTGATGCGAGAACTGTGTGAATCGGTCGAGTTCATCGGCAAGGGAAATATTGCCGAAGTGATCTATAGCTGGAAAACCCACTAGACCATCGTTTATGTCGCCTCAACAAATCAGGATCAATCAGGATTCTACACTGCGCGAATTGATCCGACTGTATAATAAAAATGCCTACTCCGGCGTATTTGGTGTGATCGCAGGCTCCAGTCTGGTCACCTACTTTTATGTTTTTAATTCCAGCTCCAGTATTATATTCGGCTGGTTTGTCTTTCAAGTGGTCATGGCTCTGACCCGTTTATTTTTGTTACAAGCCTACCGCAAGCATAAATTTTCATCGGACCACAGCTATCTGAAAGCGGTTTATCTGAATATTATTCTTACCGGGACGGGCTGGAGCGTTTTTCCATTTCTTTTCTTCGGCTCGGTCAATCAGGCAGGCGAATTATTTTCTCTGCTGGTGCTGGGCGCAGTCGCCTCTGGCGCACTGGCCAGTATGAGCAGTTTGACGCGGCTTGGCATCGTTTATATCTCTTTAACGCTATTGCCGGCCTTTTATTATTTTTCCATCATTTCTGCTGATTTTCCTGCGGAAATGGTGCTGGGAATCCTGATCTATTATCTGTTTATCGTATTTACCTTTCTCAAGATATCCAGTCTGGCCAGACAGAATATTCGTGATTCCATCCAGTCATCGCATAATGAAAAAATAATCCGTCAATTAATCGATTCTTCTGTCGACGGCATTGTTTCACTGGATAAAAACGGTCGTGTACTGGAATGGAATCAAATTGCCGAAGAACTGTTTAGTTACAGCCGGGGCCAGGCCATCAATCGTTACATCCAGACACTGATTCCGGTTCTGGAAAATAGCGATATTTTTTCCGATCTGGAAAAGTTTACCGATGATGAATTGCAAAGACGTGAAATTTTCGGCATTCATAACCGGCATGGCGACCCGCTGACGCTGGAATTCATTTTGCAGCCTGTCAATACCGGCCATGAAATCTTCTTCAGTCTGAATATCCATGACATCAGCTTGCAGGTAGAAAAAAACCGGGCCAAAGAGCAAGAAGAGAAACGCGCCAGAAAATTGCTCAACCTGGTCGATACCGGCATTATCGAAATCAACCTGGAAGGACAAATCAGTTTCATCAATGACTCAGCTCTGAAAATTACAGGCTTTCGATATGATGAATTGATCGAACATGATTTCCATCAAAGCCTGCGAACACAACTGTCTGCCGAAAGGGAGCGTTCGTGGCAAGAATCTGAAATCTATACCTTGCTGCAAGGCGGTTTGTCGAAACATCTGGAAGATATAACCTTCCGCCACAAAAACGGTCAGTCCCTGTATGTTTCGCTGAGCGTCGTACCCGTTTATCAGAATCACCAGATTGTCGCCTCGCTGCTGTCCTTTTCTGACGAGACCCAAAGCTTTCGAGAGCGACAGGAAAAAAACCGCTTGATGCAAATCAGTGAAAACAGCCCCGACCTGATGCTGACTTTTTCGCTTGATGGCCGCATATTCTCCGCCAACAAGGCCGCCAGGGACATCTTTGGCATCACCCAGCAACAACTGGATCAGGAATTGTTTCTGCGCGATATTTTTACCGACAAAACCCATCTGCAAGCCTTACTCGATGAAGCCGTACCCTGCGCCTTTAACAATAATTACTGGTCAGGTGAAACTCGTCTGTGTTCACTGTATGGCACAACCCTTTACTTTAGCCAGTACGTCATGAAATTACAGGATGACGAGGACACCCAGTTTTTTTCACTGGTTATGAACGATATCAGCGAGCTCAAACAATCTGAACAGAATTTAATCATCGCAAGAGATGACGCCGAAGAAGCTGCCCGGGCCAAATCGGCATTTCTCGCCACCATGAGCCATGAAATTCGCACCCCGATGAATGGTGTTCTCGGTATGGCCCAATTACTCGCAGACACGCCACTGGATGACGAACAAAAAGACTATCTCACGGTAATCAATCAATCCGGTCAGGCATTGATGACCATCATCAACGATATTCTCGATTTTTCAAAGATCGAAGCCGGGCATATGAGCATCGAAGCTATCGAATTCGATCTGGAAAAATCGGTTCATGAGGTTTGCTCGCTATTGTCCCCCAAAACCTATGACAAGGATGTCGAACTGATTTTGAACGTGTCGGCCGAATGCCCGCGGCTGGTGCGCGGCGATGCCGGGCGCATACGCCAGATTTTGATGAATCTGGTCGGCAATGCACTCAAATTTACCGACAAAGGTCATGTGATCATTCAAATCATCCCGCTTGAGCTGACCACGGACCAGAATGTCCGCCTGCAATTTTCTGTCATCGATACCGGCATCGGTATCGAAAAGGACAAGCAGAAAAAGCTGTTCGATTCATTTACCCAGGCCGATGATTCCACCACCCGCAAATACGGCGGAACCGGTCTGGGCTTGTCTATCAGCAAACAACTGGTCGAGTTGATGGGGGGAAAACTCGAGGTCGAAAGTGAGCCGGGCAAAGGCTCGCGATTCTTTTTTACCATCGAACTCCCGGTCGTCGAGCAACGTCATTATCTGAATCATCAGAACTTGCAAAACAAACGAGCGCTGGTGGTCGATGACCATGCTATCAATCTTCAGGTCCTGCGAAAACAGTTGCAGCATTTTGGCATGCAAGTGTTCGTCACCAGCAAACCGTTGCAAGCGATCGAGATTCTGCAGCAAGCCAGCCATCGTCAGCAACCGATTGAACTGGTCATTCTCGATTACATGATGCCGGAGATCAACGGTGCTGATTTCGGCGTGCAGATTTTGCATGATGACCAGATCGATGATTGCCCGCTGGTGATCTATACTTCGGCGGCGACTCGTGGAGATGCCAAACGTTTCCATGATCTCGGTTTTACCGGCTATCTGACCAAACCGACCTTGTCAGATCTGTTGCACGACACACTCGAGTGCGTATTGGGTGAATTCGAAAAAAATCAAGGCCAACCTGAAAACATCGTAACCAAATACCATGTCATGGAAGCTCGGGAAATCGACCCCCAATCGGTCAATCTGGCTAGCCTGAAAGTGTTGCTGGCCGAAGATAATCCAGTCAATCAAAAAGTGGCGCGAAGCCTGTTGGAAAAACACAATCTGGATGTTCTGGTGGCCAATAACGGTCTGGAAGCGGTAACCCTGTTCAAGACCCAGCCGTTTGATGTCGTCTTGATGGATTGCCAGATGCCCAAGATGGATGGTTATGCGGCTACACAGCAGATTATCGAGTACCAGCAGCAACAACAGATGGATGTGCCAGTCATAGCTTTGACCGCGAATGCGATGGAAGAAGATAAAAAGCGCTGCACTGAGTCCGGCATGCGCGGTTTTCTGTCCAAGCCATTCACCGCCGACAAGCTGCTACAAACCATCGCACAGTTGCTAGATCTTGCAACAGATCAAAACACTGCCGCCAAAGATCATCCTCCGGAGCCTGCCGAAAACAAACTCATCGAGTACGCAACCCTGGATGCGCTGAAAGATGCGATGGCAGAAGACTTTGTCGAATTGATTCCGGCATTTATCGAAAGCACCGGGCAGATAATCGATGCCATGCATCAGGCGTTGGCAGATCAGGACCGGGAAACCATGCAGCGCAATGCTCACAGCCTGAAATCCAGCAGTGCCAGCCTTGGTGTGATGGCCTTATCCAGTCTGGCAAAAGCTATAGAGGCTCAGTGCAAACAGGGGCAACTGGCAAAGGAAAACGAGGTTGCACAAATCGAGCAGGTTTTTCAGCAAACCCGGCAAGCCTTGCATGATTACCAGAGTTTACTTTGATACTCGCTGAGCGATAGCCGAAAAACAGTCGGCGCGTCTGGCAATTTTGCAAATTACTTAGCCGCTGTTAATTCAACGTAAATCGATAAAAGTGCAGCGGCAGCAACCCTGCAAAAGATCTGCCGGATCTGATTTATCGATACTCTTTCAGATAGACTTTTTCAAACATCACCTTGGCCCAGTGCAAAGGTGGCATCTTTAACATGAAGCTGCGCTTGGGGTCGCGGTACACCATGCTGGCATTGCTGAGGGTATCGACAATGCAAATCAACTCGGTTTTGAATCGGTGTGCCGGAGGTTTGAACTGAATAGCTTCGAGTGCATTTTTGGCCGCAGCCTCCGCTTGCAAATCCGCCATATGTGCCTGTTTCGGTTTCCACTCCGGCCCGGGGAAACTGCCGGCATCTCCGGCTACGAAAACATGATCCTGACCTTCCACCTGACAAAATTCGTTAGCTTGAAAAAAGCCACCCTCAGACAGCGTCAAACCGGAATTGGCCGCCCAGGCCGGGCCGGTCATGCCGGGTATAAACAGAATCAGATCGGCATCAAATTTTGCCCCTTCGGTTTCTACCGCAGAGTCGCTGAAAGATTTCATCTTTTTACCCAGATAGGTCTGGATGTCGCGCTTTTTCATTTCTCCGAGCAAACGGTCCACCGCTTTTTCTCCGAGACGTTTACCGGGTGTCGGGGCGGGGCTGAAAAATACCAGTTTAAATTTGTCACGTCGACCCTGCTTTCGCAGCAGGGTGTCAACACCGAACAGGAATTCAAAAACCGGACCGCCGCGCATGGCTGAAGGTTCTTTCGGGTTACCGGCAAAGCCGAACGCGATGGTACCTTCATTCATCGCTGCCAGTTTGTCGGAAAAAGCCTTGGTATCTTGCCAGCCGCTACAGGCGATGCAGGCATTTTCAATACCGGGCAGTTTGCGTATATAGCGACCGCCGGTTGCGATAATCACGGCATCGTAGCTCAGGGTTTTGTCATCTTCCAGCACAACCGTTTTTTCTTCGGCCAGTAAACCGGTCACGCTCGATTGAATATACTCGACACGGTTTTTTTCCAGAAACCGGTGTAGAGGAACTGCCAGATCTTCATATTTTCTCTGGCCGCTGGGCACCCAGATCAGACTCGGAAAATAAAACAGTTCCGGTCGTGGAGCCACCAGGCTGATATCACCCTGAAAGCCCTGTTTACGGAGCGTTTTGACTGCAGTGCAGGCCGCAAAGCCTGACCCTAGTATGACTATATGATGGGACATCATGATTCCAGTTTTAGATAGGTTTGGCGCACCCCGGTTTTGCAGAAACCGGAGTGCAAAAATAAATGCACGATCATAGACCGAGTACTGACCAATTTTATTTTTAAATACGAACGATTGGGGTATCGGTTACTGTTTCGCCGCCAACTCTTTGGCGACCAGATAATCGATGACCTGAATCATCCGCGCATTACTGCCTGCCTGCGAGGCGCTGGTTCGATATTTTCCATTGACGATAACGGCCGGTACACCACGGTGGCCGAATTTCCGCTCAGCCTGACGGCTTTTGCGAATCTTGGTATCGACCGGAAACGAATGATAGAAATCACGAAATTTCTTTTCGTCCACGCCCAGGCTGGCGACAAATTTGGCCAGATCATCGACATTGTTCAAACGCTGCCGTTTGACATGAATCGCATTGAACAGCTTTTCATGAACCTTGTCGGTTTCACCCATCATCTGTAATGCGAAATAGGCTCGGGCTTGTTCCATCCAGCCCGGATTGAGAACCGATGGCATCTGTTCCAGTACAACACCGTCTGGCAACTTCTTTTTCCATTTGTTGATATACGGCTCAAAGCGAAAACAGTGTGGACAGCCATACCAGAACATTTCTGTGACCACAACTTTATCCGGGTTCGAGGTTTTAACCGGTGGGTCGATCAAAGTATATTCGATGCCTTCGTCGAATTCCTGCGCGTGCACGACAGGCAGGGTGAAAAAGAAAGCAAACAGTACTATCAGGCCTTGGCGAATCATTGTGTATCCTCAGAAATCGGTTGTCGGAATTGGACGGGTTCTGTCGCGAAAAGTTTACAATAAATGCATGAACCGTAGATGAACCCGGAAGGACCGGCTCGCAGCCAAATCTGTCGAGCCGGTCAATCCGTATTATTTCATCGCCGCTACATAGGCCGCGACGGCCTTCATTTCATCACCAGACATCCGCTTGACCAGATTCTGCATCATCTTGCCGCTGTCGTTGGTGCGCGAGCCATCCTTGAATTTCTGCAGTTGCGCAGCAACATATTCCGGATGTTGGGATTTCAGAACCGGGAAGCCTGCCGGGCCATTGCCTTCGCCGGTCGGGCTGTGGCAACCCATGCAGGCGGCAACTGAAATATCGCTGATGCCACCACGGTAAATATCCTGCCCTTTTTTGACCAGGGCTGCATCAAACTTCGCTGGCTTGGCTTTTTGGGAAGAAAAATAAGCCGCGATATTGGTGATATCTTTATCATTCAACGCGGCAACCATGGCATTCATGGTCGGATCTTTGCGCTTTCCGCTTTTGAAATCATGAATCTGCTTTTCCAGATAAGACGCATGTTGCCCGGCCAGTTTTGGCCAGATCGCATTCATGCTGTTGCCATCCGCTCCGTGACAACCGGCACAGGCGGAAGACTTGGCTTTACCGGCTGCGATATCCGCAGCCTGCACAGAAGTCAGAACCAGCAGGCTGGATACACCCAGCAGGACAGATGTTATTTGACGTGCTTTCATAGGATCTCCTGATTAATAAAATAATAAAATGGGTAAAATGGAAGGGTCCCGAAGACCGACAGAAATCTGTTTTTTCAAAGCTATTAGAATCAAGGTTTCAAAGCTGTTTCAAAACAGATAGTGTTACCATGGACCACGCAACCGATCAGAAATTTTTGGGGCGGTCTGTATACCATATTCGTCCTTTTACTTCAATGAAACTCACATCATGTCGACTCTTTATCGCCAGGCCAAATTTATCACCAGTGCCTTCGAACTCTCGCAACTGGTCCCCGACGAGGGGCATGAAATCGCTTTTGCCGGTCGCTCCAATGCCGGGAAATCAACCGCCATCAACCGTCTGACTGTGCAAAAAAATCTGTGTAAAACCAGTAAAACGCCCGGCCGTACTCAGCTGATCAATTTTTTTCGGCTGGATGATGTACACCGTCTGGTTGATCTTCCTGGATACGGCTTTGCCAAGGTGCCGAAAAAGATGCGCATGCACTGGGATCAGGTCCTGTCCGATTATTTGCTGGAACGCACCAGTTTGAGCGGACTGGTGGTGGTGGTGGATATACGTCGGGGCCTGAGCGATCTGGATTTCGGTTTGATTAATCTGATCGATTCCGCGATTCCGATTCATATCCTGCTGACCAAGGCCGACAAGCTGAAAAATGACGCGCGCAAGCGTACCGTAGACAAAGTCATTCGAGAACTGGATCAATTCGATATCACCGCTTCGGCTTTTTCAGCGCTGAATGGCATGGGGCTGGATCAACTGGTCACGCGTTGCGACCAGTTACTGGAAATAGCCGACCCGGCTTGAGTTCAGGTGGAATCGGAAAATATACTTGCCCTGCTTTTGAGCAACGGCGCTGCCATCATCATCTTCTTTATTGTTGCGCAAGACCTCTTGCGGAGAAAACCGGCCCTGAAACCCTGGGCAAAATGGATAAGCGTATTATTGCTTTCTCTCTGGCAAACCGGCTGCTGGGTCAGTATTGATCGCTTCGGCAAGGCGTTTGGCAATTATCCACAATATACCGGATTTGCCATAACCCTAGGCATTGTCGTGGTTTGCTGGTATATGCTGACTGGCTGGCGTTATCACCAACAAAAAAAATCCCGGCCAGATTGACTCTGCCGGGATTCAAAATAATGATCCGGTGGGGTTTCCGGATCCGTTCGCTCAACAGGAGGGAAGAACGAACTTGCGCCGGGCTAAGCGCATAAACCTTAAGACAGAGCTTTCTGCTTCAGGTTCCCTATAGATATAGGGATGTTTCAAAAAATTTCAAACGCTTCGGATAACCGGTCAAATTTGGTCGAATTCCGGTTACGGGCTAATGCGCTTCATTCCAGTTATCGCCGACGCCGGTTTCGACTTCGAGCTGGACCTTGAGTTCCGCCGCATCAGTCATCAGAGGTTCCAGATGCTGGCGGCAAAAATCAACCTCATCCTGATCGACCTCGAACACCAGTTCATCGTGTACCTGCATAATCATCAGCGCCTTGTCAGCATGGACTTTCAACCAGTCATCGACCCGGATCATCGCCAGTTTGATGATATCGGCCGCAGTGCCCTGCATCGGTGCATTGATCGCGGTGCGTTCGGCATACTGACGACGCTGGGCATTGCGCGATTGTAATTCTGGCAGGTACAGGCGACGACCGAATACGGTTTCGACATAACCTTTTTCATGTGCCAGCGCACGGGTTTCTTCCATATATCGCTTGACCCCGGGGTAACGCTTGAAATACAGGTCGACGTATTGCTGCGCTTCGTTGCGACCGATGTTCAGTTGCTTTCCAAGGCCAAACGCCGACATGCCATAGATCAACCCGAAGTTGATCGCCTTGGCGGCGCGGCGTTGCTCGGTGGTTACGTCTTCAAGTGCCATGCCAAAGACTTCGGCGGCAGTGGCGCGGTGCACATCCAGTCCTTGGGCAAAAGCATTGAGCAAACTCTCATCGCCGGACAGATGCGCCATGATACGAAGCTCGATCTGGGAATAATCGAGTGCCATGATCTTGCGCCCCGGTGGTGCAATAAAGGCTTCACGGATGCGTCGCCCCTGCGCCGTTCGTATCGGGATATTTTGCAAGTTCGGGTTACTCGACGACAGGCGACCAGTCGATGCCACTGCCTGGTGATACGAAGTATGAATGCGCTGCGTGGTCAGATTGACTTCCTGCGGCAATTTGTCGATGTACGTGGTCTTGAGTTTGTTCAGACTGCGGTGTTCGAGCAAAAGTCGCGGAATTTCATGCTCTTGCGCCAATTCTTCGAGAACATCTTCGGCGGTCGAAGGTTGGCCTTTCGGGGTTTTTCGAAGTACCGGTAAATTCAGTTTATCAAACAGCACGGTCTGGATTTGCTTGGGCGAGCTGAGATTAAAATGCTCACCAGACAGCTCATAAATCTGCTGCTGAATCTGGTCGAGTAATTGATCGACTTCCTGCGCCTGCTGGTTGAGCAATGCGAGGTCGATGCTGACGCCATTTTGCTCGATTTTCGCCAGCACTTCGACCAACGGCATTTCAATTTCTCGATAAACCTTCAGCAACCCCGGTTCCTGTTCCAGCCTGGCAAACAGGGTTTGATGTAACTGCCAGGTGATATCGGCATCTTCGCTGGCATAAGGCCCGGCCTGTTCCAGCGCGACCTGGTCAAAACTGATTTGTTTGGCGCCCTTGCCGGCCACATCCTCGTAATGGATGGTTTCCCGATTCAGATAATGGCGCGCCAGATCATCCATATTGTGTCGCGTTGCGGTGGAGTTCAACACATAGGATTCGAGCATACTGTCATGCCAAATGCCTTTCATTTCGATACCGTATTTGTGGAAGATATGGTGATCGTATTTGATGTTCTGACCGATCTTGCCGACGCTTTCATCCTGCAGTGTCCATTTGATTTGCTGCAACACATGGTCACGCGATAATTGCTCGGGCGCGCCGGGGTAATGATGCGCGACCGGGATATAACAGGCTTCGTGCGGTTTCACGCACAGTGACAAGCCGACCAGTTCGGCATCCATGTAATTGATGCTGGTGGTTTCTGTATCGATGGTGAATTCACCGGCCTGACGAATCCGCCCCAGCCAGCGATCCAGCGCCGGTTGCGTCAACACGGTTTCATACTGCGTATCGGGGGTCGCCTCAAGCTGCTGGCTGGAGGTGATGCCTTCGTCAGCCAATTCCTCGAGCCAGCGATTGAAATCGAATCGCTGAAAATACTCGATCAATTTATCGGCATCGACTTCCTGTTGCTTCAGGCTTTCCAGCTCGAAATCGAGTGGAACATCCATCTTGATCGTCGCCAGCTGATAAGACATCGGCAGAAAATCCTTCGATTCACGCAGGTTTTCACCCACCTTGCCCTTGATGTCATCGGCATGTTCGAGCACGCCCTGCAGGCTGCCATATTCATTCAACCACTTGCTGGCCGTTTTCGGCCCGACCTTGGGCACGCCGGGGATATTGTCGGAGGTATCACCCATCAGCGCCAGGTAATCGATGATTTGATCGGGGCG
>JANTFI010000069.1 GCA_024763505.1 Gammaproteobacteria bacterium
ATTTGCGGATCGTTGACCGGAAAGCGCTCGCCTTTGTGCCGTAGCGGGTAAAAATCCAGCCCGCTGGGCTGGTCGATATTCATCTGTTCTGACAGCTCGACAATTTCCTGCTCGCTGAAAAAATCCCGCAAAATACCCGCCCCGGCATTGGAGGCGCCGCCGACCAGCCACAGATCACCCAGCCGATGACTGTAGATACCGCTAGAAAGATCATTGACGGGATGCTCGCTAAGTATCTTCAGCACCATCGTTGTGCCGAGCGATGTCACCGCATCGCCGGGCCGATTCGCGCCAGTGGCGATGAAGGCGGCATTGGCATCGGTGCTACCGACACAGATTTCACAGCCGACCGAAAAACCGAATCGCTGCCGGAAGTCTTTACATATATTGCCAAACACCGTTCCCGGCGCAAAAACCTGTGGCAGGGAATGGGCCGGAAGCAATGTCTCAACCCACGTAGGCCAGCGCCGGTTGGTCACATCGTAGCCGAGCTTGAGCGAATTATGTTCATCGCTATGCCCCCAGCTACCGGCCAGCGTATTACTGATGAAATCAGCCTGATTAAGCACCAGAAAATGATCTTGTTTCAATGATTGTGACCATTGAATGGCTTTGGCCAGCCCTGAGCTTGCGCTCATGGTGATATGGCCGGAATGCTGACTTTGCTGGCGGATAGTCTGGGCCGCTTGCTCGCTGCTGGCGTCGTTGTACATCAGTGCATCGGTCAGCGGTTTACCGTTGTGGCTGCAAAGCAGCACCGTTCCCGATGTGCCATCAATCGCGATGCGCTCGATGTCAGTCAAAGAAATCTGGGTCGAAAGGTCTTGCAGCAATCGATCCAGCGCCTGTAACCACAGTTGAGGATTCTGGCTGATTCGGCTCTCTTTATGGACAGGGGCTGGTAAAGATTGCCGGGCCTCGGCCAGCGTTTTTTTCGCTGCATCGATGACCACGGCCCGGCAGCCGGAGGTGCCGAAATCTATGCCGAGATACATACGGAAAAAAGGCTGGATAAGGCAGGCATGATGATCAGCTTTCAATCAAGAGCGGGAAAGAACCCATGTCCGGCCCGGTCGGGTTTAACCCGCCGGACTGGACAGATTCGAAACAGAATTGTCGTGGCATCCATGCCGTTATTGTCGGGTAAGAAGCAGCCAGTTCAACCGCATGGCTCACACAGGCTGGTACGCGATCAGGGCAAGACGACTGGCACGGGCGGTTGCCAGCCTTCGGCGCGATGCTCGGCGACCACGTCGGTGTAAATACCGCCGCGCACGTTGAATTTCGAAGTCAGACGCATGAAGCGCGGCTGTGTCGCGGCGACCAGATCATCCAGAATCTGGTTGGTAACCGCTTCGTGGAATGCGCCTTCTTCACGGTAAGACCAGATATACATTTTTAGCGCCTTTAACTCGACGCACTTCTTGTCTGCTATGTATTCAAGTTTCAGCGTAGCGAAATCGGGTTGGCCGGTCATCGGGCACAGGCAAGTGAATTCGGGAATATCGATGCGGATGGTGAAGTCACGGTCCTGCTTCGGGTTGTCAAATGTTTCGAGTTTCTTACTGGGTTTTGTACTCATGGTTTTCCGTTATCGTAAATGTTTATTAAGTGTCTGTAATCCTTCTTCCAGCGCCTGATCGACGTAACCGCCATAGAACTCCAGCGTGTTGACGCCGAGTATGCGTTTACTGACCTCAATGCCATCGCCATTCAGAAACAACAGGGTCGGGGTCACATACACGCCAAGTTCGCGGGCGATTTCTGTCGGTGTGGAATCCTTGCCATATTTATTCTTCATCAAGTCATAGCTATCGATGTGTAAACGGCGAATCAATACATTCTTGTCGTAATCGCCGCTGCGCAGCATCGGTTTGATGATTTCCGCTTCCAGCATTCGGCAATAGCCACAATCGGTGGCTGACATTTCAAGCAGGATGATCTTGCCATCGCGTTTGGCTTCGCTCAGTGTTTGCTGAAAATCGGTCAATTCCACAATGTTGACCTTCGGCAGTAGCTCATCCGGCTCTTCATAGCCGCTGTCGCTGTATTGCGCCAGCGTCAGGCCGGATAGCGCCAAAAGAATAAGAAAGATGAATATTTTCATAGATTTTCCACGTGGCTGCCCTGATTCGCAGGGCGTGACATGATACAGAATCGCGGGTTTGTTGCCCAATGTTTGTTCAATTTGCCGGATATTTCGAGCCCGGTAGTGGATGCTTTGCAGACGCAAGTCGGCAAATTTTTACTCCTTTTAACCATTGATATTGCTATACTGCGTCGTTATTTTCGTTAACCCCTAGCTCATTCCTGTATGCGTCTCAGCCAAATCAAGATCGCCGGCTTCAAGTCTTTCGTTGACCAGACCAAAATCCAGTTTCCGCATAATCTGACCGGCATCGTCGGCCCCAATGGCTGTGGCAAATCCAACGTCATCGATGCAGTACGCTGGGTGATGGGAGAATCCTCGGCCAAGCATTTGCGTGGCGAATCGATGGAAGATGTCATCTTCAGCGGTTCTTCAGCGCGCAAGCCTGTTGGTCAGGCTTCAGTCGAGCTGGTGTTCGACAATTCCGATGGCACGGTCCAGGGTGAATTCGCCAAATACAATGAAATCTCGGTCAAGAGGCTGGTCACGCGCGCCGGGCAATCCAAGTATTTCCTCAATAACAGTCGCTGTCGGCGGCGCGATATTGCGGATATCTTCCTCGGTACCGGTCTCGGCCCACGCAGTTACGCGATCATCGAACAGGGCATGGTGTCGCGCATTATCGATGCCAAGCCGGAAGACTTGCGGGTTTACCTCGAAGAAGCCGCCGGCATCTCGAAATACAAGGAGCGCCGCCGCGAAACCGAAACCCGCATCCGCCACACCCGCGAAAACCTCGACCGCCTGAACGACCTGCGCGAAGAAATCGACAAGCAACTGGCGCGCCTCAAGCGCCAGTCGCGCACTGCCGAGCGTTATAAAGAATTGAAACAGCAACAGCGGCGTATCGAAGCCGAGCATTTACTGTTGCAACGCAATGCCTTCAACGAAGAAATCGCGCGCCAGCAATTGAAACTCGACCAGGTCGAAACCGAGCTGCAAGCCGCTATCGCCGAAGTGCGTAAAACCGAAAAACTGATCGAGCAGGGGCACCAGCAACTGACCCAGGCCAACGATATCCACAATGAAATCCAGGGCAAGTTTTACGCCGTCGGGGCCGATATTTCGGCGCGCGAGCAGGAAATTACCCACCAGAACAATCTGCGCGAACGCAACAGCGTCGATCTGCAAAAAGTCATGCAGGCGGCGGATGAATCGCGCGGCATCATCAAAAGTGATGAAGCCCGCCTGCGTGAGCTGGAAGCCGAGCTGGCAGAAGCCGAGCCGCAACTGGCCAGCGTCAGCGAAGCCTTTGAAATGGCCCAGCAAGCCCAGCAGCAGGCGGAAGTGCAGATGGCCGACTGGCAACTGCAGTGGGATGAATTCAACGAGCAATATCATCAGGCACACCAATCAGTGCAGGTCGAAAACAAGGCGATCGAGCATATCGAACGGCAGATTCTGCAATCCGATCAGCGCATTGCACGGCTGAATGCCGAAAAGGAATCGCTGGACGTGCATTCCTTCGATCAACAGATCGAGCAACTCGGCGAGCAATGCGACGCGAAAGAAGAAGAAATTGCCGCACGCCAGCACCAGTTGCAACAGCACAGCGAATCGATTGCCGAGTTGCGCGACAATATCGCCACGCAATCCTCGCAGCTCGATGAACACCGCACCGAGGTGCAAAACCTGCGCGGCCGCCTGTCATCGCTGGAAGCACTGCAGCAGAATGTGTTGAGTGAATCCAGCGATAATCTCAAGCAATGGCTGGCCAGCAATGGCTTTGATGAGTCGCAGCGACTGACTGAAACTCTCAAGGTGCAGCCGGGTTATGAAAAGGCGGTCGAAGCCGTGCTCAGCCCGTTCCTCGGCGCATATTTTGTCGGCAATCAAAACCTGTCGCCGACCCGGCTGGCGCAAATCGCCGATGAAGGCATCGCACTGATCAATCAGGTGCCGCTGTCATCGAATGCCAAAGCGCCTGACGGCTGGCAACCACTAACCGATTTCGCCAACGCCGGTTTCGACCTGTCGGCGCTGATCGGGCAAGTGTATCTGTGCGAAGATCGCGCCGAGCTGGAAGCGCGTCAGGGCAGCCTGAGCGCCGAGCAGCGACTGGTCAGCAAGGATGGTCTGTATTGCGGATGCAACTGGATGATTCAACTCGGTGAAGAAAACGAGCACAGCGGCTTGATCGCACGCGAGCAGGAAATCAAGATCATCAAGCAGCAGCTCGAAGCCATCACCGAAAAAGCGATGCTGCTGAAATCGCAAACCGATGGTGATCGCGAACGTCTGCAAATGCTCGAACGCGAACGCGACGACAGCCAGCGCCAGTTGCAAAACACCCAGCGCGAATTATCCGACCTGAAAAACCAGCTCACCCAGCGCCGCGGTCGGGTCGAGCAACTGGAAGGCCGCTTCAACACACTACAAAAAGAAATTGGCGAACTCAGCGCGCAGCAGGATGAATTGAAGCAGGACTTGCAGCAAGCCACCGTCCGCCGCAACGCCGAGCTGGAAACCATCAATCAGCTCGAAGGTCAGAAAGCGACGCTGGAGCAGCAGCGAGAAATCCTGCGTCAGCAAGTGTCGCAGGCGCGCGAACATCTGCGCCAGAGTCGCGAGCAGCAGCATCAGTTGCAAATGAAACTGCAAAGCCTGAAATCCGAAGCCGAGTCGCGCCGCTTCAACCTCGAGCGCATCGAACAGCAATCTGGTCAATATCAATCGCGCATCGAAGAATTGCAGATGGCGCTGGCCGAAGCGGATGAACCACTGCAGGCATTGCAGCAAAACCTTCAGCAATTGCTGGCGCAAAAAACCGAAATCGAAAAAGAGTTGCACGAGTCGCAAGACCGCGTCACCGGCCTCGATACCGAACAGCGCGCGCACGAGCGTCATCGCAACGAGCAGCAGCAACGCGTCGATCAGGTGCGTTCACAGCTCGAGCAACAAAAAATGCAGTATCAGGAAGTCGATATCCGCTGTCACACCATCGTCGATCAATTGCGTAAAACCGAATTCAATCTGGAAGATTTGCAAAATGAATTGCCCGAAGATGCCGATATCCAGAGCTGGCAAAAACAACTCGATGAATTAACCCGCAAGATCAATAATCTCGGACCGATCAACCTCGCCGCGATCGATGAATTCAATGAACAATTGGAGCGCAAGGAATACCTCGATTCGCAGAATGAAGATTTGACTTCTGCACTACAGATTCTGGAAAACGCGATCAAGAAAATCGACAAGGAAACACGCGAACGCTTCAAGGAAACCTTTGACCATGTCAACAGCCGCATGCAGGAACGCTTCCCCAAATTGTTCGGTGGCGGGCAAGCACATCTCGAACTGACCGAAGACGATTTACTCAGCACCGGTGTCACCATCATGGCGCGGCCGCCGGGCAAACGCGTGACCAACCTGCAATTGTTATCCGGCGGTGAAAAGGCATTGACCGCTGTGGCCCTTATTTTCGCCATCTTCGAACTCAATCCGTCGCCTTTCTGTATGCTCGACGAAGTGGATGCGCCGCTGGACGACGCCAATGTCGGCCGTTTCTGCGCGATGGTGGAAGAAATGTCGCAGCACGTGCAATTTATTTTTATCACTCACAACAAGGTCACGATGGAGCTGGCGCAAACGCTCAATGGCGTGACCATGCACGAGCCGGGCGTGTCGCGACTGGTGTCGGTGAATATCGACGAGGCAGCGGCACTGGCAGGAGAGGGCTGAGATGGATGCCACCGCGCTGCGCTGGGTGCTGGGCATTATCGGGGTGTTGTGCATTGTCGGCGTGTATCTGTATTCGCTATATCAAAACCGCTTGCGTCGGCAGGCCTCGACCAAGTCCTTCACCCACGACGAACTCGAATCCGGTTTTATCGAAGACGAAGCCCTGCGTGAAGAATTATCCAATATCAATGCCATGCTGGATGCGGACGTCAATGCGCGCGATGTCTCTGGCATCCATATCAATCCGGCACTGGACAAGGAGCCGGCGGCACCGACAGAACAGAACCAGCAACCGGCATGGGCTTTGCCGCAGGCGGTTTGTAATTTGATTCCAGACCACCGCATCGCCCATATCTTGCGAACAGCCAATATGCAATTATTGTCGGTACAGGCGATTGCCGAGGCCATGCAAGAAGCGGGTTTCAGTCTTGACGAAGCGGGCTTTTTTTGTCTGCAGCAACCGCCAAAAGTAGAATTCAAATTGCTCAACCTGAGCGAAAGCGGGTCGTTCACCGAATTATCGTTACAGGATGTCTCGCAGGGGCTGGTGTGCTGCATCAATCTCGAGAAATGCCAGTTTCCGCTGGATTGCTACGAAACCATGCTGAAAAAGGTAGACGAGTTGGTGCGAATTCTGGATCTCAAGGTATATGATCACAACCATGAACTCTTGACCCTGCAACATGTCACCGACATCCGCAAAAAGCTGATCAGTGCCAATGGCAGAGCCAAAGATCAGGGAGCGCAATCATGACGCAAGGCGTGTTACAGAAAATCGAGCAATTACGCGCCGAGATCAATGAACATAATTACCGTTATTATGTGCTCGATGATCCACAGGTCACCGACCTGTATTACGACCAGTTAATGCGCGAGCTACAGGCGCTGGAAGAACAGCACCCGGAGCTCATTACCGACGATTCGCCGACCCAGCGTGTCGGTGCTGCCGCGGCCAGCCAGTTTGAAACGGTGCAACACGAAGTGCCGATGCTGTCGTTGGACAATGCGTTTACCAAAGATGAATTACTGGCCTTCGATAAACGCCTGAAAGATTTGCTGGAAGTGCAGGGCGATCTCGAATACAACGCCGAGCCCAAACTCGACGGGCTGGCGGTCAGCCTGCTGTACCGAGAAGGCAAACTGATACGCGGGGCCACCCGGGGGGATGGTAAATCGGGTGAAAACATTACCGCCAATGTGCGTACCATCCCTGCGATCCCGCTGCGTCTGAATTCAGAAAAAGTGCCACAGTTGATCGAAGTGCGCGGAGAAGTTTATATGACCCATGTCGGGTTTCAGAAGCTCAATGAAATGCAGCGCAAGAAAGAAGCGAAGGAATTCGCCAATCCACGCAATGCTGCGGCCGGTTCCTTGCGCCAGCTCGATCCGAAAATCACCGCCTCGCGTCCTCTTACTTTTTGCAGCTACGCAATTGCCCAGCTCGAAGGGATGGAGCTGCCATCCACCCAGTTCGAGCAGATGCAACTGGTCAAGACACTGGGCCTGCCGATTAGCCCATATATCGAAAAACTGATCGGCATCGAACCCTGTTTCGATTACCTGCAACGCATCGGAGAACGCCGCGAAAAACTTCCCTTTGACATCGATGGCGTGGTGTTCAAACTGAACGATGCCGAGCAACAGCGCCGCGCCGGTTTCGTGTCACGCGCGCCGCGCTGGGCGATTGCCTGGAAATTTCCGGCGCAGGAAGTGATGACCCGATTGCTCGATGTTGAATTTCAGGTCGGTCGTACCGGCACGCTGACACCGGTAGCGCGGCTGGAGCCGGTCGAGGTCGGCGGGGTGGTAGTCAGCAATGCCACGCTGCACAATATGGATGAAATCGAGCGCAAGGATATCCGTATCGGTGATACCGTGATCGTGCGCCGAGCCGGTGATGTCATCCCGGAAGTCGTTTCGGCGGTTTTGAAATTTCGCAAACCCGACTTCAAGAAACCGGTGATGCCGAGCCATTGTCCGGTTTGCCACTCCGAGGTGGTCCGGATTGATGGACAGGCCGCCTATCGCTGCACCGGTGGTCTGGTCTGTGCTGCGCAGCGCAAGGAAGCGATCAAGCATTTCGCTTCACGCAAGGCGATGGATATTGACGGGTTAGGCGATAAAATCATCGAGCAATTGATCGAACGCGAGCTGGTGCACAGTGTGGCCGATCTGTATTCGCTGACGCTCGAACAAATCGCCTCACTCGAACGTATGGCCGAAAAGTCGGCGCAAAATCTGCTCGAAGCGATGGAAAAAAGCAAGCAGACGACTCTGCCTCGTTTTATCTATGCACTGGGCATTCGTGAAGTAGGAGAAGCGACTGCATTGGCACTGGCAAATTATTTTCGGGATTTCAGAGCATTGCAGTCAGCTGATGAAGAATCGCTGATGCAGGTCGAAGATGTCGGCCCGGTGGTGGCTGAAAATATTGTGCACTTTTTTGCCCAAAAGGAAAATGACAAAGTCATCGATGCTCTTCTTGCTGCTGGCATTCACTGGCCAGAAATCGAAGCAGCCGACGCGAATGCACAACCATTGGCCGGTAAGACCTATGTCGTCACCGGTACGCTGGAAAATTATACGCGCACTGAGGCCAAGGAATTGCTGACCAGTATGGGTGCCAAAGTCAGCTCCAGTGTTTCCGGAAAAACCACAGCGGTCATCGCCGGCGACAAACCGGGCTCGAAAGTGGAAAAAGCGCAAAAGCTGGGTGTGGAAATTCTCGATGAACAAGCCTTTGAACAATTGGTGAATAATCATGCACAATGATCTCGAATTAGCGGTAAGCCAGAATCGAAAATATGTGATCGCGGTTTACGTGCTGCAAGCCTTGTTTTTCATCGGTATCCTGTTTGCACCGATCATGGGCGTGGTAATCAATTACATCAAGGACGACGATGTCAAAGGTACCTGGCTGGAGTCGCATTTCATTTGGCAAAAGAGAACCTTCTGGTATGGTTTATTGTGGTCGGTTGTCGGTACTATTCTTTTTTTCTTTGTCAGCTGGATCATAGGATTGATTGTGACGGTCTGGTATTTTTACCGTATTGCCAAGGGCTGGATTTATTATGCCGATGGCAAGCCGATGTATAGCTGAATAGTTACCTTGTTATATTACTGTTCGAAGAATAGTTACCAACCAGTAATAGATAGTAATCTCACGTCGAGACGAGAAGCTGCGAAGTTTTATGTTTCTCTTTGCGCCTCTGCGTCTCTGCGAGAGATATAAACCAGAGATATAAACCAGAGATATAAACCAGAGATATACAATGAACGATGACGAAAAATGGCGTGACAAGTTGACCGCAGAGGAATACAAAATCTGCCGCGAAAAAGCGACTGAGGCCCCTTTTACCGGCGAGTTCTGGGATAAAACCGATGAAGGTCTGTACAGTTGCAAATGCTGTGGAGAAATCCTGTTCAGTTCTGCCGGCAAGTATGATTCCGGTTGTGGCTGGCCATCGTTTTTTCAGTCGCTGGATGACAGTAAAATCCGCACCGAAATTGATAACAGTCTGTCGCGCACGCGTATAGAAATCATGTGCGATCATTGCGGCAGTCATCTTGGCCATGTGTTTGATGATGGCCCGGCGATTACCGGCAAGCGTTTTTGTGTAAACTCTGCCTCGCTGAATTTTATTGAGAAAAGTGAAAAAGAATCATGAATGAATCCGAATTTAATGAAGTTGCCGAACATACCATGACCGAAATCGAAGAAGCGGTTGAAGATTCGGGCGCTGATATCGATTACGATACGATCAGTGATATCTTAACGCTTGAATTCGATAATGGTTCGCAAATCATTATCAACAAGCAAGGCCCGGCCAAGCAATTGTGGGTCGCCGCGCGTAGCGGTGGCTTTCATTTCGATTACGATGCGGATTCTTCCTGCTGGCGTCTGGACAGCGATCCGCAGCAAGAATTGTTTGCTTGCCTGAGCCGATATTGCTCGGAACAGGCCGGAGAAAGCGTTCAGCTGCAGCAGCCTTGAGTCAGCGCAAGCGCGACAATTTGCACCGGTCGATCCGGCTTTTGCTGGGGGTTGCGGTTATCTTTCTGCTGTATGTTTTGGTGGATTTTTCAACCACTGAAAACACGGAAACGGAATCGACGAGTTATCGAATCGAGTTACCGCCACTGGCGCTGAACCAGCCGTATTTTTTTCGTGTTGCAAAACGCCAGATCGTTATCGTGCGTCGCGGCCCTGGACTCAACGCGGATCAATATCTGGTGGCCTACGCCAATGGCACTCAGTTTGGCTGTCCGTTGCAACCAGTCGAAGATCATCGTCTAAAGGAATCCTGCAGCAGTGCCGAATATGATTATTCCGGGCAACCGGTGCGTTCATCAAACCGCGATGCGGACTTTTCTGCTTTGCGGATTCCGGTTTATAATTTCTGCGATGATTTTTCCTGTATCAATTTACGGATGTGAACTATGCCTTCTTTCGACACGGTCTCAGAAATCGACCATCACGAATTAACCAATGCCATCGATCAGGCCAACCGAGAAATCGGTACGCGTTACGACTTCAAGGGTTCGGATGCCCGAATCGAACTGAGCGGGCAGGAGTTGGTGATGCATGCCCAGTCGAAATTCCAGTTACAGCAAATGTTTCCGGTGCTGATTCAAAAGATGAATCGGCGCGGGCTGGATATCGATTGTCTCAAGCTCGGTGAAGCGGTCGAGGGGGCGAAAGATGCCAAACAGCCGGTATCGATTCAGGAAGGCATCGACAAGGAAAGTGCGAAAAAAATCGTCAAGTTGATCAAGGATTCGAAACTCAAGTTGCAGGCGCAAATTCAGGGTGAACAGGTGCGTGTAACCGGCAAGAAGCGCGACGATTTACAGCAGGCGATGAAGCTGTTGAAAGATGCCGGTCTGGGGATTCCGCTGCAATTCAATAATTTTCGAGATTGATCCTCGTAAAGGTTTTATACCTGGCGAGTCAGATATACGTCGAAACGGATGGTTTTCTCGGCGTACACGATATCGGGTTTACTGCCGCACAGGCGATCGGCATGCAGCGGCCTTTTGACCACCACCCGCTGCCCGGCTCTCTGACGCGCCAGTTCAAACAATTCTTCTATGTCCTGATTTTCGGTCAAACGCTGCAGAATCTGTAAATCCTTGCCCGGCTTGGCTGACGATTTATGGCTCGGGAACATCGGGTCGAGATAGAGGCAGTCGGCAAAGCCCGGATCCCGGTTTTGCAGATAGTCGAGACTGTTTTCATGGAGGATTTGCATTTGCTGATAACAACCGTCCGGTTGCTCATAGCGTGCCAGTTCGATCAGAAAATGCATGCACTCAAAAATCAACGGATTCTGTTCCAGCAGTAAAACCTGCTGCCCGTGAAAGGCCAGCATCAGGCTGTCTTTACCCCAGCCTGCGGTGAGATCGGCCACAGTAGAGATCGTCTTTTTCTTGTTGCTGCAGGCGCGCAGCAAGGCCTGGTTTTTTTGCTGTGCTCGACGCAGTAGTGCAGGGTCGGTCAGGGAATGGGTAAAGCAGGTTTGCTGCTTTTCGATGCGAGTGCACAGCGTAATGCCGTGGTCATCAATTTTCAGCGTGAATTCATCGTGGCAGTGAAACCCGGCGATACGTTCAATCAGAGTCCGCGCCAGCACCTTGTGATAATGACAGTGGTTGGCAATCTTGATCATTCGAATCAGGCCCCCGTAGTATCGGCTAGTAATGCGGGGGTTTCTCATCCACAATAGCCTGCGGATCGGGGATCTGTTTTTTCAGTTCCCTCAGCTGTTGTTTGAGCAAATCGATCTGTTGCTCCAGGTTCTGCAAATGCAGGGTCTGCCGTGTCACGACCTCATTCAGTGCCTCGATGGTCATTTCCTGTTCGCAAAACAGTATTTCCAGTTTGCTGAGGCGTTCGGCTTGGTTCGGTTGTGACATGGGGTAGCAATGTAGGAAAAGCCCGAATTTTAACGTAATCCAGAATCCATGTCGGCATTTGTTTATCTCTTTAGCTTTGTTCTGCTGTTCTACTTCTGGTATGACAGCATGCGCGCCCGTGAACGCGCAGTGGCGGCCGGGGCTGCAGCTTGTCAGCGCGTTAACGCGCAGTTTCTGGATCAGACAGTGGAACTCAAACGGCTGCGTTTATGTCGCACTTCGCCGGGAAATATGTCATTATGCAGGTTGTATGTTTTTGACTTTTCGATCGATGGCTCGAACCGACGTGAAGGTGTTATCAAAATGATGGGGCAGCAGGTCATGGATCTGGTTCTCGATCTGGATGCCTTCAGTGAAATACAATAAGCCCGATAATGACTGAATAATAACCCAAGCAAAATCAAGAGTACGCCATGCCACAATCACAGATACAAACGATCAAGGAAATTGCACAACGAATATCCAGTGAGGATGATCGACGCAATCGTCTGTCTCATACCATTGAAGAATTATTGAAAAGACGCCAGCAGGTTCTGGTCTGTTTTTGTGAACTGGGTGCACTTGAAGCTGCAGATACCTCACTCGATGAATTACTGGCAAAACTCAAGCAGTTTAACCAAATGCTGGTCGATTATGCGGCACAGGGCCATTTTGAAATCTATCAGCGCATCATGGAAGGAAAGGAGCGGCGCGAAGCGATCAAGGCCATCGCGCATGAAATTTACCCGGTGATTTCACGCACCACCGATTACTTTGTCGAGTTCAACGACAAATACGAAGGGGCGGATGCCCGCGATAGTATTACCAAACTTGGTTATGATTTGTCTCTGGTCGGCGAAGCGATGGCTTCACGCATCGAGAAAGAAGACAAGTTACTGCGAGAAATGGGTAATCAGGTATTGTTCCGCAATAATTGAATCGTTACACCCGGCGAGTCGCTTTTTCGGGTCGCCCCGGTTAGTCAGCAAACCTGAGTGAAGTTGGCGGACTTGCCTGGTGGCTTCCCCAATGCAGTAAATCATTGCGATAGTTTTTGACCCATCACCGCCACTATCCAGCCGACCCAGCCGGCCATAAACAGTAATCCACCCAACGGCGTCAACATACCCAGCCAACTCTGACCCGTCAAGGCCAACAGATACAGACTGCCGCTAAACAGGCATATCCCCAGAATAAAACACCACCCCGCGATCTGGCTGGCCAGATTGCGATGGGCAGATTGACTCCAGATCGCCAGACCGACCAACCCCAGTGCATGATAAAAATGATAGCTGGATGCGGTCTTCCATATTTGCAGTTGCGCTGCACTGATCATGGATTTCAGTGCATGCGCGCCGAAAGCACCGAGCGCAACTGCAAGCAAAAGAAACACCAGACCGGCCAGCAACATACGATGGGCGTTCATGCCAGGTCCTGCACAATAGATTTCTGCTCTATATATTGTTGAATATTCCGCGCCGTGCCATCGACCAGTTTTTGCCGCGCCTGCCGCGTGCCCCAGGCATTGTGCGGCGTGATGATCAGGTTCGGTAAATTCGCCAGTATGATCGGGTTATCCGCGGCAGGTGGTTCCTGTTCGATGCAATCCAGCGCAGCACCGGCGATCTCGCCTTGCTGTATGGCCTGAAGCAAGGCCGCTTCGTTGATGATACCGCCGCGCGCAGTGTTGATGATAAATGCGCCCGGCTTCATGGCTGAAAATTCATTTTCGCCAAAACGGTTCCGACTCCATTCGCTAAGCGGGCAGTGCAGGCTGATGAAATCGCTTCGCTCCAGCAGTTCTGCAAACGAAACCCGCCCCGGTTGCGGCGCAGCACCGGCTCGCAGGCTTTGGGATATGATCACTTCCATGCCGAAGGCGCGCGCTTTTTGCTCAACCGCCCGGGCAATATGTCCATAACCGATCAGGCCGAGCGTTTCGCCCTGCAGGGATTGAATCGGGTGATCGAGCAGACAGAATTGATCCTGTGTCTGCCAGCGACCCTCGCGGATGTCTTGCTGGTAATCGACGAAGCGCGTGGCCAGCACCAGCATCAACATCATCACATGCTGGCTGACCGATGCGGCGGCGTAATCCTGCACATTCCTGACTTCGACACCGTGCGCGGCAGCCGCTTGATGGTCGATATTATTGGTGCCGGTGGCGATCACGCAAACCAGCCGGAGGTCGGGCAGGGCGGCAAACTCGCGGGTACCGAGCCGGATCTTATTGCTGATGATGATCTCTGCCTGCGCGCCGTGGCGTGTGACTTGTTCCGGTGTGGTATGGTCAAAAGAGGTGAAATCGGTGCTGCTCTGGATAGCGCTCCAATCCAGGTCATCAAGGTCGATGCTGTTGCGATCGAAAAAAACGCATCGAGGTTTCTGTGAAGAAGGCATGCCGGTTTCCGGTAATGCTTCAGGGTAATGCCTTGTGAAACGGTTTGACTTCGACCGATTGATACACGCTTTGCTGGACATAGGGGTCTTGATCGGCCCAGTCCTGTGCCTGTTCCAGGGAATCAAACTCGGCCACGATCAGGCTGCCAGTAAATCCGGCGGCACCGGGGTCGGGGCTGTCGATGGCCGGATTCGGGCCTGCCAGAATCAAACGACCGTCGGCTATCAATCGCTGCAGGCGTTCGACATGCGCAGGGCGAGCCGCCATGCGTTTTTCCAGACTGTCCGGAAAATCGGTGCCTACAATACTGTAAAGCATCAGGGTTTCTCCTCGGGTTGATTGTCATCAGAAGGCAGATAGCGAGCCAGATAAAAGGATTGGCCGATCACGAAAATAATGGTCAGACCCATCAGGCCAAACAGCTTGAAATCGACCCAGATATCTTCACTGAAACTAAATGCGACCAGAATATTGGCGATACCGGAAAAGATGAAAAATCCGACCCAGGCCAGATTCAGTCGTTTCCATACCAGAGGGTCATTGATATGAAGTGCGTGGCCCATCATGCGTTCGACCAATGATTTCTTGCCAATAAACTGGCTGCCCAGAAACACCGCTGCAAACAGCCAGTTGATTGCGGTCGGTTTCCATTTGATAAATACCGGGTCTTTCAGGTACAGCGTGGCGCCGCCAAATACCAGCAGCAAAATCAGTGTGATGACGTGCATCTTTTCGATTTTCTTCTTGATCGCGAAAGTCACGGCCACCTGAATAAAGGTAGCCACAATCGCAACCAGCGTGGCGAGATAGATTGCATGTCTGGCTTCGCCGGGAATCATTTGCATGAAAGGAAACCAGCCATTGATGGCGAGAATCCATGCGTCTGGCAAATCGAGAAAGAACTTGTAGACAATAAAGAACAGCAGAATCGGGAAAAAATCGAATAATTGTTTCATAGGGTCAGGTGCAAACTACGGGGTGACGCATCATAGCATTTAGCCTTGCTGAAAGCATCGCCATGAAACTTTATTCACAATACAGGTTTGATCTGATAATTATGTATACCAAAATGATACAGTTTGATGAATAGTTGTAATAAAGCAACAGCTATTTACCAATAAAACGTGAACCAGCCAAAATTTTCAATCCAGAATCGGCGTTAATTTGTTGTATTAAAGCAAAAAAACAGTTGCATTTGAAAATTTGCTGTGTATTATCACCACCACATCGGAAGTGCTGCTCAAGACTTCTGGACGTAACTTAAATTTTTTCTAACTTACAAGGTAAATAATTATGAAAAAGTCTGTAATCATCGCTGGTGCTGTTGCTGCTGTAATGGCTGGTACTGCTGTAGCTGACACAACTGTATACGGTCGTGCTCGCATTGGTCTGGTTGTTGCTTCTGATAACGATAACGTTGGCATTGTCAACGATTCTTCACGCTTCGGTTTTAAAGGTTCAGAAGATCTGGGTAACGGCATGGCTGCTATCTATCACTTCGAACTGGGTTACACTGCTGACGAGCAAGGAGGCGGTGTTGGCAACCGTATCGGTCTGGTTGGTCTGAAAGGTGATTTCGGTACCGTTGCACTTGGTACTACCTGGGGTCCTTCATACAACCTGGTTGAAGGAAATCTGGATCCTTTCAACCACTTCGGCAAGATCGGTGGTTATGTATTGGGCGGCCGCTGGAGCGACGTTGGTGCTTACATCAATAAATTTGGTGATGTATCTGTTCAAGCTGCAATTGTTATGGATGAAGCCGACACTGATAACCTGACCGACGGTTATAACATTGCTGTTAACTTCCCGGCGGGTCCTGTTTCTGTTGGCGTTGGTTTCCTCAGTATCACAGACGGTGACTCAGCTACCGCTTTATCTGTTAACTATGCAGGCGACGGTTTTACTGTTGGTTTTGGCTATGCTGATGGCGAAGATATGGGCAAAGATAAAGTCACCACACTTCAAGCTACTGCCAAAGTAGGTTCTGCTGGCAAGGTGCTGTTGCATTACGGCGCTCTGGACGCTGCTGACGTGAATGGCACAATTCTGGGTTATCACCATAACCTGAGCAAGCGTACACAAGCTTACATTGAAACTGCGACTGAAGATGCTGATGGTGGCAATGCCAGCACAATCGTTGGTCTGAAGCACAACTTCTAATTTGGTTATCCAGATTTAAAGTATAAGAAGGGCG
>JANTFI010000070.1 GCA_024763505.1 Gammaproteobacteria bacterium
TGTTTGAAGCCATTGCCGATTGGCAACTCTACCGTTTTCAACGTAATCCTGGCAATGCAGGCAAGGTGCTGGATACGGGGTTGTGGCGATACAGTCGTCACCCGAACTATTTCGGTGAGAGTCTGATCTGGTGGGCGTATTTCCTGTTTGCCATTAACAGCGGAGTCTGGTGGATCGTCATTTCGCCGGTATTGATGACAGTTTTGTTACTGAAAGTTTCGGGTGTTGCGCTGATGGAAAAGGATATCAGTGAGCGCCGCGCTCGCTATCGTGATTATATTCGATCGACAAATGCCTTTATCCCCTGGTTGCCGAAGGCATTAAACAAGGAAATCGGAGGGTCAAAACATGCTTGAAATTTTCATGTTCAACAGAGTTTTCCTGTTTTTCATTTTCCTTGTCGCCAGTCCTGTTGTGATGGCTTCGGCAGAACAATCATTTGACAAAAAATTTGTCTTCACGGTCTATCTCGATGACGACGAATTTGGTACGCATCAGGTTCGCATCAACGAAGAAGGTGACCAAACAAAGATTACCACCACGGCTCGTTTTGTCTATCGCTTGCTGTTCGTGCCGGTTTACCGTTATGAACATACGACGACAGAGATCTGGCGTGATAATTGTGTGCGCACGATTGAATCGAAAACGGATGATAATGGTGATGCCCTGTTCGTTCGCGGCAAGCTGTCGTCAGCGGGCCGGTTCGAAGTAGAGACAAAAACCGGTAATAAGGAATTGGACGCCTGTGTGCATACTTTCGCTTACTGGGATATCGACAAACTCCGTAGTCAGCGGCTGCTCAACACGCAGACCGGTGAATACGAGCAAAGCACTTTCCAGTCGCTGGGAATGCAGGAACTCAATACGTCAGGCGGAACCATTCGTGCCAATAAATACCGGCTTAAGGCTGGCAGTGGCGTAATCGACCTGTGGTATTCGGGCGACAAACGCTGGCTGGCACTGGAAAGCGTCGTCGATAATGGATCGATAATCCGATATATCTCCGCTGCACTTATCAGAGATGAAACATTGAACGAGGATGAAGACCGGTGAAGTCACTCGCACTACTACTCACCGTTCTGTTAGCGGGCTGCAGCTCGCACGCGCCGATGAAGGCCGTTGATTATGTTGATATCGACCGCTTTATGGGGGTTTGGTATGTCATTGCCAATATTCCCACCTTCATCGAAAAAGATGCACATAATGCGGTGGAAACCTATGCCAGAAATAACGATGGCAGCATTGATACGACTTTCACGTTTCGCGATGGAAGTTTCGATGGCGAGGTAAAAAGCTACCACCCAACCGGGTATATCACCGATACCAAAAGCAATGCGTTGTGGGGAATGCAGTTCATCTGGCCAATCAAGGCCGATTATCGAATCGTCTATCTGGATGACGATTACAGCAAGACCATCATCGCAAGAAAGGCTCGTGATTATGTGTGGTTGATGGCGCGCGAGCCAGTCATCAGTGAAGCCGATTATGAAGCGCTTGTCGAGTACATCGGTGAGCTCGGTTATGACATCAAGAAGGTGCAACGTGTACCGCAGAAGTGGAGTGAATGATGAATATTGCTGTTATCGGTAGCGGAATAGCGGGAAATGTTGCCGCCTGTAAGCTCAGTCAGAAGCATGATGTAACTGTCTACGAGGCGAATGACTATATAGGAGGCCATACCCACACCCATGATGTCGAGCATTCTGGCAGACAGTATGCCATCGACACGGGCTTCATTGTATTTAACTACTGGACCTATCCCCGTTTCACAGAATTACTTGCCCAACTCGATGTCAAAGTGCAACCGACCAACATGAGCTTCAGTGTCAAGCACGCGGTCAGTGGCCTCGAATATAACGGGGACACGATCAACAGTCTTTTTGCCCAGCGACGCAATCTGTTCAAGCCTTCATTTATCCGCATGGTGAAGGAAATATTGCGCTTCAATCGCGACGCCTATGCATCGATCGATAACGATGATGCCGAACTTCCGTTTGGAGAGTATCTGGCTGTTAATGGGTATTCGAAGGAATTTATCGATCACTATATCATCCCTATGGGGTCAGCCATCTGGTCGACGGATCCGCGTTTGATGAACCAGTTTCCTGCGAAGTTTTTTATCCGTTTTTTTCACAATCACGGTCTGTTATCCGTCAACGACCGGCCGGTATGGCATGTGATCAAGGGAGGGTCGCGCAATTATCTGGATCCATTGATTGCATCATTCAGGGACCGGATACGGCTGAATACACCCGTCAGAACCATCAAGCGCTATGAAACCCATGTTGAAATCTTTACCGATCATGATCAAAAGGAACGATACGACGCAGTGTTTATCGCAAGTCATAGCGATCAGGCACTTCGCATGCTGGAAAAACCCAGTAGCGATGAAACCCAGGTGCTGAAGGCGATTCCCTACCAGCGTAACGAAGCGGTTCTACATACCGATGCGTCTATCTTGCCGCAGCGCAAACAGGCCTGGGCTGCCTGGAACTACCATCTTTCTGGTATCGAGCAGCAAAGAGTTGCACTGACTTACAACATGAATATCCTGCAAGGTATACAGTCTACAGACACATTCTGCGTCACGCTCAACAACAGCAGTGAAATTGACGAGCGCAAGATCATCAAGCAAATCGAATACGATCACCCCCTGTTCACGCCGGATTCCGTCGCAGCTCAAGGCAGGCATAATGAAATCAATGGCACACTCAATACCTGGTATTGCGGTGCCTACTGGCGCAACGGTTTTCATGAAGATGGCATGGTGAGTGCGCTGGATGCAGTATCACATTTCGAGGAGGTGCTGCGTGAAAAGCAGAATCTACGAAGGGCAGGTTAGGCACCGTCGCTTTGCTCCGAAACCGCATTGCTTCGACTATCGGCTTTACATGATGTATCTCGACCTTGAAGAGTTGCCCGATCTGTTTCAGCAACACTGGTTCTGGTCGGTTGACAGGAAAAATATTGCAAGTTTCCGGCGTCGTGATCATCTGGGTGATGACAGAACGCCGCTGGTCGAAGCTGTCAGAGAAATGCTCTTCGAGCAAACCGGATTGCGATCGAATGGACCGATTCGTTTGCTTACGCATATGCGCTATTTTGGTTTCGGCTTTAATCCGGTGAGTTTTTATTACTGTTACGATGAACAGGATACTGCAGTCGAGCATATCATTGCAGAAGTCAATAACACGCCCTGGAGAGAGCAGTACTGCTATGTGTTGACTTCGGAAATGGATGTCAGCGATGCCGGTCATCACATGCATCGTTACACACCCGTGAAGGATTTTCATGTCTCTCCCTTTATGCCGATGAATATCAAGTATGACTGGCGTTTCGGTGAGCCTGGAGAACGGCTGAATGTGCACATGCAGAATTACATCGAAGATCAAAAAATGTTCGATGCAACACTCGATCTGTATGCGCGTGACATAAGCTCTTACAACCTGGCTAGAGCGCTTGTGCGTTTTCCTCTGGTTACGGTCAAAGTGGTCGCGGGTATTTATTTCGAAGCACTTAGATTGCTCATCAAACGGACGCCTGTTTACGACCATCCCGCTACCACGATCAACAAAATTGAATCGAGAGAATCATGAATCGTTCTATCAAACCATTACCGGCTAACCTGATTCCCGGAAACGACCGAAACTGGGTTATCAGGATGGCTATACGACTTTTGCACAAACATCTGCGCAAGATTGAAAACGGCAAGCTCGTCGTGCGGGATGGCCGCAATGAGTGGTACTACGGCGAAACCACGGATGATTTTCCGAAGCCGGTACACATCGACGTTACTCACCCGAGCTTCTATATCGATGTCGCATTCGGTGGCACTCCAGGCTCGGGAGAAGCCTATATGAAAGGCAGTTGGCAGTGCTCGGATCTGTTGTCATTGATCCGTATTTTTCTCAAAAACCGTCATGTCATGGATAACATGGATTACGGCTTCAGTCGTTTGAAGGGCCCGTTGCACAAACTGGGTCATATACTCAGCCGAAACACGAAACAGGGCAGCAAGAAAAATATATCTGCGCATTATGATATCGGTAATGAGATGTTTCAGCTGTTTCTTGATCCGACCATGATGTATTCCAGCGCTTATTTCGAACATGAAACAATGAGCCTGAACGAAGCCTCTGTTGCAAAACTTGACCTCATCTGTAAAAAATTACAGCTGGATGGCAGCGATCACCTGCTCGAGATTGGTACTGGCTGGGGCGGTCTGGCAATCCATGCCGCTTCACGCTATGGCTGCAAGGTCACTACCACCACGATCTCGAACGAGCAATATCAGCTGGCAGTGAAAAAAGTCAAAACTGCGGGACTGGAAGACCGGATAACCGTGCTGTGCGCAGACTATCGTGATTTGACAGGCACCTATGACAAGCTGGTCTCGGTTGAGATGATCGAAGCCATCGGCCATCAGTATATGCGTACCTACTTCGAGAAATGTAACAGTCTGCTCGCAGAAGATGGCATGATGCTGTTACAGGCGATAACGATTACCGACCGCTTTTATAAAAGCGCGCTGAAAGACGTCGATTTCATCAAAAAATATATCTTCCCAGGCGGGTTTCTGCCATCTGTCAGCAGCCTTTGTAACACCGTTGCCAGATACAGCGATATGAAAGTCTTTCATCTTCAGGATATCGGGCCGCATTATGCGCGCACACTCAAAGCCTGGCGCAAGCGCTTCTTCCGGAATGTCGGGGAAATCAAGGCGCTTGGTTATAATGATGCCTTTATCCGCTTGTGGGAATACTATTTTTGTTATTGTGAAGGTGGTTTTCTCGAAAGGGATATCGGCACTGTGCAAATGTTGTTGACCCGGCCGGATTGCCGGATTCAACCTGTCCGGGTTTGAACAGCATACTTACAATGAAAAAGGGGGCATAGCAGAATGATGAAGCCGTTAATCCAGACTGCCGAAAACCGGTCTGATAGCCAAGTGCGCTTTCCGATCCGGAAATTGGCTGAAAAAACCGGAGTCGGCACCTCCACTCTACGAGCCTGGGAGCGACGCTATGGGCTGCTCAAACCCGAGAGAACTCCGAAAGGTCATCGCTTGTATCAGAAGGCTGATATCCAGCGGGTCGAACGTATTTTGATACTATTGAATGAAGGCCATTCGTTGCCTGCCATTGCCCGCGAACTGAAGTCGGGTGACCACAAGGCGCTAAGCGAAGAGCGGCTGGGAGGGCTGGACGGGGTCTGGAAAACATATTTGAATAATACCCTGCAGGCGATCGAGGATTTCAGTTATGAACGGCTGGAGTCTGTATTCAATGAAGCCATTTCGCTTCACCCGATGGACCTGGTAACCGAACGGCTGATCGAGCCGGTGCTGATCGAACTTGGCGAGCGTTGGCAACAACGTGATGCCGGCATTGCCGAAGAGCATTTCTACTCGGCCTGGGTCCGCAATCGTCTGGGTGCGCGTTTTCATCATGCTATTTCTCAGGTTCATGGCCCACGTATCATTTGTGCCGGTTTACCCGGTTCTCATCACGAAATCGGTTTGTTGCTGTTTTCACTATCGGCACTGCAACAGGGATATCGGGTACTCTACCTTGGCGCTGATTGTCCGATCGATCAACTGCCGCGGGTCGTCGAGCGATCGGCGGCGCGAGGGGTAGTGGTGTCTTCCCGCTATTCGGTGAATGCCCGGGTATTGCTGGATGAGCTGGAAAATCTGGCCAATAGTCTGGATGTACCCGTCATGCTCGGAGGCCTGTGCAGCGATGAACCACTGAAAGGTTTCGAGCAAGCGGGTGGTATCCGGCTGGGATCACGTATATCGGTTGGTTTGAAAGTGCTGCGTTCCAGTGTGCCAATGCAGACCGGGTCTTCTGCTACTGTACGCCGGATAAACAGCTGATCATGAAAACAGTCATCTGGTTTCGGCGCGATCTTCGACTGCAGGATAATCCGGCACTTTCAGCCGCAGTCGCTTCCGGGTTGCCGGTTGAAGCGGTGTTCGTCTATCCGCAGCTACATTCCGCATTGTCCGAAGGCGCTGCTGCGAGATGGTACCTGCATCACAGTTTGCTTGACCTGTATCAGCGACTGGCCAGGCTGGGCATCCGGCTACATTTTTTATATGGCCCGATCGAGCAGGAACTGGTGAAATTTTGTTCGCAAATCCGGGCACGGAATCTGTTCTGGAACCGCTTGCTGGATCCTGCTATCGAAGCAGCAGAAAAACCAGTCCGGGAAACACTGAACAGGTCAGGAGTTTCATACCGGATCTTCGATGATGATTGTCTGGTTATGCCGGAAGATGCCATGAAGAAAGACGGTACTGCCTATCGCGTGTTCACGCCTTTCTGGAAGCACTTGAAAAATCATTTGCTTTGCGATCGACCACGGCAACGTTTGATGCCGGCACCCCGGCCAGTCGGTGCTGCCATTTCTGCAGATCAAGCCACACTGGACCGGTTGGGATTATTGCCGGATCAACGCCTGCAGTTAAAATTGCAGCCCTGTTGGCAACCGGGTGAACGCAATGCACTCGTCCATCTGCATCAGTTTCTCAACGGGCCGGTTGCCGGCTACGACAAGCTAAGAGAGCTACCCGCACAACCGGGTACCAGCCGTTTGTCGGCTGCTTTGCATTTCGGAGAACTGTCGGTAGTGAATGTGTACGCTGAAGCCCGCTTGCGGCAGTGCCATGAAATGTCTGATACCTCTCGACTTTCAATCCGGCGATTTCTCACCGAGATCGGCTGGCGAGAGTTTGCCCGGCATGTGCTACATGCATTCCCGCACAGCGCCGAGCGCTCGATGAATCCTTTGTTTGATCATGCAACAGCCTGGGAGTCTGATCCGGGCCATGAAAACCTGAATCGATGGAAGCACGGTGAAACCGGCATCGCTCTGGTCGATGCCGGCATGCGCGAACTCTGGCAGACCGGGTGGATGCACAACCGGGTACGCATGGTGGTCGCTTCTTTTCTCACCAAAAATCTTGGCATCCACTGGCGCGAGGGTGCGAACTGGTTTGCCGATACCCTGGTGGATGCTGACCGCGCCAGCAATACGCTGGGGTGGCAGTGGGTGGCCGGATGCGGCACCGATGCTGCACCTTATTATCGGATATTCAACGCAGACATCCAGGCTGAAAAGTTTGACCCGAAACGCGCCTATATCCATCGATGGTCGAGCGACTGCGATAACAGTGTTCCGATCACTGATCTGAAATTGAGCCGGGTGCGGGCGCTCGAACGATATCGCCGTACTGTGCAATCTACCCCAGCGTGATTCTACGCTGCAAAACCAGGAGGAAAGAACATGAAAGCCTTGTTACTGATCGCTCATGGCAGCCGCCGTGAAGCTTCGAATCAAGAGGTGAAGGCACTTGCCCGGCAGTTGCATAAGCAAGCAACTCCCGAATTCGTTTGTGTTGTGCCTGCATTTCTGGAGCTGGCAGAACCGGATATTCCGACCGGCGTGGACCTGTGTGTCGAAACCGGTGCGACCGAGGTCATAGTGGTGCCTTATTTTCTGGCTGCCGGACGCCATGTGGTAACGGATATTCCGCAAGCACTGCAAACAGCACAACAATATCACTCTGGCCTCAAATTGCACCAATCCGAATATCTGGGCCGGCATGACAGTATGTCCCGGCTACTGTTGAGTCTTGCCCGGGACAGTCTAACGCACGATAACACGAATGCAGCATGATCCATGGTGCTAGCGACCGTATATTAAAAATCGGATGATAATATGAATGGTATCGACCCTTATGCTTACTTGAACAAGGTAGCCATGAGTCTGGATCAAATTACGACCCGCGACCAGATTGAAACGGTACTGGATGAAGTCGAGTATCTGTTCGAAGTGATACCGCCAGAGATGCAGGAACCTTTCGAATCCATCATCGAAATCTTGCGCAGTCGGCTTGAAAACTGCAATGGCTGATTCCTTTGATTTGAACTTCTTTGCGTTGCGCAGGCTTAATCCGTTTAGTGGCGTCGAGCAAGTCATCGAAATCAATGGAGGCAGAGCGAGAAGTTCAAATGGTTGTGTCTGGCAGCTTGAATTGCAATCGCGGGCACCTGCGGAGTGGGGTAGTCTGAACCAGCACGATCAGCCCCGATTACAATGGTATCTGCAAGCATTATGGTCCGAGCAAGATGGTCAGGTTGATATTCCCCGGCAGGTTTTGCCAGGAGCCTCTCAATCCCGACCCGTCTGTGAAGCCCTGATCGAGCAAATCCGGATATTGACTCCAACCTTGCCATTTCAGTTACGGGACCAGCAGGAATGCTGGTTGCTGGATTCCGAAGAAGAGAAACCGCTTGTTTTGTTGCATTCCACCCTGTCCCGGGGAACGGTTCAAACTTTACCCCGTCAGGCTCGATGGCTTTGCGTGGATCCGGCAACGGAATCCAGGTCATTACCCGCTTTTCCCCAGGCCAAACGGCTCGAGGCAATGGTGGCTCGACGTGCCGGAATCCATCCAAAAATCCGCTGGGTGATCTGGAACAACGACCGTAGCAGAGTACACAGTCAGGATGGAGAAGACTTGCCGGTTCAAGACTTTCCGCAGTCAGGCATCCTTCAAGATGGAAATGATACATGGGATTCAGAACTGGTTAGCACCTATCTGGCCTGGATAGCTCCGGCGTTGTTAACGCTGCCTTATTTGACCGATACACAACGGGCATGGCTGGAAACCAGGTTGATTCATCAATCTGCCAGTATTGAGTATCACTGGCATTTGTACCCCAAAATTCTGGATCAAACTCAAATCAATGCAGCCCGCGTTGCATCCCGTTTGCAATCTGCTGCTATCCGGCAATCGACCAGCAAAGAGTGAAAACTACCCTGAATTTCTGCAACACCGATAGATAATTTATTGAACCTCGGCCATGGAGCGGTCAATGCTGAAGAGTAAACCTTTGAGATATGGAAACCATGACTGATACTACTACCTTCCCCGATGAAAATGGCCACTTTGGCCCCTATGGTGGACGCTTTGTTGCGGAAACCCTGATTTTGCCGTTGCAGCAATTGGCGCAAGAGTACGCGAATTGTCGAATCGACCCTGAATTTATTGCTGAACTAGACGCTGACTTGCAGCATTATGTCGGTCGCCCTTCACCCATCTATCATGCGAAGTCTCTCAGCAGAGAGCTTGGGGGAGCGCAAATTTATCTGAAACGGGAAGACCTCAATCACACTGGTGCACACAAGATCAATAACTGTGTCGGTCAGGCGTTGTTGGCGAAACGCATGGGGAAGCAACGTATCATCGCAGAAACCGGAGCCGGTCAGCATGGCGTTGCCAGTGCAACGGTGGCTGCTCGACTCGGACTCGAATGTGATGTTTATATGGGCGAAACCGATATCGAACGGCAGCAACCGAATGTTTACCGGATGCGATTACTCGGCGCGAATGTTTGTCCGGTCGGGTCTGGTGCGCGTACACTCAAGGATGCCCTCAATGAAGCCTTGCGTGACTGGGTAAGCAACATCGATGATACCTTCTATATTATTGGTACGGTTGCAGGGCCACACCCGTATCCGCAAATGGTACGCGATTTTCAAGCCGTCATCGGGCGTGAAGCTCGCCAGCAAATTCTTGCAATGACGGGGAGATTACCGGATGCGCTGATAGCCTGTGTCGGCGGAGGATCGAATGCTATCGGGCTTTTTCACCCGTTTCTTGACGATCCATCTGTTGCAATGTATGGCGTTGAAGCAGGTGGTGAAGGCCTTGAAAGCGGTCGGCACTCAGCTCCCTTGTCTGCCGGCAGGCCCGGTGTTTTGCATGGCAACCGCACCTACCTGATGGAATACGATGATGGACAAATCATGCAAACTCATTCGATTTCGGCTGGCCTGGATTATCCCGGGGTTGGGCCGGAGCATGCCTGGTTGAAAGACAGTGGTCGAGCCCGGTATGTAGCCGTCACGGATCGGGAGGCTCTCGATGCTTTTCACAGACTGTGTCTGTCTGAAGGCATCATACCTGCGCTGGAGAGCAGTCACGCGATTGCCCAAGCCATCAAGATGGCAGCTTCGATGCAACCTGATCAGATTCTGCTGGTTAATCTGTCGGGACGGGGTGACAAGGATATGCAATCCATTGCCGATGCAGAAGGCATTGGATTATGAACCTGTACCGTGCTGACATTCGCAGTTTGACTATTGGTATGACAATCTTTGTCAGTTTCATTATGGCACTGTTGTCAGGCTCGAAAGTGATGGCGGACAATACGTTACATACTGTCTCACGAGTTGACCTCGACCGATATCTCGGGCATTGGGTAGAAATTGCGCGCTTGCCTAACCGGTTTCAGGATCATTGTGTTGCGGATGTAACTGCTGACTATCAGCGTCTTGAAGACGGGAAGGTTCAGGTCATCAACCGCTGCTTGACCCGTAGTGGTGAAGTTGATGAGGCTAAGGGATTGGCACGTATCGTGGATAAAGAATCCAATGCAAAGCTGGAAGTCAGCTTTGTTTCCCTGCTTGGCTGGCGTTTGTTCTGGGGCGACTACTGGATCATCGATCTGGCAAGTGATTACAGTCACGCCGTAATCGGTACTCCCGACCGAAAACTTGGCTGGGTACTGGCCAGAAGTCCAGCCATGAGCAAAGAAAAATGGGTAAAAATAAAGCGTATTCTGAAAGACAGTGGCTATCATCCTGCAGAATTTATGACTTCACCTTTGCAAATCAGCGACCAGTGAGTCGTACAGGTCGATTACCGTTGGTAAATGCAAAATATTCAGATTTTATCGTTTGGGTTATAGCCAGAAATTATGCTACGCGAGAAATCAGGTAATCAAGATTTAAAGATAAAATTGGCTTGGTTATCAGAGTACAGTAGTAATGGCTACTGGCCGATGACCGCAAGATCAAACTTGCGTTCTGCAGAATCTCGATTATTCAGTCTTGCCATCCTGCGCCCCTGAGTCCTTATCCGGCTGTTTGATTTTATTCTCCACTGACTCATTCTCCAGCCAGTTTTTTTCCGCTACAGTCTTGTCAACACCAAGCCGAGTCAGACGATTCCGAGGCTGACCACTTGCGCCGACAATGTAAACATTCTTTCCAGCCTGAAGCATATCGTTAATGGCTTCCTCCAGCGCGAGCGCTGAAGAGACCCCCAGGTGAACCACCCGGGTCAAGTCCAGTATAAGCGTGTCGCAGCCATGCAAGCTTGAGTTTTTTCTGCTGATGGCACGCGAGACGCCGAAGATCATTGCGCCTTTTAATCGAAGCAGTAGTACCTTTCCTTCTGCCTGCTCCATCATTTGTTTTTCGAATGGGGACAACTCATTGCCGGAAGCATCATCACCGGATATGACTTTGACATGATCTTCCTGAAATTCTGAGAGTCGCATGATGGTCATGACATTGGCGATGAAAAGACCAAGACCCACAGCGACAATCAAGTCTACAAAAACGGTTAACAGGATCACTCCATAAGTGATAAGCGCCCCTTTGGACGAGAGGCGATGGGCGCGTTTGAGAAAATTCCAGTCGATGATGTTCACACCGACTTTCAAAGCAATCCCGGCGAGCACAGCCAGGGGAATATAAGCCGTCAAGCCTGCAGCCCACAACACGATAACCAGCAGGATACCGGCCCTGACCAAACCGGATAAGGCCGATCTGGCACCGGTTTGAATATTGACAACGGTGCCCATCGTGGCACCTGCGCCAGGCAGCCCGCCGAAAAGTCCGGACATCATGTTGCCTATTCCCTGACCGATCAGTTCTTTATCAGACTTGTGCTGGGTTCGAGTCAGGCTGTCGGCAATCACCGAGGTTAACAGTGCATCGATACTGCCCAGCATGCCCAGGACAATTGCATCAACCAGCATCAACTGCCATTGCTCCATGCTGAACACCGGCATTTGAAAAGAAGGTAAGCCGGACGGAATTTCGCCGATCCTGCGTACATCATCGATCGATAAAAACATGACCGACAGCAGGCTTCCCACAACCAGAGCCAGCAAAGGCGGCGGTAGAATGCGCGACACGCGAACAGGCGTCAGAAACAGTATGGCCAGGGTGACCCCGCCAAGCATCACTTCGTGAACCTGGATCCCGCTGACTATTTGACCCAGGTTTTCGATTACAGCGATGACGCCGCCCGGGGGGGCGGGTTGCCCCAGCAAGGGACCTATCTGCAGAATAATCAGGATGATGCCGATACCCGACATGAAACCGGAGACCACACTGTAAGGCATCAGTGTGACGTACTTGCCCAGACGTAACAGCCCAAAACCAATCTGGAACAAGCCAGCGAGCACCACGACGGTAAAGGCCATTGCCAACCCGTTATCCGGATTGGTGGCGATCAATTTAGCAATGACTGCGGTAAAAACCACCGTCATCGGACCAGTCGGCTCTGAGATCAGGGTGGGAGAACCGCCAAATAGCGAGGCGAACAGTCCCACCAGAATGGCACCGTAAAGCCCCGCCTCGGCACCGGCGCCGGAGGCAACGCCAAAAGCCAGTGCCATGGGTAATGCGATGACCGCGGCAGTCATCCCGCCAAGGATATCACCACGAATATTTCGCGTATTTATTTCATTGAATATCGACAAATCAACTCCGCCCGGTCATCCCGTTGATGAAATTTCTTAATATTATTATCTCGTGAAGACTGTCGTTATGCATATCGATTTTTACAATCTTAAGAATAGGTTTCTATCTATATTTTCATTTCAGCAGGTCACGACCATACACGGGGATGATCTATTCAGGTCAAACACACTGAGTTTTTATTGGTGATGCGCATAAATTCGAGCCTGATTTCCCCTGGTATATCCACCCCGGTTACTTTTGTGCAATCTGCAGGGCGGCAATAAATTTGTTGATGCTCAACCGCTACGGTAGTTTTTATTGTACTGGCATGGTCTGGTAACTATCGAAATCATGATAGCTCGCTGAACGTATCTGCAGCAAAAAAGTCTTGACCATACCTTGCTCGGCATCATGCATAAATCACAGGCGCCCTTGAATTGATCAGGATTTTTCCGTCAAGCCCACGCACACTGCAACAGCCGCAGTGGCGATTCCGAAGAGCCAGCCACGCTGACAACAGCTTTCTTTACAGCTTTGCGAATTTCTGTAGTTCATTTGCGAACCCCAGGCCGGCTTCCGTATAGATATTGAATATATGGTCGACACCAATTGTCTGTAAGGCTTCTTCTTCATCGCTGTATTTCGCTATTGCAGCGATGCGGCCTTGATATCCCATCTTCTTGAGTAGCAACACGGCATTCATATTGGCTTTATGATTAGGCAGGGTCAACAATACCCATTCCAGACCGTCGAACAAATTCGGTACTCGAGTCCAGAAATCAGGGTTCGTCGCATCGCCGCTGACCACGTTTCTGCCGGCAGCGGCATGCTGCTCAACTTTATCCTGTTCGATTTCCACTCCAGTCAAGTGGCCGGCGTAATCCGGCTCCATTGCATTGTAAGCGGCTGTTCCCATTCTACCCATGCCAAATACCACTGCCTTGACATGTTGCAGGTCCAGATCCTCCTCGCCAGGTAGACGTTTTTGGCGTTCAAACTGCTTAAGTCTGGGTCGCCAGTTTTGATACAGATTATCTCGAATATTAACCAAAGGTGCAGAGAGAATGAAGGAGATGGATATCACCACGGCGAACACGGCGAGCCATTCCTTGGGCAACCAGCCTGCCGAAATGGCTATCGCGCCGACAATCAAGCCAAACTCACTGTAATTGGCCAAATTGAGGGCAGCACGCCAGGAAGTGCTTGCGCGCAGATAGAACAGGTTGAAAAGACCCAGATACAGAGCCACTTTTAATGGCAGAAACACGATAAACAGCAATGCGGTTATCACTTCTACCCAGCCCGGTAAGGCCGTCATTCCTACACTGAGAAAAAAACCTACCAGAAACAGTTCCTTGAATCCGAGTAATGCCTTTGCGAGTTCGTTCGACTTGGGATGGTTTGCCAGTAGCATACCGAATACCAGAGCACCGACATCGCCCTTGATACCCACCAGTTCGAAAATGTCAGCACCGACCAGCGCCAGTGTGATTCCGAACAGAATCAGTAACTCGCCATGCCCCACCTTATCGAGAATTTTATAGAGCAGGAAGCGCATGGGTATCAGGGCGATCAAGCCCAATGCCAGAGGCGTAGGCAACTTTCCCACTGAAACAGCGATGAATACCACGGCTGCAATATCTTGCACCACCAGTACCCCGATCGCAATCTGGCCATGTCTGGAACCGGTAGCGCCCAACTCATCCAGAATCTTTACCGCAAAAACGGTGCTGGAAAACGACATTGCAAAGCCGATCAGTGCAGCTGATTTTAGATCGAGGCCGGAGAGTAGAGGCAAACTGGAAAAAGACAGAAGCAGTAACATTATGGTGATCAATGAAGTCACCATAGCCATATGCAAAGAGGCGACCCCCCACACCTCGGGTCTGGCCAAAGACTTCAACTTGAGCTTGAGCCCGATAGAGAATAGCAGCAGGGTGATGCCAAGGTCGGCAATAGCATTGAGAAAATTACCGCCTTCTGCTCCCAGCGCATTGAGCATGAAGCCGGCACCCAGAAAACCGATCAGCGGCGGCAGCCCGGCCGCCCTGATCGCCAATCCACAGAGAAATGCGATGGCTATCCAGAGCGGGTCGTTGTAGTGAATGGATAGAAGTTGTGGATCCATGGTTGGCCGATATTTCTTATTGCTGACAATGGTCTTACGCTTATGTCAGGTGTTACAAGCTTGACAATGAAAGCATCATGTTTGGTCTGACTTTGAACTGGTTCTCCACCGATTTTCCGGACACTCTGTTAAGAACGGTTTGATCGGCGTTTTCTAACATACGCCGTTTTCTTGGGTTGTAAAATAATTCGATATATTCAAACACATCTGCCCTCGCTTCTGCACCTGTCACATAATGACGACGGTTAACTCTCTCTCGTTTCAATACCCCAAAGAAGCTTTCAGCGGCAGCATTATCATAACAACTACCCACTGCACTCATATTGCTGACAATATGGTGGTCTTTTAAAACTGTTGATATTCATGGCTGGTGTATTGGGAGCCTCTATCCGAATGCAAGATAACGGATTGTTTGTCCTGTTTACGCCACAGCGCCATCAGAACCGATTGAATAACAAGTTGTTTCTTCATACGGGAGCTCATTGACCAGCCAATAACCTGGCCATCGTACAAGTCAATAATCACCGCCAGATACAACCAGCCTTCACCGGTACGCAGATAGGTAATATCGGTGACCCATTTTGTATTTTCTGCAGCAGCAGTAAAGTCTCGCTTGAGGTGGTTCTTAATACCGTCAGGACGCTCGCTGGATTTGCGCTTACGCCATTGTTTTTTTAGAGGGAATACCTGCTATGGCATTGGCTTGCATCAACCGGGCTACACGGTTAATGCTGCAAGTTTCACCTTCAAGCTGCAATTCTTCATGTATGCGAGGGCTACCAAAAACGCCATCACTTTCATCATGAATCGCCATGACTTTCTGCGAAAATCGGTCATTATCGATCTGTCGATTACTTGGCTTTCTGGGACTCCACTCATAGTAACCACTGCTGGTAACCTTTAATAAGCGACACATCGTAAGAATGGGAAAGTGCTCGCGACAACGTTCAATTGCTTGGATATTGTAATCAAGCATTACAACCGTTATTTTTGTACAGTCCAAACGGGTGAACTCCCTGAACAGTAAGTCGATGAAGACAATCAATAAAAATGTGGTTTATCTCGGATGGGTCAGCTTTTTTACAGACCTGGCCTCCTCAATGATCACAACCCTTTTACCATTGTATGTCGTCTACATTCTTCACGAAGGTGTCGACAAACTGGGAATCGTCATTGCCGTGGCAACCTTCGTCTCTTATTTTTTTCGCATCCTTTTCGGATATATCAGCCAGAAATACCAGCTCGTTAAACCTCTCGTCGTCACCGGTTATCTGATTTCAGCTGTTACAAAACCACTGCTGGCATTAACTCAAAGCTATCAGGGCGTTGCGGTGATGCGTGGGCTTGAACGTATGGGGAAAGCCGTGCGCAGTGCCCCTAAAGATGCC
>JANTFI010000071.1 GCA_024763505.1 Gammaproteobacteria bacterium
GCCGAGCTTGCGAAAATCCATGCTCTTCAAATCCGCCAGCAACAGTTGTCCATCCAGCGTTTTGCCGTACCCGACAATCAACTTGATTGCCTCCGCCGCCTGCAATGAACCGATCACACCCACCAGTGGCCCGAGTACGCCATTTTCGGCGCAACTCATGGTTTCATCGATGCCGGTTTTACCGTACAGGCATTGATAACACGGGCTATTTTGCGTCGCATTGAACAAACTGATCTGGCCCTGCATTTGAATCGCCGCGCCGGACACCAGCGGCTTGCCGCTTTGTAGACTGATATCGTTGATGAGATGGCGGGTGCGAAAGTTATCCGTGCCATCGACGATGACATCGGCTTTGCCTGCAAGCGCCAGCAAGCCGTCAGCATCGAGCTTTTCGCTGATCGCTTCGATGTGGATTTCTGAATTAAGCTGTTGCAGGGTTTGCTTTGCTGATGCAGCCTTGTTGACGCCGACGCGGTCTTCATGGTGCACGATCTGGCGTTGCAGGTTGCTGACATCGACCGCATCGAAATCATTCAGCACCAAATGCCCGACCCCGGCCGCGGCCAGATAATAGCCGATGGCGGACCCCAGCCCGCCAAGCCCGATCAGTAATACGCTGGCGTTGAGTAATCTCTGCTGCCCGGCAAGATCGATGTCCGGCAGCAGTATCTGGCGGCCATAGCGCAATAGCTGTTGGTCATTCATCGGCCGGGGTCAGCGAATGCGATCGAGCGGAAAACTCACCACCGATTCATGACCATTGTTGGCCACCGCAACCACGCCGAACAGATAATTATCGATGACGATATTCTGCAAGGTAAATTGATCCACCTTGCCGACATAACGGCTGTGCTGCCATTGCGGCGCGGTAGTATCGCGCCAGACGATCTTGTATCCGGCGAGGTTTTCATCGTCGCTGGCATCCCACTGCAGCGTGGTTGAGGCTTGCACCGCACCGCCGATACGGACATTTTGCGGCGCCGGTGGCGCCCAGGCCAGAGACGCCAGGGTGATCGCATTGACCGCAGTCAGTTTCGCCGCGTATTCGAAATTGACGCCGTCGACCACATCGCCATAGGCGATACCGTCTTCGACCCGGATATCCTGATGCTGGCGGTTGTAGTTTTCATGCGCTTCCATGATGCGGATAGCACTGAAACCGGCGTCGTTGAATGGCCGGTGATGGCCGCCGCGGCCAAAGCGGTCGAGCCGGTAAATCAGCATCGGGTTCAGCTCCGGCATATACTGCCGGGTCAATCGATGCACTGCGCGCGCCAGTTGGCGCGAAATGCCATCCACCTCGCCGCCGGTGTACCGGCGGATGCGCCGCGCCTCGTCGCTCTCGGTCACCGGTGTCGGTTCGGAGAAAATACGAAAGCTGCGATTATCGATAACGCCATCGATGCCCTCGATATTGCCGATCATGTCATTGTTGAGCAACCCGACGATATTCCAGTCATTTTTCAGCGCATGCTCGGCCAGAATCTTGCCGCCAAACAGCCCCTGCTCTTCCCCCGACAGCCCGACGTAAGCAATGCTGAACGGAAATTGATACGACGACAGCACCCGCGCGGCTTCCAGCGCGGCCGCCATGCCGGTGGCATTGTCATTGGCGCCCGGCGCATCGATGTCGGCATTATTGACATCCGACGCGCGTGAGTCGATATCACCCGACAAGATGACATAGCTATCGGGGTATCGGCTGCCGCGCTGAATGGCGACGACATTGACGATTTCGGTATCGACCGGAATGCGCTTGCTCTCGCCTGCCCGAACTATATCCGACACATAATTGACCTCAAGACAACCCGCACAGTTTTGGCCGATGCGCTCGAACTCGGATTTGATCCAGCGCCGGGCGGCGCCAATACCACGGGTTTCGGAAGTCGTGTCGGACAGAGTATTGCGCGTACCGAAACCGGCCAGCCGGCGCACATCCTGCTCGATACGTTCGGCCGACACCGCTTCGATGATGTCATAGATTCGCAGATCGCCCGCAGGCGGAAGCAGGGTATCAGCAGTCACAGCGGGCACTCCGATCAGCAAAAAAGGAAGTAACAACAGAAATTTCATAGCACAGACACCCGGTGGCAATCGACAAGGAAAAAAGCAGAGGAAAAGGTAGCGGGAAAAACATCGGTGCATGGTAGGGGGAGCCTGCGCATCGAGTCAACTGCGCCCGGCCGGGATCAGCGGTAATCGCTCCAGTATTTTTCCGGCTCCAGTGTTTCATGCAGGCTTTCAGTGTCACAGGCGAGGCGTCGGTTATTTTCATCAACGCGCAATTTTTCGCGCAGGTTGTCTTCCAGATACTGATAGATATTGCGCCGCAAACGGGCCATGACCGATTCATCAAGATAATACCCCAACTCCCGGAGCAAGGCTTCGATCAGGTCAAAGCTAAGATATTTGATTGAATAGCTGAGTTCCAGTGAAGTGGCCGAAACCGGCACCGCTCCGAATACGCCCTGTATGCCCAGCAGCGTGGCACAGGCTTCGCTGGCCAGTAACAGATTGTCCGAATGCTTGCCGGAATCAGCCAGACAAACCTTGCGGCGACAGATGTATTGAGCATCTTGCATCGGTCTAGACTACGACGCTCGCGCAGCAATTTCAATATTTTTGTGGGGTTATTCGCCGCGCCTGGCCACCGTCATGCGCGGCAAATCGTTGAAATCCCGGTGGGTCTGGATGTCTGTAAAACCGGCCTGTTGCAAGCGTTGCTGCACGGCTTGCTGCTGATCATAGCCATGCTCCAGCACGATCCAGCCGACGGGTTTGAGAAAGTCGGGAGCTTGCGCAATGATGATTTCCAGCGCTTCCAGCCCGCTTTCGCCGCTGCACAACGCCTGTTGCGGCTCAGCCGGTAAATCTCCCTGACGCAGATAGGGATCATCGGCCGCGATATAGGGCGGATTGGAAACAATAATATCGAAAAGCTGGTCAGGCACTTGCCGATACCAGTCGGACAACTGGAATTCGACCTTGAGCCGGTGCCGCCGGGCGTTGGACTCGGCGACCGCCAGCGTTGCCGGGCTGACATCGTTGGCGATAATGCGGCACTCTGGCGCGTGCTGTTTCAGCGCCAGCGCAATCGCGCCGGTGCCGGTGCCAAGCTCGAGCAATTCGGGGGATTCGATTGCGTCAATTTTCTCCAGACAGAAATCAACCAGCATTTCGGTTTCCGGCCGAGGCACCAGCGTGTCTGGCGTGGTGTTGAAATCCATAGAATAAAATTCGCGCTGGCCGACCAGATAAGCCACCGGCTGCGGCTGCAGGCGGCGGCGAATCAATTCATTGAAACAGGCCAGTTGCTGATCGTCCAGCTCGCGCTCGGGCCAGGTCATCAGGTAGCTGCGCGGCTTGCCCAGACAATGCGCCAGCAACACTTCGCTGTCGAGACGGGCATTGCAACTGATCGAATACAGGATAGCGCTGGCGCGTTCGAGTTGCTGTTGGATGGAGCTGGATTTCAATTGATTTCCAAAGTGGATCGTCAAAAAGTAAAATCGAGCAAGGACATCGTGTGCGTTGGTTTATCTCAAGCGGCTTGCTGGGCGACCACTGCGATTACCTGCGACGTACCGGCCCGAAATGAATGAGTCCAAAACGAATGAGCCCGAAATAAATGAGCAAGCTCAGCTTTCTTCCGACAGGCTCGCCAGTTGCTCGGCCTGATGCTCGTTCATCAGCGGCTCGATGACATATTCGAGATGGCCCTGCATCACGTCGTCGAGCTTGTACAGGGTCAGGTTGATACGGTGATCAGTGATGCGACCCTGCGGATAATTGTAGGTGCGAATGCGCTCGGAACGATCGCCACTACCGACCAGCGATTTTCGCTCGGCCGCCTGCTCTTTTTCCTGCTTTTGTTTTTCGGCATCGTAGATGCGCGCCTGCAACAGCGACATCGCGCGCGCGCGGTTTTTGTGTTGCGAGCGTTCATCCTGACATTCGACCACGGTGCCGGTCGGGATGTGGGTCAGACGGATGGCCGAATCGGTTTTGTTGACGTGCTGACCACCGGCACCGGAGGCGCGGAAAGTATCGACGCGCAGGTCGGCCGGGTTGATTTCGATCATTTGCACATCTTCACCTTCCGGAATCACCGCGACAGTGGCGGCCGAGGTATGCACGCGCCCCTGCGATTCGGTTTCCGGCACGCGCTGCACGCGATGCGCACCGGATTCAAACTTGAGCCGAGAATAGGCTCCGGCGCCAATGATGCGGGCGATGATTTCCTTGTAACCGCCATGCTCGCCTTCATTACTGTTGAGCACTTCAATCTGCCAGCGCTGCGACTCGGCATAGCGGCTGTACATGCGAAACAGATCGCCGGCAAAAATCGCCGCTTCGTCACCACCGGTTCCGGCGCGGATTTCCAGAAATACGTTGGCGTTGTCATTCGGGTCTTTCGGCAGCAGCAGTTTTTGCAGCTCCAGCTCCAGCTCGTCCATGCGCGCTTTGGCGGCATCGATCTCTTCCTGCGCCATTTCGCGCATTTCGGCATCGTCTTCCCTGAGCATTTCCTCGGCGGCCTGGCGGTCTTGCTCCAGTTGCTGATATTCGTCGAAGGCCTTGACCACATCCTCGAGCTGCGAATATTCCATCGACAGACTGCGAAACTTGTTCTGGTCATTGATCACGTCCGGCTCGGATAGCAAGCCCGCGATCTCTTCGTGGCGCGCACTGAGTAATTCGAGTTTGGACAGGATGGAAGCTTTCATTGCGGTTTTGCCATTAATGATCGATCAGGGAATGCAGCAGCGCGATCTTGTCTGCATCATTTTCTTTCAGTGCCTTGCGCATTTCCACGGTCGGACCATGCAGTAACTTATTGGTCAGATTGGAGGCCAGAGTTTGCAACACCGTGTCGATATCCTCTTTATTCTCCAGCATGCTGTAAGCCTTTTTCAGGCATTCCTGCTTTTTCAGTTCGGCCGTGGTTCGCAGCTTGCGAATTTCATCGGCTGACTGGTGGGTCTTGATCCAGTGATCGAAATGCACCACTTCGCGCTGGATAATATCGAGCGCTTCACTGGCCGCTTCTTCGCGCGAGCGGCGATTTTCATCAATGACTTCTTTCAAGTCATCGACGGTGTACAGATAAACATCATCGAGCTCACCAACCTGCGGCTCGATGTCGCGCGGCACCGCCAGATCGACCATGAAAATCGGCTTGTGCTTGCGCTTTTTCAGCGCGGTTTCGGTCGCACCCTTGCCCAGTATCGGCAGTTGGCTGGCTGTCGAAGACACCACGATGTCTGCCTGCACCAGTCGATCCGGAATATCGCCGATAGTAACTGCATCGGCACCAAGCTCATCTGCCAGCAATTGTCCGCGTTCAAGGGTGCGATTGGCAATGGTCAGGCCACCGATGCCCTGCCCGTTCAAATGTCGTGCCGCCAATTCGATGGTTTCACCGGCGCCAATCATCAGCGCATGCAGCGAAGACAGATCACCAAAAATCTGTTTCGACAATGACACGGCGGCAAACGCCACCGATACCGGATTCGCGCCGATGGCAGTATCGGTGCGAACCTTTTTTCCGACCGTGAAGCCATGCTGAAACAACCGACCCAGCACGGTTTTGACGACATTGGTCGAACAGGCGGTATCGTAGGCCGATTTCAGCTGACCGAGTATCTGTGGCTCACCCAGCACCATCGAATCCAATCCACTGGCGACACGAAACAGATGACGTATCGCTTGCTGGTTTTCATACTGGTATATATAAGGTTCAAGTTCAGCTGTGTTGAGCTGGTGATATTCGGCCAGCCAGCGTTTGACCCCGCCCTGATACTGTTCCCCCACTTCGCAATACAATTCGGTGCGGTTGCAGGTCGATACGATCACTGCTTCACTGACTTCATCCAGAGACACTGCCTGTTGCAATGCATCCACCATTTGTTCGGGCGCAAACGTGACTTTTTCACGGATGTCGACCGGCGCGGTTTGGTGGTTGATTCCCAGAGCGAGTAAGGGCATGAAAAGCAGATAAGAAAAAACAGACGCGCGATTTTCCGGCATTGGCGGCACAATAGCAAGGTTCGATGCCGATCTTTTATGACATAACGCCGTGCTGGCCCGGAACAAATCCGGTTCACTCGCGCTCTAAGCTGAACCCGGATTTCAAAGTGATCCACACAACAGTTGTCTGTTCCACCATTCATTCAAGTGCTACACTTTGACCGTCAATGCCCCGGACCCAGGTTCAGTTTCATAACAGGTTAACTATGCTCCCAGAAACGCGCAAATCGTCTCTTTTTCCATTCATTGGTCTGCTTGGCAGCTTGCTGCTCGGTGGTTGCGCCAGCACCGGGAACCGCCTGATCGACGACGAAAGGGAACCGGTAGAACCGCCACACCCTGCCATTCACTCGCTCGAAGTATCGACCCCGCCGGAAAAGAACCCAATCTATCAAATGATGGTGGCCGAGCTGGCGGTGAATGCCGGCGAAACCTCGTTGGCGGTGAAAAATTATCTGCAACTGGCGATGACCCAGGATGACCCGAAAATTGCCGAACGCGCGGTTCGCATCGCAGTGTACGCGCAAGACATGAAAGCCGCCGAAAAGGCCGCCCGCCGCTGGATCGAACTGCAGCCGGAACGCATCGAACCCAAACAGATTATTGCCGCCATCTTTGTACGCAACAACAATCCCGACATGGCTTACAAATACATGGAAGAAGTCATCAAGGCGCAGCCCAAGATCAGCGAAAAAACCTTCATGCCGCTGCTTTCCTTGCTGGCGCGGGAAAAAAATACCGAGACCGTTCTTCGCGTCGCCAAAAAGATCGCCGACCATTATCCGGCCTATGCCTATGCCCAGTACCTGTACGGCCACCTCGCGGCGCAGGCCAACAAACCCGAACAGGCCCTGCCGTATCTGGATCGCGCACTCAAGATCAAACAGATTCCGGATGCGCATGCGCTGCGTGCCAAAATGCTGCTCAAACTGGGTAAGCGCAAGGAGGCTCTGGTCAGCCTCAAGCGCGCCGTATTGAGCAAGCCCGACAACCAGCAGTTGCGCCTCGCATTGGCGCGTCTGCTGGTCGATATGAAAGAGTACGACCAAGCCCGACTGGAATTTGAAAAACTGCACCAGATGGCGCCGAATGACCCCACTCTGCTGTACACGCTGGGGCTACTGGCTCTCGAAGCCCAGCGACTGGATGCCGCCGAAAAATACCTGACCCAGTTACTCAAAAGCGGCAAGCGCAATGATGAAGCCCGCTATTATCTGGGCCGCATCAGCCAGAGCAAGGGCGATTATGCAGCAGCCATCAACTGGTATTCACAGGTCAAGGGCGGCACCTACCGTTTTGACGCCCAACTCCGCCAGGTCAGCCTGCTGGCCAAACAGGGCAACGCCGAAGAAGCCTTGTCGCGACTTAAAAAAATGATCGACAATAGCCCGACCAAAACGGCGCTGGTGCGCATTTACCTCATGCAGGGCGACATTCTCGAGCAGCAAGGCAAGCCGGAGCAGGCGATCGAAGTGTATAACGAAGCCCTGCAAATGATTCCCGGCAATATCGACCTGCTGTATGCACGCGGCCTGACCGGCCAGAGTATCGGCAACATCAAGATGCTGGAAGACGACATGCGGGCGATTCTGAAAACCGAGCCGGACAATGCCGCTGCACTCAACGCACTGGGATTCACGCTGGCCGATGAAACCGACCGTATTGAAGAAGCGCTGGGCTACCTGCAACGCGCCATTCAGCTCGACCCTGAAGACCCGGCTATCATCGACAGTCTGGGCTGGGTTCACTATCGGCTGGGAAATTACGACAAGGCAATCCGACTACTGAAAAAAGCCTTGTCCCAGGTAGAGGATGGCGAAATTGCCGCACATCTGGGAGAAGTGCTGTGGGTGACCGGTCGCAAGAAAGAAGCCATGGAAGTCTGGCAACGCGCACTGAAAAAATCGCCGGGCGATCCGAATATCCTTAACACCATGAAACGCCTCAAGCAATAATTCTCACCCTTGAGAGATACCTCGATGCTGCGTTTACTGTTATGGTCGCTGCTACTGTCGGTACTCGGAGGCTGCGCGACCCCCTTTCAGAATGACTTGCCGGTGACCGACCTCAGCCATGAACAATGGGCGCATCGCCAGCATCAGCTCGAGCAATGGAACGACTGGCATTTACTCGGTCGGGTCGCGTTGTTCGTCAAGGATGATGTCTACAATCTTGGCCTCAACTGGCGCCGTCACGGCCAGCAATACACCCTCAAACTCGAAGCCGCACTGGGACAGGGCATGGTGCAATTGCGCGCCCGCGCGGGTTTAATCGAACTGCAAACCTCCGAAGGCGAAAGCTTTGGCGGACAAACTGCCGAGCAGGTATTGACTGCCGCCACCGGTTGGGCGTTACCAGTCGAAGGCTTGCTGTGGTGGATCAAGGGCATCAACCACCCGAACTCGGATTACCTGCCCGACATCGATACCAATGGACGCGCTCGCAGCTTGCAGCAGGATGGCTGGCGCATTAATTACCTGTCTTATCAAAGCGTCGAAACCGAAACTCTGGGGCGCATCGATTTGCCACAGAAGCTGTACCTCAAACGCGATCAACTGGCGCTGAAAATCGTCATCGACCAATGGCAGGGCAGCCCGGCAGCCACGGTCGATGACCCATTGTTCGAAGACTTCCCCGCACTGCCATGACTACGCTGACGCTGCAATCACCCGCCAAACTTAACCTGATGCTGCATATCACTGGTCGACGAGTGGATGGATATCATCTGCTACAAACGGTTTTTCAATTCATCGGGCTGTACGATGACATGCAGTTCGAGCGTACCGAAAGCGGCATCCGGCGTATTACAGGCAATGATCAAATCGCCGAAGAGGATGATCTGGTGATTCGAGCCGCTCGCCTGCTGCAACCCTACCAGTCGGCACCACAGGGTGTAGATATCTCTCTGCACAAACGGATTCCGATGGGCGGCGGGCTGGGAGGCGGCAGCTCCAACGCCGCGACCACGCTGATGGCACTGAACCGTCTATGGCAACTCAATCTGTCAAGCCGGCAACTGCAGCAACTGGGCTTGCAACTGGGGGCCGATGTACCGATTTTCATTTATGGCCAGAACGCCTGGGCAGAAGGCGTGGGCGAGCAACTTCAGCCGGTCACTTTGGCACAAAACTGGTTTCTGGTCATCAATCCACAAATTTTTGTCTCCACCGGCGAAATTTTTTCCTCTAAGTATTTGACACGCGATTGTCATCCCAGCACAATACGCGCCTTTCTGGAAGGCAGCAGTGAAAATGTCTGCCAACCGGTGGCTTGCCGACTGTATCCCGAGATACAAAAAGCACTCGATTGGCTCAGCCATTACCGCCCCGCCAGAATGACCGGAACCGGTGGCTGCATCTTTGCCGAGTTTGATCGCGCAGAAGAAGCAGAAGCAGTAAAATCCCGGATCCCTGAACAGTGGACTGGCTATGTGGCCGCAGGCTTGTCAGCCAACCCTGTGACACAACGCTGTCTTTAGCAGCAACAAGATTATCGGGCCGTCGCAACTTGCTCACATTTGGGGGGTAAGACACTGGGTTTTGATCCCAGCAAGCGCAGGTTTGACACAAAATCGAAGGGATCGATTTTGAACGCGTCTAGCAGCCCGTAGGGCGAGGGCATGGATAACCCGAGTAGAATCGTCCGGAACGATTCTGCATCACGACCAACGGGAGCGACCCTAAGTGTGGCGGGCAGGAAGCCCGACATCATCCTGCTGAATGGAGGCAGGATTCATAATGGAGACAACAAATTATTGGGCCGTCGCCAAGCGGTAAGGCACTGGGTTTTGATCCCAGCATGCGCAGGTTCGAATCCTGCCGGCCCAGCCATTTTCAATCTACCAGCGTATCAAACCAATGGTCGGCATCGTTGCTAACGACATTATGGTGTTCACGGGGAATGCAAACCCCGAACTGGCTAGCGCTATTGCCAAACGCCTCGATATACCCATGGGCAACGCTTCGGTGGACAGCTTCAGTGACGGCGAAATCTCGGTTGAAATCGGTGATAACGTCCGGGGCAAGGATGTTTTCATTATCCAGCCCACCTGCAAGCCAACCAATGACAACCTGATGGAACTGCTGATCATGATCGATGCGATGAAACGCGCATCGGCTTATCGCATCACTGCCGTAATTCCCTATTTTGGTTATGCACGGCAAGACCGCCGGGTGCGTTCGCAACGGGTTGCGATCACCGCCAAGGTGGTCGCCAACATGCTGACCAGTGTCGGCGTGGATCGCGTATTGACGGTCGATTTGCATGCCGATCAGATTCAGGGGTTTTTTGACCGGCCGGTCGACAATGTCTATGCATCGCCGATTCTGATGGGTGATATCTGGCGTCAGGAATACCCGGACATGATCGTCGTGTCACCCGATATCGGCGGCGTGGTTCGCGCCCGTGCAGTCGCCAAGCAGCTCGGTGACGCAGAACTTGCGATCATTGACAAGCGCCGCCCCAAACCGAATATGGCTAAAGTGATGAATATCATCGGCGACGTAAAAGGCAAGACCTGCATCATCGTCGATGACATGGTTGATACTGCCGGTACCTTGTGTCAAGCGGCTAACGCGCTGATCGAACATGGTGCAGCCGGTGTTTTTGCCTATTGTACCCATCCGGTACTATCCGGTAATGCAATCGACAACCTGAATAACTCAGTGATCAACAAGTTAATTGTCACTGACACGATACCGCTGTCGCCCGAGGCGCAAACCTGCGACAAGATCCGAGTGGTATCGATGGCCTGGATGCTGGCAGAAACCATTCGCCGCATTCATTTTGAAGAATCTGTCAGCTCCTTATATATGGACTGACGATCACAACATTGTTTGTGTTTTTCCTCTTCTGGTCGCAAGAAGAGGCCTTTGATCACCGCTTGGTGATTTTTTATTTTTAACTGGAGAACATGATGTCCGATCAAATCGAACTCACTGCTGAACCACGGACTGACCTGGGGAAAGGTGCGAGCCGCCGCCTGCGTAAGTCCGGCCTGGTGCCAGCAATTATTTATGGTGGTGAAGCAAAACCCGTGTCGGTGACACTCAACCACAACACCTTTATCAACCAACTCGACAATGACTTGATCTACACCCAAATCCTGTCGATCAAGGTAGGCAAGGAAAAGAAGGAAGAAGTGATTTTGCGTGACTTGCAGCGCCATCCTTTCAAGAACCTGATCATGCACGCCGATTTACAGCGTGTAAATCAAAAAGAAAAACTACATACCTCCGTGCCGATCCACTTCATCAACGAAGAAATCTGTCACGGCGTCAAGATGGAAGGCGGCTTGCTCAACCATCTGCAGTCAGAAGTCGAAATCTCTTGCCTGCCGAAAGACATGCCGGATTTCCTCGAGCTGGATGTAGCCGAGCTGAAACTGGGTGAAAGCCTGCACCTGTCCGACCTGAAGGTACCGGAAGGCGTTGAAATCATTGCTCTGACACACGGTGAAGATCATGACACCGGCGTGGCTGCAGTACATAAGACGCGTGAATCTTCCGAGACTGTCGATGAAGCAGGCGAAGAAGCAGACAGCGGCGACGAGGCTGCTGAATAATCAGCCCGCAGCCATCTCATGGCAGCACAACAGGCTGATATCCGTTTGATTGTCGGCCTCGGTAACCCCGGGGCCGATTATCATTCTACCCGGCATAATACCGGCTTTTGGCTAGTCGATGCACTGGCTGACCAGCATGCGGTCAACTTTCGTCCGGAATCTCGTTTTCATGGTGAAGTCGGCAAGATGCGAATCGATGGCAAGGATATTCACTTGCTCAAGCCAACCACCTTCATGAACCGCAGCGGCCAATCAGTCGCGGCGCTGGCCAAATATTTCAAGATTACCCCCGGGCAAATTCTGGTCGCCCACGATGAACTCGACCTGTCACCCGGTGACATCCGGCTCAAGCTGTCCGGTGGACACGGCGGCCATAATGGCTTGCGCGATATCATCAATCACCTGGGCAAGGATTTTTACCGCTTGCGAATCGGCATCGGCCATCCCGGTGATCGAAATCAGGTGGTCAATTATGTACTCAAGCCACCGGGTAAAGCCGATCTTCAAATGATCGAAGATGCGATCGCACGCGCACTCGACACCCTGCCGCTGTTACTGCATGGCGATTTCGCCAAAGCCATGCAACAATTGCATACAAAATAACCAGACACATCAGGAAACATCATGGGCTTCAAATGTGGCATCGTCGGCCTACCCAATGTCGGCAAATCTACCCTGTTCAACTCGCTGACCAAGGCCGGTATCGCGGCGGAAAACTATCCGTTTTGCACCATTGACCCGAATGTCGGCATCGTCGAAGTGCCGGACAAGCGCTTGCAACAACTGGCCGAAATCGTAGAGCCGAAAAAAATCCTGCCGACCACGATGGAATTCGTCGATATCGCCGGTCTGGTTGCCGGTGCCTCCAAGGGTGAAGGGCTGGGTAACCAGTTTCTCGGCCACATCCGTGAAACCGACGCCATCGCCCAGGTCGTGCGCTGCTTTGAAAATGACGACATCGTTCATGTCAGCGGCACCATCAACCCGCTCGATGATATTGAAACCATCAACACCGAGTTGCTGCTGGCCGACATGGAATCGATCGATCGCCAGACCGAACGCGCCGGCAAGATGGCCAAGTCCAACGACAAGGAAGCCAAGGCCAAACTCGCTTTCATGCAAAAGGTGCAGCAGCATGTCGGCGACGGTAACGCCGCGCGTACCCTGCAGGTCGAAGAACAGGAACAACGCTGGATGAAAGACTTGCACCTGATCACTGCCAAACCGATTCTATACATCGCCAATGTGTCGGAAGATGGCTTTGACAATAACCCCTATCTCGACCAACTTACCGAATTTGCCCGCCGCGAAGGCGCGGATGTAGTGCCGGTGTGTGCCGCGATCGAAGCCGAAATCGCCGAACTGGAGCCGGACGAAGCGGCTGAATTCCTGCAGGAGCTGGGGCTGGAAGAGCCGGGTCTGGATCGCGTAATCCACGCCGGTTACAAACTATTGCACCTGCAAACCTATTTCACTGCCGGCGTTCAGGAAGTGCGCGCCTGGACCATCCGGGTCGGTGACACCGCGCCGAAAGCAGCCGGCGTGATCCACACCGATTTTGAAAAAGGCTTTATCCGAGCCGAAGTCATGGCCTTCGACGACTTTATCGAATTCAAAGGAGAACAAGGTTGCAAAGATGCCGGAAAATGGCGTCTCGAAGGCAAGGATTACATCATGCAGGAAGGCGATGTCGTGCATTTTCGCTTTAACGTCTAGCGCGCAGATCACGCTTGACAAGGGACGCATGACAAGCGAGAATTCGCCCCCTTCAAAATTGGCAACATAGCTCAGTTGGTTAGAGCACATCACTCATAATGATGGGGTCCCAGGTTCGAATCCCGGTGTTGCCACCAACTTCTCGAAACAGCCGCTACTGCCAGCGGCTGTTTTTTTGCGCTACAGGAAATACTCGATCACTCTATCGACTTTACAACGAGTGAAAGCGCATAACCTGAAAGCAATGCAACACGTAAAATCTAGCTTGAGTACCGAGATAGATCCATTCGGTTTGCGACCCGCTGCTGACAGGGTTCAGGCCGATCTGGCAACTTGAAGGTCGGGTGGCAACATACCCAGCGCTTTGGCAACGGGTTTTACTTCCGGATGATGGAAAAACCCTGGGCAAAGATTGATCGCTTTTTTCAGTGCGCTTTCAGCGTGATCAAGCGCATCTTGCCGATAAAGCAAGCGCGCGAGCTTGGCGTATTCTCCGGGCGATAATTCTTGCTCTAGCAGTTCAGCGGGTGCCGACAGAATCGTACGCAATTCAGACTCCGGATACTGCTCGGGGTTGATCTGTGAGAGTTGCGAATAATAGTAAAAAAGATGAATCGAAAAAGCTTGTTCTGAATAGCCCTGCAGTTTGTCTCTGTCAATTATATTGATCGCTTTGCGATAAGCTTTTTGAGCCTCTTCTGTCTCTCCGGCGAGCCGGTAAGCATCGGCGAGATCGCCCCAAATTTGATGAATGGCGACATTGTCGGAATCGGTGAAAGTGGAAATCGCCTTGCGGCGGTAATCGATCGACTGACTGTAATCCTGCATGAAAAAATGGTATAGCCCGAGATACTCATAGCCAAGATAGGAACCCGGCATCAATTTATGCGCTTTAGTAAAAAATTCATAAGCTTTTTGCAAATGATTCTGACACAGATACATAACACCGAGATTGATAAAAGCGATTTCATTCGGATTGAGCAAGGCCGATGTTTCATAAGCCGATAAAGCCTCAACGGGAAGTCCGGTTATGAACAGACAGTTGCCAAGATCAAGATATCGTTTCCAGTGCTTTGGTTCGAGTTCCGTCAGCTTTTGAGCGTATTGCCGACTTTTTATTTTGGCATCCGCAATCTCTGTTAATTGCTGGTTATAGGCTTCCAGATAAGCGTTGGCCAGGCCGTCAACCGCTTCAATGTCATGAGCATCCTGCTGTAGTATGCGGTGGCACAAATCGATCGCTTGCGGGATGCGCCCGGTTATTCGATAAAGATGCGCCTGGGTGGCGAGGCAATAACTGTCATCAGGTGTTATTGCCAATGCTCGGTCGCAGGATTGCTGCGCCTGTTCAAGCAACTCCCGGGTTTCAGCGCGCCAGCATTCGCGGATAAAGGAGTCAGCCAGCGCTGCGTGAGCGAGCGAGTATTCAGGAGATAATTTCAATGCATCACGCAACAGGTTTTGCGCGCGCTGCAAGTTATTTTCATTTTGCGCATCATCGAGTAGCCGTCGTGCCTTCAAGTATTTTTCCTGCACATTGATGGGTGTAACAGGCAAGCGGGAGTGCTGCTCAGAATTCAGGCCCAATACAGATTTTAAATCGGGCAAAAATTTTTTTGCCAATGTTGCCGGGTTTTGTTGCAGGGTCGTAGTCGCAATACTCTCTGTCCAGATCAACTGTTCGATATCCTTGAAATACAGGAAAATTTGAATCGCCTGAAAGCGGCCAATGCTCTGGCTTCTGATGGTTAACACGGCATCGGCCTTGTAATGCCGGGCGATATCCACTGCCATGAAATACTCGGGTACAGCAGGTGGTTTAATGACGGTAGAAAGAATGAAGTCCCGAGACTGCTGATGAATCATCCGCGCCAGCTCGACAGAAATGGGTGAGATGCAGTTGATAACCAGACTGTATTTTCCCAGCAGCGGTTCTTCCTGTTCGAGGTGTTGCAGAGGATTTTCCGGCGTCGCTGGCGGGAGATTCAGATGCAGTGATGCGGGTTCCACTTGTAGTACGCGGGCGATGCGTGTGATCGTGGTAGGCGCGACAAACTCACCCCGAAATACCCGGTTGATGGTGTCTTTGGGTGCTGTTGTCAGGTTTTCGTATTCGGCTATTCGTTCGGCCAGAGAAGCCTGGGTTTTAATGCCTGCATCAAGCATGGCCATTTCAAGTTTTTCTCTTGAAGCCCTGATGCCCCTCTTTCTTTTTCTGTTATCCATATCGAAAAAAAGCAAGTTATTTGAAGATCAAGCTAAACGAAAAGTACCTACGCCATTATCTGACTTTAACTACCACTAACTTACTTTATCGCTCGATTTTAAATAGTAGCAAGCTATGCCATATTGAACAACAGATATGGTAATAACCCAAAGCAGGGCGAGCGTTCACAGGGCAGTTTTCATAAATCGCTACCTCCAATATAAAACGCTTGGGTTATGTTCTGAAAAGCCACAGGAGACAGGTGACCCATGCCAAACCAAACTGCTTTCGTCGATTTAACAAAGACCGCTTCCAAGGGTGCAAGCCCGTTAGGCAAGCATCGCAACAATAGGTTAATGAAATTCACAATGTTGTTGCTAGGTGCTTTCGCAATAAGTGCTTGTGGCGGAAGCGGTGGTGATGACGAAGCTGAAAATAGCGTACCCGT
>JANTFI010000072.1 GCA_024763505.1 Gammaproteobacteria bacterium
GATCGAAATCCAGGCCGATTTGCTGATCAAGGCAACCAAGGTCGATGGCATTTACGACAGCGATCCGGTGAAAAATCCGCAAGCGAAAAAATATGACCATCTCAGCTACGATGAAGCGATCGATCAGCGGCTGGCGGTGATGGATATTACCGCGATGGTGCTGTGCCACGAAAATAATCTGGACCTGGCCGTTTGCAATCTGTCCGAATCCGGCGCGCTGCTGGCGTTGGCGCAGGGCGAATCCCTCGGCACCCGGGTCACCAGTTAAAAGAATACGGGTGGTTGGCTAACCACGACAAACAGAGGAAAACAACATGATCAATGATGTCCGCGATGATGCGTTGACACGCATGAATAAAAGCATCGAGTCATACAAGACCGAGTTACAGAAAATCCGCACCGGGCGCGCTCATGCCAGCCTGCTGGACCATGTAACGGTCGAGTTTTATGGTAGCGAAGTGCCGATCAGCCAGGCCGCCAATATCTCGGTCGAAGATGCCCGTACGCTGGCGATCACGGTGTGGGATGCGAGCATGGCGAAAGCGGTCGAGAAAGCGATCATGACTTCTGATCTTGGTCTAAATCCGTCTTCGGCCGGCAATGTCATCCGCGTGCCGATGCCGCCACTGACCGAAGAACGCCGCCGCGATCTGGTCAAGGTAGTAAAGGAATTGACCGAGAATGCGCGCGTCGCCATCCGCAATATTCGCCGCGATGCCAACAGCGAGCTGAAAGCGCTGCAAAAAGACAAGGACATCTCTGAAGATGAAGAGCGCAAGGGTCAGGAATTGATTCAAAAGATCACCGATGAATCGATCGCCAAGCTGGAAGAATTGCTCAAGGAAAAAGAAAAGGAATTGATGGAAATCTGATTTTCATCGGCCGGACCCACAAACTCATGAGCGAACAGCGCAGCACGCGCAATATTCCGCAGCATGTTGCCATCATCATGGATGGCAATGGACGCTGGGCGCAAAAGCGTTTGATGCCGCGCAGTTACGGCCACAAGAAAGGGGTAGAAGCCACGCGCCGCGCGATTGCCTTTTTCGCCCGCGCCGGAGTCGGCCATTTGACCCTGTTTGCATTCAGTTCGGAAAACTGGAATCGACCGCAGGATGAAGTCTCGACCCTGATGGCGCTGTTTATTTCCTCTCTGCAAAAAAATACCGATGAATTGCATCAGGCCGGTATTCGTATCCGCTTTATCGGTGATCGCAGCGCCTTCAGTGAAAAGCTGGTGACGCAGATTGAAGCCTCAGAGTTGCAGACGGCTGACAATCAAAAGTTGACGCTGAATATCGCCGCCAATTATGGGGGGCAGTGGGACATCGTGCAGGCTGCACAAAAACTGGCACAGCAGGTGGAACAGCAAATCATCAGGGCGACAGACATCGACGCCGGGCGACTGTCGGCTGAACTCAGTCTGGCCGATTCGCCGGACCCCGACTTGTTCATCCGCACCGGTGGCGAAAAACGCATCAGCAACTTTTTGCTGTGGCAACTCGCCTATGCCGAGCTGTATTTCTGCGATGTGCTGTGGCCGGAGTTTTCCGAAATCGAAATGCAACAGGCACTCGATACCTTCGCTTCGCGGCAGCGCCGTTTCGGCAAGACAGGCGAACAGGTCAGTCGCCGGAGCGCTTCCTGAACATGCTCAAGCAACGCATCATCACAGCGATTATTCTCGCGATTATCGTCGTCGGCACCATACTCGGGCTGGGCAGCTTTTATGTCTCGCTGCTGTTTGCCACGGTGCTGTTTTTCGCTTTTAGCGAAACCATCAACCTGACCCTGAGCCAGTCCCATGTGGTGCAATGGCTGGCTGCACTCGGTCTGGTCGCCCTGTATTTTCTCGCGCTGCCCGCAATGGATATCCAACTGATTGCCTGGCACAGTTATCTTGGACTGCTGTTGTGGATGCTGATCCTGCTGGCGCTGACCCGTTATCGGCATTCGGGCCAGTGTTCATTGCCACGACGCGCGGCGATGGCGATATTTTCAGCGCTGCTGCTGTGGATTTGCGTGCAGGATCTGAACTTCATTCATCGACACTTCGAGCAAGGCGGCTGGCTGCTGATGTATCTGCTGACACTGGTGTGGGTGGCCGATATCGGTGCTTATTTTGCCGGTCGGCGTTTTGGTCGAAACAAACTGGCACCGGCGATCAGCCCCGGTAAAACCCGCGAAGGCGTCGCCGGCGGGCTGACGCTGAATGCCTTGTGGATCACGCTGGTGTTTTACCTGTCCGGCGGCTGGGGCATGGATTACGTTTCCTTTTTGCTGCTCGGGCTGGTCACCGCCGCTATTTCGGTGGTAGGCGATTTATATGAAAGCGTGCTCAAGCGCGAAGCCGGCATGAAAGACAGTGGTAATATACTACCCGGTCACGGCGGCATTCTCGATCGTATAGATTCTGTCATTGCTGCCGCGCCGGTGTTTGTATCGGGGCTGTACTGGCTGGGAGCAGTGTAAATGACTGAGGCTTTGCATCAGGTAACGATTCTCGGTGCCACCGGCTCGATCGGGCAGAGCACGCTGGATGTGTTGTCGCGCCATCCCGAAAAGTTTGCATTATTTGCCGTCAGCGCAAATACCCACGTCGACAAGATGCTCGAGATATGCCAGCAACACACTCCACGATATGCGGTCATGGCCGACATTGCCAGCGCTGAAATACTGTCGGAAAAACTTGGTGCAAAAAGTCAAACCACTGTGCTCGGCGGCGCTGCAGCGCTGCAGCAAATTGCCAGTGATGATGAAGTCGATAGCGTGATGGCAGCCATTGTCGGCGCGGTCGGCTTGATGCCGACACTGGCCGCGGTGCGCGCCGGTAAACATGTGCTGCTTGCCAACAAGGAAGCGCTGGTGATGGCCGGTGATCTATTCATGCAGGAAGTCAGGCAGCACAACGCCCTGCTGCTGCCTATCGACAGTGAACACAACGCGATTTTTCAATGTTTGCCCGCGGATTACCCACAAGGCTTGAAAAGCAAAGGGGTAACCAGGATATTATTGACTGGTTCCGGTGGACCATTCCGGCAATTGCCGCTGGATCAGTTCGATGCGATTACGCCCGAACAGGCGATCGCGCATCCGAACTGGAGCATGGGGCCAAAAATCTCGGTCGACTCAGCCACCATGATGAACAAGGGGCTGGAATTGATCGAAGCCTGTTTTCTGTTCGATGTACCGCAGCAGGATGTTGAAATCGTACTGCATCCGCAGAGTATCATCCATTCGATGGTGGCCTATAATGACGGCTCGGTGCTGGCGCAAATGGGGCAACCCGACATGCGAACGCCGATCGCCAATGCACTGGGCTGGCCCGAGCGTATTGTCAGCGGCGTGGAACCATTGAACCTGATCGAGGTCAGTCAATTGAACTTTGCAGCGGCCGATGAAAAACGTTTTCCGTGCCTGCGTCTGGCACGTCAGGCGATACAACGTGGCGGTAGCTGCATGGCGATTCTCAATGCTGCCAATGAAGTGGCGGTGCAATCTTTCCTTGCGCATAAAATCGCGTTTACCCGGATAGCGGAAATTATTGAATCCACGATGAATATGGTCGAATCCCACCGAGCTGACAATTTGCAAATCATTCTGCAGGATGATCAGGCCGCGCGCGCCTGTGCCACCGCCTTGACGGAGCAATAAGATGACTTCTGTGTTGACCAGCGTCCTCGCGTTTATTGCCGCCATCGGCATTCTGGTAACCATTCATGAATTCGGACATTATCTGGTAGCACGGCTGTGCGGCGTCAAGGTATTGCGGTTTTCGGTCGGCTTCGGCAAGCCGATCTGGAGTGTGCGCCACGGCAAGGACAACATCGAATATGCGCTGGCGGCGATCCCGCTTGGCGGCTATGTCAAAATGCTCGACGAGCGAGAAGGCGAAGTCGATGAAAAAGATTTGGCGCGCGCCTTCAACCGGCAAAGTGTGAGCAAACGCTTTGCCATCGTATTTGCCGGACCTGCGTTTAATTTCCTGTTCGCGATTATCGCCTACAGCATTATGTATGTGAGCGGGGTGCAGGGCATCAAGCCTTATGTCGATCTGGTGGATGATGCCTCGATCGCCCATTCAGCCGGGATTCAGAGCCAGGACCTGATACTGTCGGTCAATGGAATCGAGACGCCAAGCTGGCAAAAGGCGCGGTTGACGATGATGCAGCAAGCAGTGGATGGCAAGGATTTGCAACTGGAAGTACAAGGCCGTGATTTAAGGACGCGCGATATCGAATTCAAGACCGAGGGGCTGGATTTTCTGCAGCAGGATAACGCAGATTTGCTTGACCAGTTGGGGCTGCGCATGTGGCGCCCTGAATTGCCACCGCAAATCGATGAAGTGGTCGCAGGCGGTGCAGCCGAAGCCGCGGGCCTGAAAGCCGGCGATAAGATTATTTCGCTGGATGGCGAAAGCATACACAATGTACGCCAGTGGGTGGACAAGATCCGCTCTAATCCCGAGCGCACCATGACGCTGGTGGTGGAACGGGTTCAGCAACAAGTGAGCTTGCAGATTACGCCGCGCAGTCAGCAGGATAATGGACAAACCATTGGCTTTATCGGGGTCCGCAACGTGGTGGTGATTCCGGATGAAATCCGCCAGAAAATGCTGGTAACCGAGCGTTACGGATTATTCGAAGCCATTGTCGAGGCGACTGCCAAGACCTGGAATATGTCAGTTTTGACCTTGCAGGTGCTGGGCAAACTGGTGATTGGTGAAGCCAGCGTGAAAAACCTCAGCGGACCAATCACCATCGCCAAATATGCCGGTTTGACCGCACAGATCGGACTGGATCAGTTTTTCGCCTTTCTGGCGATTATCAGTATCAGTCTGGGCGTGCTGAATCTGCTGCCGGTGCCGATGCTGGATGGCGGGCATTTGATGTATTATGTAATCGAAATTTTCAAGGGTAGCCCGGTCTCGGAAAGCACGGAAGCACTGGGGCAACGTATCGGTATGGCAATTTTAATGTTGCTGATGACGGTTGCCATTTATAACGATGTTTTGCGGTTAGTGGAGTAGTTTCAAGTTGGTTCGTTTTTTCCTGTTGTTTACCCTTGTACTGGGGGCTGTAAATGTAAATGCCGCATCTTTTCAGGTCGAAGACATCGAGGTCAAGGGCATCAAGAAGATCGCCATTGGCACGGTGCTGAATTATTTGCCACTGAAAGCCGGCGATGTTTTCGATGATCGAGATTCTCCAAAGGTCATTCGCGAACTGTATAAAACCGGGTTTTTCAATAATATCGAATTACTGCGGCAAAACAATACGCTGATTATTCGCGTAAAAGAGCGCCCAGCAATCGCTCGGGTCAAAGTGAAAGGTAACAAGGAAGTAACCGACGACAGCATGAAAGATGCGCTCAAACAAATCGGTATGACCAAGGGAAAAACCTTTAACCAGAATTTGCTGGAAAAGCTCAAACTCGAGTTGCAGCAACTGTATTATTCGCTGGGTAAGTACGCCGTCCGTATCGAAGCCGAAGCGAAGCAACTGGATGAAGACCGGGTCGAGATCAATATCACCATCTCCGAAGGCGCTCCAGCCCGAATCCGCAGCATCAATATTGTTGGCAATCAGGCTTATAGCGATCAGGAATTGCTCAAGCAATTTGAACTCGAACCCACCGAAAGCGGTGTATTCGCCTCGGATAAATACTCCAGTGTCAAACTGGCCGGTGACCTCGAAAGTCTGAAGTCATGGTATCTCGATCACGGCTTTATCCGCTTCAATATCGATTCCAAGCAAGTAACGATCTCGCCGGACAAGAGTGATATCAACATTACCATCAATGTGACCGAGGGCGAGCAATTTCGGGTCAGCAAGGTAGCTATCACCGGCGATTTGATTGTACCCGAGAAAGATCTGAAGGCCCTGTTTCTGTTGCGTGAAGGGGATGTATTTTCACGTAAACGCATCACCACTTCAGTCAAACTGATGACCAGCCGGCTAGGCATCGAGGGCTATGCATACGCGGAGATCAATCCGCTGCCAAAGGTAAATGATCAAGACAAGACAGTGGATTTGACCATGCTGGTCGTGCCGGGTGACAAGATGCGTGTCCGTAAGATACTGTTTGAGGGAAATGAACGAACGATGGACCATGTGCTACGGCGTGAAATGCGTCAGATGGAAGGGGCAGTCTACTCATCGAGTAAAGTGGATCGATCAAAAATCAGATTGCAGCGACTGAAATTTATCAGCTCGGTGGAAACCCGGAATGTACGAGTACCGGAAGAAAAGGATTTGCTGGATGTCGTATTCACGGTGGAAGAGCGCTTTTCCGGCAGTTTTACGGTCAGTGCCGGCTATTCTCAGGATCAGGGTGCTATTTTCAGTCTCGGTCTGACCAATGACAATATTTTCGGTACCGGCAACCGACTGGGTATTACCTTTGATAACAACAAGGCTCAGCAGAAATACGTTTTCAGTTATGAAAATCCGTATTACACACCGGATGGTGTCAGTCGTGGTTTTTCACTGAGTTATACCAAGACCGATGCTGAACAAGCCTCGATTTCCAACTATCTACTGGACAAGATCCGGATTGCACTTGATTACGGCATCCCGTTGTCGGAATACAATAAATTCAGGTTCAGTTTCGGGTTGGAACGTAGCGATGTGCATCTATCTATTTTCAGCTCCAATGAAATACAGCAATTCATCATCGATAACAATGACGAAATCAATGCTGGAGATGTCATTACTGGTGATGTATATGACAGCGCATTTGCCAGCGTCAGCTTCAGCAAGGATAGCCGAAACAGACTGATCTTTCCGGAGCGCGGCCAGGTTAACAGTGTTGGTCTGGAACTGTTTGGCGGCGAACTGGACTATTACAAACTGTTTTATCGTCATCAAAGCCTGTTTCCAGTGACGGATAAAACCACATTCTCCTTCAAAGGGCGTCTCGGGTATGGTGACACCTATACCGATAACTCGGATTTGCCATTCTTTGAAAAGTACCGGGCAGGTGGCGTACGATCAATTCGTGGCTATGATTACAACAGCCTTGGGCCGCTCGATTCCCGCTTCGATCCCTATGGCGGCAATTTTCAGATGATTACCAACACCGAACTGTTGTTCCAGATCGATGCATTGGGAGGTGCAGACAGCTTCCGCCTTGGGTTATACTTTGATGCCGGAAATGTGTTTGCCCGCTATCAGGATTTCGAAAAAGATGAATTGCGGGCTTCATTTGGAATTTCCGCCAAATGGCTGACTGCGGTCGGACCGATCGAGTTGAGCTATGCCCAACCGGTCAATGATCAGCCTGGTGATCAGACCAAGAACTTCCAGTTTTCACTGGGTGCACCTTTTTAATCAGGGGATAGACTGAACGTGCTGTTGAAAATTTTCAGAATCGTCTTAATCGGAGTGTCTGTACTGACCTTTACACAGGCTATCGCCCAGCAGGCACCGAATTACAAAATCGGATTCGTGAATACCGGTGTGGTGCTCAAAGAAGCGCCCCAGGCAAGACAGGTCGAAGAAAGACTGAAGACTGAATTTCTGGCTCGTGAAAAAATACTGCAACAAAAAAAGCAGGAGTTGCTGGATCTGGAACGCCGAATCAACAACGATGGCCCCACCATCTCGCAAGCGGCCAAGCGCAAGATGGAACGTGAATTGCGCCAGAAGTTGAGCCAACTTAAATTTGATCAACAGGAATTCAAGGAAGACCAGAACCTGCGGCGTAATGAAGAAATCCGCAACCTGCAAACGGTAATAGCTTCGGTTTTAAAACAGCTCGGGGATGAACAGAAATTTGATTTGATCCTGACTGAAGGTGTCAGCTATGTCTCAGACTCGATCGACATCACGCCGATGATTATTGATATGCTGAAGAAGCAGCAGGATCAACAAAAACAACCGGAATAAATACCACAGCCGGAATTGCTTCGGCCGGGTCCACAGGATTCCTATAACAATAAGAGAAAATCCATGTTTGCATCCAGACCTGTCAGCGACCCGATTTCGGTAGCCGAACTGGCCAAGCTAACCGGGTTGCAATACAGGGGAGATGGCCAGCGCCCAATCAGCAAGGTCTCATCACTCTCATTGGCCGATGCGACATCACTCTGTTTTATCCGAAACGATCAGTATCTCGAAGCCTTGGTACAAAGCCAGTGTGCCGCCTGTATCGTACCCGAAGCTATTGATTTGCCAGAAAAACTGTCAGCCGCGGTAGTGCTCTCCGACAATCCGCATCGTGATTTCCTCAGGGTCATCGAGATTCTCGGGCTGTATCGGGGCAACCTCGAACCGGGCTCTGTGCATTCTTCAGCTATCATCGCCGATTCGGCAAGCATATCGGACAGCGCATCCATCGCCGCGCACTGTGTGATCGGGGAGCGCGTCAAACTGGGTGAAAATATCCAGATCGGCGCGGGCTGTGTGATCGAAGACGATGTCGAAATCGGCGACCACAGCAAGCTAATGTCGAACGTCACCATCTGCTTTGGCTCGAAGCTCGGGCGCAAAGTCATAGTTCAACCCGGCGCGGTGATTGGTGGGGACGGCTTCGGACTGGTTTTCGAGCAGGGGGAATGGCTGCATGTACCACATTTGGGCAATGTGCTGCTGGGCGACCGGGTCGAGGTCGGCGCTAATACCACGATCGACCGAGGGGCGCTGGACGATACCGTGATCGGAACCGGTGTCAAGCTGGATAACCTGATCCAGATTGGACATAATGTACAAATTGGGGACTACACTGCAATCGCGGGAGGTGTCTCGATTGCCGGCAGTGCTGTGATTGGTCAAAACTGCAAGATTTCCGGGGAAGCCGCCATAGTCGGTCATATTAGAATCGCCGACAATGTCACGGTCACCGCCAAGACACTGGTCAGCCACAGCATCGAGCAAAGTGGCGTATATTCTTCCGGAACCCCGATGATGGAGAACCGACTCTGGCGGCGCAATGCGGTCCGCTTCAAAACCCTCGATCAGCTTCACCGAACTGTAAAAAAAATAGAACCATAAACGGAAAATACCGATATGCCCGATTTTGACATTAAAATGATCCTGGATAACCTGCCGCACCGTTATCCTTTTTTACTGGTTGACCGGGTACTGGAATGCGAACCTGGCAAACGCTTGAAAGCCATCAAAAATGTCAGTTTCAATGAACCCTATTTCCAGGGACATTTTCCGGGAGACCCGATCATGCCCGGTGTTTTGATTATCGAAGCGTTGGCGCAGGCGACCGGTTTATTGTCGTTTTGCAGCATGCCCGAAGATGAACGCGACAAGCTTTACTTGCTGGTCGGTGTCGATAAGGCGCGCTTTCGGGGCCAGGTGATTCCGGGCGACCAGATGACACTGGAGGTCGAACTGAACCGCAGCATGCGCGGGATCTGGATGTACAGCACACGAGCCTCGGTGGATGGCAAAACCGTGGTCGAAGCAGAACAGATGTGCAGCGCGCAGGAGCGATAAACCGTGATACATCCGACGGCTCTGGTCGATCCGACTGCCCGCATAGGTAAAAACGTCAGCATCGGGGCCTATAGCATTATCGGTGCAGATGTCTCGATCGGAGACGATTGCTGGATTGGTCCGCATGTCGTGATCTCGGGTCCGAGCCGGATTGGTTCGGGCAATCGCATTTATCAATTCAGTTCAATAGGCGAAGCACCGCAAGATCTCAAATACAATGGCGAACCGACGCTGCTGGAAGTGGGTGACCGTAACGTCATCAGGGAGTATGTCACCTTCAACCGTGGAACCGTCAGCGGAGCCGGAAAAACCAGCATCGGCAACGACAACCTGTTCATGGCCTATGTCCACGTTGCACACGATTGCATCGTCGGTGATCATGCGATTCTGGCCAATGCCGCATCACTGGCCGGGCACGTTGAAGTCGGCGATCACGCGATCCTCGGTGGTTTTACTTCGGTGCACCAGTTTACCCTGATCGGCCAGCACTCCTTTTGTGGCTTGGGCACCGTCGTAGCTCAGGATATACCGCCTTTTACGACCGCCGCCGGCAATCGCGCCCGCTCGGCAGGCATCAACAAGGAAGGGTTAAAACGGCGTGGCTTTTCCGCAGACCTGATCCGTGCGTTGCACAAAACCTTTCGAACCATGCTGAAGTCCCGTTTGACCCGTGAACAGGCGCTGCAAGAGGTGCAGATGCTTCGCGCTGAATATCCGCAAGTTGATGAATTGGTGCAATTTATCCTCGACAGTAAACGCGGAGTTACCCGCTGAATATCCTCGCACTCGATACCTCAACCGAAGCCTGTTCGGTGGCTTTGCGAAATGGCCAGGGTGAGATATTTTCGCAATTCGACCTGACTCCTCGTGCGCATACACGTTATCTGCCGACCATGATGAACGATGTGTTGCAGCAAGCCGGGGTCGAGTGTTCGGCGATCACACAGGTTGCTTTTGCCAATGGGCCAGGGGCATTTACCGGCGTGCGCATCGCCGCTGCCACTGCCCAGGGATTATCGCTGGGTTTGCATTGCCCGATAGTTGCAATTTCCTCACTGGCAGTGCTGGCGCAACAAGCGGCCGATTTGCATCAGCAAAATCGAGTGCTGGCGGCAATCGATGCGCGCATGGGGGAAGCCTATGTCGGTCTTTATCAGCGTCCGGATGATTCCTCCGTCGTCCGTCTGGCTGCCCCGGAACAACTGGTAAAACTGGCCGATATGGCATTGCCAGAGGATTATTTGCTGGCCGGCACTGGTTATGCTGCACGAAGACAGGCCGGTTTTGAAGTTCCTGCAGCAAAGCTGGATGATCAAGTTTTACCCCATGCTGCGGCGCTGGCCAGACTGGCGGCAGATGCATTGCAGCGAAATGAATGCATCGACAGCACGCAAGTGCCGATCAATTACCTGCGAAACCAGGTGGCCGAAAAAAGCCGCAAAAAAGTCCTGTGAGCGGATCGTCGGGTTTGACGCTACCTTACGGCGAGGCCGCTTGCCGGGGGCGGATCAAGCAGATTCCGCAAGATTTCAAGGTCGATGAATTACTCAGGTTCGCGTTGCTGGGTACTGGCGAACACCTGTTCTTGCAGGTCCAGAAATGCGGCTTGACGACGATGCAAATGATCGAGCGTATCGCAGCTCAACTGGGTGTGTCGACTCGGCAAATCGGTTATAGCGGGTTGAAGGATAAACAGGCCGTCACCCGGCAGTGGGTCAGTGTGCAATTACCCGGTTGCCGGGAAACCCCGTCGATCGAAAGCGATGATTCGTTTCAGATATTGCAAATCGGCTGGCATGACCGGAAACTGCGCATCGGCAGCCATGCCGGCAATCGCTTCGAGGTGGTCGTGCGCGATTTTGAAGGTGATTTTCACTCGCTTCAACAAGTCTGCGAACGTATCCGCCAGAGTGGTTTTGCCAATTACTTCGGTCAACAACGTTTTGGCAAGAGCGGGGATAATGTCTCACAGGCGCTGCGGATTTTGAGCAATCGGCACAAGTGCAAACGCTTGAGCCGTCAGAAAAAGGGGTTGTATCTGTCTGCGCTGCGCAGTGAACTGTTTAACCGGATCCTCAGCATGCGTTTAGAGCGGTCGATCTGGCAGGCTCCACTGGAGGGCGATTTGTTTATGCTTGATGGCAGTCAATCCATCTTTTCCGAAGGCATCAGTGAAACCTTGTTAAAGCGTTATCAGTCGATGGATATTCACAGTGCGATCAGTCTGGCAGGCAGCGGCGAGAGTCGTTTGCAGGGGGCGGCGCAAGCACTGGAAGAAGAAATCCTGTCGGCAGAGGAATCCATAGTCCAAACCCTGCTGCAGCAAAAAGTGAAAAGAGCTAATCGTGCCAGCCGGGCCCGGGCGCATCATCTGGAAATTTCTCTGGATACACAAGCTCGCCAGCTTCATCTGAGCGTCGAGCTCGACAAGGGCGTGTATCTGACCAGCCTGCTCAGTCATTTTGTCGAATTTAGTTCCGACCGGGACCGCTAGCGGGTTCTGTCCATTCGAGACTTCAAACCACTTCGATGAGGTGTATCAATGTTGCATCATCATAAACGGCGAATAACCGAGCACCTGACTCAGGCCATAACCGATCAGGATCAAGCCCAGAAACAGGCGCAGCATGCGCTGTTGCAACAGTGATCTTAGATGTTGAGCGAAATGTCCGACCAGCAGCAGGGTAGGTAGAGTGCCCAGACCGAAGGCAAACATGGTAGCTGCCGAGTACAGAGGGTTCAGTTGGGTGATCGCCAGCGCCAGCGCCGAATACACCAGACCACAGGGCAGCCAGCCCCAGATCAGCCCGAGTTTGAGTGCGCTGAAATAATCCTGTGCGGGTAAATATTTGCGCCCGAATGGCTCGATTCGACGCCACAGGCGTTGCCCTATCGATTCCAGCCAGGCCAGCGCATTCAGCAGCTGGCTGATATACAAGCCGAGCAGAATGAAAAAGAAGCCTGAAATCCGCATCTGGATCATATGCGGTTCGGGCAGTGTCTGCATCAGATGGCTGGAAAACAAACCGGCCAGCAAACCGATCAGGCTATAAGAGCTGATGCGCCCTACATTATAGAAAACCTGGATCAGCAAAGGGTGGTGGCGCGCAGGGCGGCCACTGAAGTCGGTACTCAAGGTACTGATGATGCCACCACACATGCCGATACAATGTGTGGAGCCGATCAAACCCATCAATACGGCAGACAGCAGAGTCGCGGTCAGCATGGCAAACAGCCCGGTTAATCGGCGTTGATCTGCACCACGATATTGCCGGCTTCACCAGTGGTGAAGCTCTTGCGCAAGCGCCAGTCCCGATCGGACAAGACCTGTATCGTCCAGCGGCCTTCAATGATGGGCGGTTTGATAAAACCACGGTACTCGGCTTCGCCGGTTTTCATCAAAGTGGTCGTCTGGTCGTAACCGGCAATGGTCCGGTGTAACAGTTTGAAGGTCAATTCGGACGGATAGCTATAGTCTGCTGCTGAGGATAACTTCAGGTGAATCTGGCCATTTTGCGCATTGGCGTCGACCAGAGCGCCGAGCCCCAGTTCCCGGGCCTTGCGGTCATGGTCGATAACTTGATTGATCTGCAAGCCCTGTTTGTAATAGTCGTCTACCACCAGACCGTCGTCACTGTTTATCGCGATGAAGATGGTCGAGATGCCACCGACCACCGCCAGTGCGGGGAAGAAGATGACCATCCACACCATCGGATTCTGATACCAGGCCTTATCCTGCAGCGAATCTGTTTTATGCATGTCTATTGTCCGGGTCCGGGGCCGAGGAAGCGTGCTTCTTCGGTGGTTGCAAGGTCTGAATCCAGTGCCTTGATGGTAAAGTGAATTTCAGAACTGCGTTTCTCCAGTTTTTCCGGATCAACTTCGACACTGAGTGGAACTTCGACCACCGAGCCCGGTTCCGCATAGACTCGCTTGTTCGGAATATTCAACTTCATGTCTGACAAACCTTCCGCCTCGATGCTGAATTCATGCGCTCTGATATCCTTGTTGATGACCTTCAGCGTGTACACATTCTCGATCATGCCCATGCCGGTTTCGCGAAACAGCGAGTTCCGATCGCGAATGACATCGAGTTCCAATGCACTGCGGTTGTAGATACCGATACCGGTGCCAACCATAATACCGATCAGAATCAGGGCATAGACGATGATTCGAGGGCGCAAGACATGCGTCTGCTTGCCTTCCATGATGTTTTCAGTGGTGTACTTGATTAAACCCTTGGGATAACCCATTTTTTCCATCACATCGTCGCAGGCATCGATACAGGCGGCACAGCCGATACACTGGTATTGCAGCCCGTCACGGATGTCGATGCCGGTCGGGCACACCTGCACGCAAATTGAACAATCGATGCAACTGCCGAGATTGACTTCCTGCGGCTCGACCCCGCGCTTGCGCGGCCCACGCGGCTCGCCACGTTTTTCATCGTAGGAAATGACCAGTGTATCCTTGTCAAACATGGCGCTTTGAAAACGGGCATAGGGGCACATATAGGTGCAGACCTGCTCGCGCATCCAGCCGGCATTGCCATAGGTGGCAAAGCCATAAAAGATGATCCAGAACCATTCCCACGGCCCCAGAGACAGAGTCGGGATCGCCATCGCCAGTTCACGAATAGGCGTGAAATAACCGACAAAGGTGAAACCGGTGTACAGTGAGAAGGCGATCCAGAGAAAATGTTTGGTGAATTTCCGGCTGAATTTTTTCGCATTCATCGGGCTCTGGTCAAGCTTGATTTGCTGTGGGCGGGTACCTTCGACCTTGCGTTCAATCCACAAAAAGGCTTCGGTCCAGACGGTTTGCGGGCAGGCAAAGCCGCACCAGAGCCGTCCAGCCAGAGCGGTGAAAAAGAACAGAGACAAGGCTGCGACCACCAGCATCATGGTCAGATAGATAAAATCCTGTGGCCAGAAAATCATGCCCAGCACATAAAACTTGCGTTCCGGTAAATCAAACAGGATCGCCTGTCGGCCATCCCACAGCAACCACGGCGCGATGTAATAAAAACCCAGCAGGGCGGCCACGCCCAGCGTTCGCATAGTCGCAAACAATCCGTGAACCTCACGCGGGTAAATTTTCTTTCGCTTTTGATACAGACTTTGTTCGATGGATTCTGTGTCTGCCGCGGGAGCAGTCTGCTGTTTTTGGGTCATCTTTGTCTTCTGAATAAATAAAAAAACTGTCTCTGTTTTTCGGTCGATCAAGCCGGGAGCAGAGAGTACCGTCTACGCTGTTTGAGCAAGCACAGGAACCTTATGCTTCGGCGACCCCTGCTGCTTCAGAACCGATGTAATGCCGAAAGCCTTGGCGCAGTCAAAAGCGAAACCGTACCAGAAGGCTAGACAGAGCCTTCAGACTTCGTCCCGGTACACTGCACAGGGCTTGCAAGGTTTGGCAAAGTACATTGTTAAGATACAAGGCAAAATGGCAAACACCCAGAACAGGAAAAAACCGATCGAATAAGCGCCCATACGGCTGACGTTATATTCGATAAAGATATACTGCGGGTCGAAGAGGGTGAAAAAGACGATGGTTTCCAGCCCGGCAACCAGAAAAGAAGGCCACAATATAGCCACAAATTTCTGTACCTTCGGAATGTTGCTGGCGCTCAGGTTTTTTTCTTCAGTCATCGTCTTTTCCCCCTTGGCTTGACCGGATATTTATTGATGGCTCAGGCTATACACATAGGCTGCCAGAATATGTACCTTGTCTTCACCCAACAGTTTCTTGTGTGCAGGCATCACGCCCTTGCGACCATGCGCAATGGTTTCCTCAATCTTGCCACGGGTAGCTCCATACAACCAGATCTTGTCGGTCAGATTGGGTGCGCCGAGCGCATGCATACCCTTGCCATCAGGCTGGTGACAACCGGCACAATAACTGGCAAACAGTTTCTTGCCGGCGCTAACCTGATCGGCTGGCGCTTCGCGACCGGACAGACTGATGACATAGGAAGCAACTTGCTTGACTCCTTCGTCCTTCAGGGTGGACTGCCATGCCGGCATATTGCCGTGACGACCATTCAAAATGGTGGTCTGGATTTGTTCGGGTGAGCCGCCATATAGCCAGTCATTATCGGTCAGGTTCGGAAAACCGCGTGCGCCGCGACCATCCGAGCCGTGGCAAATGGCGCAGTTATTGGCGAACAGACGACTGCCGGTCTGGTTGGCTGCTTCATTCTTGGCCAGCTCAGCGACCGGAATGGCCGCATATTTTTCATACAA
>JANTFI010000073.1 GCA_024763505.1 Gammaproteobacteria bacterium
GACTATGACCCGACTCGCATCCCTCTTCTGAAAAACCTGAATCAGGACCGGATTACCAAGGCACCGCAGCGAAGTACTCAAGCCCATGGCCCGGTCAGCTATGCCGATGCGGTCGAGCAATCTTCTCCCTCGGTGGTGACGATTTACACCACCAAAACGGTCAAGCAAAAATTACCGCCATTGTTGAACGACCCGCTACTCGACCGGGTTTTCGGCAATCAATTGAAAAAACTGCGCAAGGATAAAACCGAAACCAATCTGGGTTCGGGCGTGATCATGACCCGCTCCGGATATATCCTGACCAACCAGCACGTCATCGACGGTGCCGATGAAATTCTGGTACTGCTGGCAGACGGTCGCAGTTCGGCGGCAGAATTGATCGGGCAAGACCGTGAAACCGATATCGCGGTGCTGCATATTCCATTGCATGGTTTGCAAAATATGCCGGTCGCCAGCACCAACGATGACATCCGCGTCGGCGACATTGTGCTCGCCATCGGCAACCCGCTCAACGTTGGCCAAACCGTCACCATGGGTATCATCAGTGCCACCGGACGCAACCGGGTTGGCCTCAACACCTTCGAAAATTTCATCCAGACCGATGCCGCGATCAACCCGGGGAACTCCGGCGGTGCACTGATTAATGCGCGTGGCGACCTGATCGGTATCAACACCGCGATCTTCAGCCAATCAGGTGGCTCGCAGGGCATTGGCTTCGCGATTCCGGTCACGCTGGCAGTCGACATCATGCAAGCTATCATCAAGGATGGCAAAGTCACCCGCGGCTGGCTGGGCATCGAAGGCACCGAAATCAGTACCCGCACCAACGACACATCGGGGAACCAGAATCTGCGAGGCGTTTTGGTCGTCGGCGTATTTATCGACAGCCCGGCGGACAAGGCGGGCGTGGAAACCGGCGACATTATTACCGCCATCAATGGCCAGCCTGTTTTCAAGGTGAGAAACGTGCTGGAGAATATCGCCGGCCACAAACCCGGCGACCGGATCTCGATCGATTTGCTGCGTCAGGGCAAGCCGATGACGCTGAACATGGTGACCACCGAGCGGCCGCAATAGGCCGCTCGATTCAAGCTCACGCCTTTGATTGCAGCGCCAGAATTAGTTTTTGAACCGCCCCACTTCACTACTGAGCTGTTTTGCCAGCCTGGCAACTTCGGTACCGGTTTCCATTGTCATCCGGCTGTTTTCTCCCGTCTGACCGGAGATATCATTGATAACTTCCATCTTTTGTTTGATGTCACCAGATACGGTTGATTGCTCTTTGGCCGCCGCAGCGATTTGCTGATTCATATCCTTGATTGCGTTCACTGCTTCGATAATCGCTTGCAGGGTAACGACCGCCGATTCGGATTGTTCGATATTCTGCTGTGTCTTTTGCTGGCTCGACCCCATCGCGGCAACTGCGCGCTCCGATGCCTTTTGCAAGCGGTCGACGATCGCCTTGATTTCTTCCGTGGACTCCTGCGAGCGCTGAGCCAATGTGCGCACTTCATCGGCTACCACCGCAAAACCTCGACCTTGCTCACCGGCGCGTGCAGCTTCGATGGCGGCATTCAGAGCCAGCAGATTGGTTTGCTCGGCAATCCCCTGTATGACTGTTAGCACGGTGCCGATGTTTTCGCTTTCCTTGCCGAGATCGCTGATGATATTGGCCGACCCGGAAATATCCTGAGCCAGTTCACTGATGTTTTGCTTGGTTTGATGAACCACTTGCAAACCCTGCTGGCCCTTGGCATCCGCGGTAACCGAAGCTTCGGCAGCCGTCGCCGCACTGTCGGCTACTTCCACCACGCTCTGCGTCATCTGCTGAATGGCACTCATCACCTGGGCTGTTTCGGTTAATTGCTGCGCTGCTCCGGTGGCTGTTTTCTCGGTGACGCCGGTTAATTGATCTGCCGCCACAGACAGTGATTGAGCCGAACCCTGCATATACCCCACCATTTCACTCATCGCCTGCATCATGCCATTAAATGCAAGTGCCATTTGACTGATTTCGCTTGGCGCATCAAGACTCGCCCTGGCCTGCAGGTTCCAGTCCTGCGTGGTTTGCTTCATCAGTGTTGACAAGCGTTTGACCGGCCCGGTAATGCCAGGTATCAGAAATGCGATAATGCCCAAAATCAACGCCAAACCAGCCAGACTGAAAACAATGCTTCGCCAGGTCAAACGCTCGATCTGCTGATCGATGACCCGGGTGATGTCGTCGATCAATTTCGCCTGCTGTGTTTCCGTCTGATGAACCGTATCGCGCATCTGTCCATGCAAGCCCTGTTTGCTGTTCAACCCCAGTTTTTGCGAAGCCTGCACCAGCGCGACAAAATCCTTTTTGTAGGTTTCCATCGCTGACTGGATAGAGTCTCGAGCCTCGCTGCTCAGGGAGGAAGTGCTTAAATCCTGCATAAAAATTTCATAATCCTTGTGAAATTTTTTCAGATATTTCAAATCAAGCCGTAACATGAAGTCTTTCTCGCGCCGCCTTAACATCAACATATCCTTGGTCAACTGAACCTGTCCCAACTCTTTCAACTCAGCCTCTGCATTGTGCACCGCTGTTCGCAAAGCGCCATACAAACCGGATTTATGATCGAGACCTATCTGCTTTTGCAGGGCGACCAATTGCAGGAAGATTTCCTGGTATTTTGCCAACTGAAGTTTCAATTGCGCTACCGCATCTGCGTTCAGCGATTGCTGCTGCAACGCCTGCTGTAACTGCTCGACAGTATTCAGCAACGTGGCATAATTGTTCGAAAACTTATCAACATATTTGACTTGCTTACGCGCCATGAAATCCTTTTCATTTCGTCGCAACATCAACATACCTGCCTTTGACTCGATCACCAGCGCATGAGAATTTTCAAGCTCGGAAATTTGCCTGACCGATAAGTATTGTGAAGCCAGCAAAACAAGCATACCGGCTGCGGCAATACTGCCCACAATAACCAGTTGCCACTTGATCGAGAGATTTTTGAAAAGCTTGAGCATTGAGTCGTTCCTGAATATTAAAAAATGACCGAATCCTGACGAAATGAAGCAAACGTCGATTTAACTACCATTGCTATTCCCACACTAGTTATCGGTTTAAAAAAAATAACTTGAGTAAAAATTAACTATTGCAGATCAAAATCTCCCCTAACCTTCATTTCGATCCTGTCTGTGAATATAGCTCAATCATAATTTTCAGCCGGACATCTTCTCAGGGCACATTTCGAAAAAGCTGGAAAGCTGGAATTCTGGAAAAAAACTGAAAACAGCTAAAGTTCAACTATAACTAGCCGATACCTGAAACTGATTAACATGGAAAACTAAAGATGCCTACTCTAAAACCCGTCTCTTTTGCCCTGGCCTGCGCATTGGCGCTTCCTTCCTTCGCCGCACTTGCCGAAATCAACATGGGCGTTTTTCCTCGTCGCCCGATTGCAGTCACCCACAAGGCCTTCAAACCGCTGGCCGAAAAGCTTTCCGCGGCGCTCGGCGAAAAAGTCAATCTGGTGGTGGCGAAAAATTTCAAGTCATTCTGGAAAGGCGTGGAGTCCGGAAAATATGATCTGGTCCATTACAACCAGTTTCATTATCTGCTGAGCCATCAAGCCTACGGTTATCGCGTGATAGCCGTTAACAAAGAATTTGGCAACAGCACCATTGCCGGTGCACTGACCATTCGCAAAGACAGCGGCATCCAGTCAGTTGCCGATCTGAAAGGTAAAACCATTTTGTTCGGTGGTGGTAAAAAGGCGATGGGCAGTTACATAGCGCCGACCGCAGTACTGAAAAAAGCAGGTCTGCGGGAAGGTGTCGATTATCAGGTGAAATTCGCCAAAAACCCGCCCAGCGCTTTGATAGGTGTATACAACAAAGCGGCCGATGCGGCAGGTTCAGGAAATGTCATCCTCAAAACCGGCGTGGTCAAGAAAAAGACCGATGTTTCAAAACTGAAAATTCTGGCCGAGAGCGATGCCTTTATTCAGTTGCCCTGGGCCGTCAAATCGACGATGCCGTCTGGCAAAGCCGAAAAAATCCAGCAAGCGATGACTTCACTGAAAGGTCAGGATGATGCCGTTCTCAAAGCGGCCAAGGTCAATGATTTTATTCCAGCCAACGATTCCGATTTCGCAAAAGTTCGTGAAATTGTCAAATATGTAACCGGTAAAGATTACTAGGAAAACATCATGTCAAAACTGTTCGATAACCTCAATCTGAGGATGAAGACCCTGCCGCCGATCCTGTTGACGACTTTGTTGATTCTGGGTACCGGGGGGTATCTGTTGATCGACAGTGCTGAACAGGCAACGCTGGAGCAAAAAGAAAAAGCGCAGAAGGCATTACAGATTGAACAGCAAACGACCCGAAAGGAGATGCTCCACGCACTGGAATTGAAAGCTGATTTTATCGGCCGGTTTCTGGCGAAAACTGCGCCCGACCTGATTTTGTCTTTCGATTTCGATGTGCTCGATTCTTACCAGAAAGAAGCTGCCAGCGATCATGAGGTGGCTTATGCCGTCTATCTGAAGTCGGATGGCACGCCGTTTATCAAATTCAACAAGCCAGCCGACCAGAGTCAGATTGTCGAGCATTTTTACCCAATCGAGTACGATGGCGAAACGCTCGGAAAATTGATGATCGGTATGTCAACCGTCGAGGTAGATAAGCAGATCAAACTCAGTGACGCACGCATCGCCAAAGTCATCAGCGATTTCAATGCCATCGGTGAAGAAATTCTGCAACATTACTATGCCATTATCGGTTTCAATATTCTCGGGGTCATGCTGGTCATATCGCTGTTGCTGATTTTTATTACACAGCGATTTATCATCGGCCCGATCCATGAAACCACTTCTCTGATCAAGGATATTTCGGCCGGTCATGGTGACTTGACGGCTCGACTTCCGGTCGCCAGCCAGGATGATATCGGGCAATTGCGTCAGGCAGTAAATGATTTTGTCGCCCAGTTGCAGGGCATGGTTCGCAACATAGTTGATGAAGTCAATCAAATGAACCAGAACGTATCCCTGATGCGCAAGACCAGTAAAACCCTGGCCGATGAATCGAGCGCACAGCAATCCCAGACCGGACAGATCGCCAGTGCCATTCAGTCCCTGACCGAAACGGTGCAACAAGTCGTCGCCAGCACCGATGAAACCGTCAGTGCGGCCGACAAGGGCCAGCAGCAAGCCACCATTGGGCAGCAGATTGTGGCCGATAACAAGCAAAGCATCCGTACCTTGTCGAGTGAAGTCGATGCGGCTTCGCAAGTCATCACCAAGCTGGAATCGGACAGTGAAAAAATCGGCATGATTCTGGATGTCATCAATGGCATCGCCGAACAAACCAACCTGCTGGCGCTGAATGCAGCCATCGAAGCGGCACGTGCCGGTGAACAGGGCAGAGGTTTTGCCGTAGTGGCCGATGAAGTTCGCACGCTGGCTTCGCGCACCCATGAATCAACGCTGGAGATTCGTGAAACTATCGAGCATGTGCAGAAAGGCACACGCGATGTGGTAGAAGTGATGCATGGCGGCAAGAGCGCAGCCGAAAAAAGTGTTGCTCAGGCCGAACAAGCCAGTAATGCATTGAATGAAATCACCGCAGTAGTTGGCAAGATCACGCAAATGACCACCGGCATCGCCCAACTGGCTCGTGGACAGAGTCAGGCGGCAAGCGAAATCAACAGCAATATCGTGACTGTCAGTTCGATCAGCGAACGGGTCGCGCAAGAGTCACTCAACAGTGCCAATGTCAGTCAGGATCTGGAACAACTGGCGCAGCGACTGAATCAGATCACCGCTCAATTCAAGATTTAAAGCGACCGCTTCGGGCCGGCTCATCGGCATGCCTGAAGCTGGAATTATTGATCTTTGATGCGGTATTCGGCCGAGCGAGCGTGAGCCGTCAAACCTTCACCGTGGGCCAGCACCGAAGCAATCTTGCCCAGTTCTGACGCACCTTCGGCCGAGCAACCGATCAGACTGGAGCGTTTCTGGAAATCGTACACCCCGAGCGGTGATGAAAACCGCGCGGTGCGCGAGGTCGGCAACACATGGTTCGGTCCAGCACAATAATCACCCAGCGCCTCGGCGGTATAACGTCCCATAAAAATCGCGCCGGCATGTCGAATCGACCTGGCCACTTCCGGCGCATCCTCGACCGACAATTCCAGATGCTCCGGCGCGATGTAATTGGCGATCTCGATCGCTTCATCCATATCCCGCACCTGAATCAATGCCCCGCGCGAACTGAGAGAAGAATGAATAATCGCCTTGCGCGGCATTTCTTCCAGCAGTTTGTCGATGCTGGCGCGTACCCGCTGCAGAAATTCCGCATCCGGCGAAACCAGTATCGCTTGTGCGTCTTCATCATGCTCGGCCTGTGAAAACAGATCCATAGCGATCCAGTCCGGGTTGGTTTTGCCATCGCAAACCACCAGAATCTCGGACGGCCCGGCCACCATGTCGATACCGACCGCGCCAAACACCATGCGTTTGGCGGTCGCCACATAGATATTGCCGGGGCCGACAATCTTGTCCACCTGCGGAATAGTCTGGGTGCCATAGGCCAGCGCGGCCACGGCCTGTGCGCCGCCGATGGTGAATACCCGGTCCACGCCCGACAGATGCGCCGCCGCCAGCACCAGTTCATTGACCTGACCATGCGGGGTCGGCACCACCATGATCAATTCGCTGACCCCGGCCACCTTGGCCGGTATCGCATTCATCAACACCGAAGACGGATACGCCGCCTTGCCGCCCGGCACATACAGCCCGGCGCGATCCAGTGGCGAAACCTGCTGGCCGAGTACCGTGCCATCGTCCTCGGTGTATTGCCAACCGGCCATCTTCTGTTGTTCGGCATAACGCCCGATCCGTTCGGCCGCCTGTTGCAGGGCCTCTTTCTGGTCTTGCGGCAAACCGTCGAAGGCTTGCTGCAAGGTGCTGGCCGGCATTTCCAGCTCGCTCATGTCATTCACCTGCAAGCCATCAAAACGCGAAGTGTATTCCATCACTGCGGCATCGCCGTGCTCACGTACACTGGACAAAATACTGCTCACTGTGCTGAATACCTGTTCATCGGATACCGATTCCCAGGCCAGCAGTGCCTTGAGGTCGTCGCGAAAGCCCGGCTGTTGTGAATCCAGCTGTCTGATTTCTATCTTCATGTCATTCTCCCGTGATCACCGCGGCATCGATTTTCTCGATCACTTGCTTGATCGCACGGTTTTTCATTTTCAGCGCCGCGCGGTTGACGATCAGCCGTGATGAAATCTGCATGATGAATTCCTTCGGCGCCAGGCCATTGGCTTTCAGGGTATTTCCAGTGTCGACCAGATCGACAATCATGTCGGCCAGTCCGACGATCGGCGCCAGCTCCATCGAACCGTACAGCTTGATCAATTCGACCTGCCGCCCCTGTTGCAAAAAGTAATCACGGGTGATTGCAGTGTATTTGGTCGCCACCTTGAGGCGGCCATCGGGCAATGGCTTGTCGGCAAAACCTGCAGTCATCAGCTTGCACGGTGCAATATGCAGGTCCAGCCACTCGTACAAGCCTTCGCCGCCATGTTCCAGCAGCACATCCTTGCCGGCGATGCCCATGTCAGCCGCGCCATATTGCACATAGGTCGGCACATCGGCGCTGCGGATCAGTACCAGGTTGATGTTGTCATGGTTGGTTTCAAAAATCAGCTTGCGGCTTTTATCGAGGTCATCGAGCGGGCGAATGCCGGCACGTTCGAGCAGCGGCAGGGTTTCTTTCAGGATGCGCCCCTTGGCCAGCGCAATGGTAATCAGGTCAGACATGAAGTTTTGCGGACTCGGTTAATCAGTAGTTCGGCGGATGCGCGCGCCGAGGCAGGCGAGCTTTTCCTCGATGTGGTCATAGCCGCGATCGATATGATAAATGCGCTCGACGATGGTTTCACCCTGCGCCACCAGACCGGCCAGAATCAAACTGGCCGAGGCACGTAAATCGGTGGCCATGACCGGTGCGCCATTGAGGTTTTCCACGCCCTCGATAATCGCGGTATTGCCCTGCAACTGGATGTTAGCGCCCATTCGCACCAGTTCCTGAATATGCATGAAGCGGTTTTCAAACACCGTTTCAGTAATCGATCCGGTGCCGGTGGCGACCGCGTTCAACGCACAGAACTGCGCCTGCATATCGGTCGGAAACGCCGGATAAGGCGCGGTGCGGATATTCACCGCTTTTGGTTTTCGACCTTCCATATCCAGCTCGATCCAGTCTTCTCCGGTATCGATAATGGCACCGGCTTCTTCCAGTTTTGCCAGTACTGCATCAAGCAAACCGGGGTCGGTGTCCTTGACCAGTACCTTGCCACCGGTGATTGCCGCTGCCACCAGATAAGTGCCGGTTTCGATACGATCGGGCAACACTCGATAATGGCAACCAGTCAGTTTTTTGACCCCTTCAATGGTCAGCGTGTCGCTGCCCGCGCCTTCAATCTTGCCGCCCATGGCATTGATGAAATTGGCCAGGTCGACGACCTCCGGTTCGCGTGCGGCATTTTCGATCACACTGGTGCCATCCGCCAGTGCAGCCGCCATCATCAGGTTTTCGGTGCCGGTTACGGTGACCTGGTCCATCACGATGCGGGCGGCACTGAGGCGGTCACAGCGGGCGCGGATATAGCCCTCCTCCACCTTGATTTCTGCACCCATGGCTTCTAGCCCTCGCAAGTGCAAATCTACCGGGCGTGCACCAATCGCACAACCACCGGGCAAGCTGACTTCGGCTGTGCCATAGCGGGCCAGCATTGGCCCCAGTACCAGAATCGATGCCCGCATGGTTTTCACCAGTTCATAGGGTGCAAAGGTATTTTCGATATTGCTCGGGTCTACTTCGATACTCATTTTTTCCCCGATCGTGATCTGTACCCCCATGCGACCGAGCAATTCCATGGTGGTGGTCACATCATGCAGATGCGGTACATTGTGCACCACCACCGGACCATCGGCCAGCAACGTGCCGGCGAGTACAGGCAACACCGCGTTCTTGGAACCGGACGCACGAATCGTTCCACTGACCGGAACACCGCCATTGATCATCAGTTTATTCATAGTTTCAGTCGAAATACCCGTAAAGTCTGAAAACGGTTGGAAGAAATCCGCCAAAAACGGCGCATTGTAACAGAAGCCGGCGGCTTAGTAATCATGGCTACTGTTGAGTAAAGCAGGTACCGGTTGTGGCAGAAAAAATAAACCAGCGAGCCAACTGTCGCGCCGCTGTGGAGTGTCAGCCCTGATGGGTCAACAAGTCTTCGAGCTGGCTGAGGCGGGCAATTTGCAACAGGGCAGCCGGCAAATTTATGAAGGAAATCTCGCGATTTTCTTCCTGCGCCTTGCGCTTGAGTTCGATCAGCAGGGCGATGGCGGTGCTATCGACTTTGCTGACCCGGGTAAAGTCGATGACCCAGTTTGGCAGAGACTTGCTTTCACGAATGAATTGAGAGAGCGCATCCATCACCGTGGCTGCGGTCAAGTCTCCCTCGACCTGTATGTTTTCGTGCTGTGTGTCGAAACGGATTTCAACGCCCATTCGATGCTTCTTCCTTACTGCGCTGTTGCAAGGTTTTGATCAAGCTGTCCACGCCATTGGATTTGATTTCTCTGGCAAAGGTGGTGCGGTAATTGGTGACCAGACTGATATTGTCGATCGACAGATCGTACACCAGCCATTTGCCATCGCGCTGATACATTTCATAATTGATCGGAATCGGGAATCCACCCTGCTGCTGAATTTCAGTACGAACCGTAACTTCGCCCTTGTCGATACTGCCGCGCATTGGCAGATAATCTACCACCTGATCGTTGTATTCGAGCAAAGCCTTGCCGTAGGTGCGCACCAGCAGGTCACGAAACGCTTGTACCAGCTGCTGCTTTTTCTCACCCTTGACCTTACGCTTGTAGCGTCCCAGCGCCAGATCGGTCATGCGATCGAAATCGAAATGTGGCAATACCTTTTCGTCGACCATTTTGAACATCAGGGTCGGCTTATCAAGGTATTCCTGATGATTCGCCTTGATTGTATTCAGCACATCGGTGGTGGTATCACTGATCAGTTTTTGCGGCGCAGGGATCGCCCAGGACGCAGGAGAAAACCCGATGAGCAGGAACAACAGTGCAAAAATTTGAATCGGTTTCATGGGTTCACTCCGCTGACGCTGTTGAGTCTGGCGACATGGTTATTGAATTCATTGACGGTTTTGAGGTAATCCGCATAGGCCAGCACATAGGCTTGCATCGCGGTCAATATCTTTTCGGCTTCTTCCAGCCCGGCTTCGAAATCCGCATAGCTGACAATCATCCAGCGGCGTGCTGCCTGCGCACTGTCCTTCATCGCCTGCATGGCTTCATTTTTGGATTGCACCTGGTGGTATTGTTCGGCGACCTGAAAAGGAATGCCCTTGCGCGCGAACGAAGCCTTTGACAACAAAGCTTCGAGTTCAGCCTGTTGCTGCGCCACTCGCGCCGGTTGCGCATCAGCTTCCCATTGCCAGCGCAGGCCGATCAGCGGTGATGCCGCCACATGGTTGAAAGGGTCGAAAATATGCGGATTATCGAGTCGGTCTCGCCCCGGCGCATAAGCTGCGCTACCGGCGACGCCAGCAAAGATCACTGGCTTGCTGCTCGCCTTGTGCGCCTTAATCAATGCCCTGCGTGCGGCCATTCCGGCTTCAACCTGCTTGAATTCAGGGCGGTTTTGCAGCGCCAATTCTACCCATTCATCCAGTGTCTTGTCCGGCAGAGCCGTCGCTCGTAAGCGACGATCTTCGAGATGAATGGTTTCGCTGCGCTTGATGCCGGTCAGCAACTTCAGACCTTCCATCGCGATCTCTTCCAGCGCCCGGGCTTCTGCCAGATAACGCTTGACCAGCCCGACCCCGGCTTCCAGAGCATACTGATCCGACAACTTGGCTTTTCCATTGTCGTCTTCCAGCCAGCCCTTGACCAGATCGAGCGCGCCATTCAGGCGCTTGAGCGTATCCTGCATCAAATAACGACCATCTTGTGCCGCCAGAAATCCGTAATACGCCTTGACCACATCGAGTCGAGTGGCCTGTTGCTGCAAGATAATATCTTGCTGCTTGACGACGATATTGTTGCGCGCGGCATCCTGATAACCTTCGAGTTGGCCAAAAGTCGTCAGCGGTTTGATGATGCTGAAGGTAAAGGTCGCCCAGGGTGAAAAGCCGTCATTAAAGTCGTATTCATCATCACGCGGGGTACAATCGCCATTACAGCTTTCCTGCCCATTTTGATAAAAGCCGCCATCCACGCCGGTGGTGATGGCGAGATAGGAATCGATCGCGAAACGCAGACCTCCGCTGCCATCCGCTTCCTGCAACAAGGCTTGCGCCTTGCGTACATAGGCGCGTTTTTCGTCGATGCGCGGGTCGGCAGCCAGCGCCAGATCGACCGCCTGATCGAGATTCAGCGTCACTTCGGCGGATGCGGGTAGAATCCACAAAGCGAGCAATATTGCGTACACTTTTTTCATGTCAAAACCGGCTCCGTAATGTATTCAAGGTTCTATTGCCTGGTTACTTGTTTTCTTTCGATTTACTGAACAGGAATTGCCCGATCAACTGCTCCAGCACCATTGCCGACTGGGTGTGGCGGATTTCCGACTGGTTGGCCAGCAATTTGTCGTCGCCACCCGGCTCCAGCCCGATGTATTGCTCACCGAGCAGACCCGAGGTGAAAATACTGGCGATGGTGTCGCGCGGAAATTTGTCGAATTTTTCATCGATATTCATCACCACTACCGCTTCGAAGGTTTCATTGTCGTAATCGATTTCCGCCACCTGGCCGACCTTTACGCCGGAAACCTTGACCGCCGATTTCACTTTCAACCCGCCAATATTGTCAAAACGGGCGGATACCTGATAAGCCCCGTCGCTGGTAAAACTGCTCAGGTTGCTCGCCTGCATTGCCAGCATGAACAGGGCCGCAAGGCCGATACCGACGAAGATTCCTACACTGAGTTCTATACTGCGAAGCATGTCGTCTCCTGCTAGTTATACATGATTGCGGTTAATACGAAATCCATCGCCAGCACTGCCAGCGAAGAGTAAACCACGGTGCGGGTGGTCGCGCGGGCGACACCCTCCGAGGTCGGGATACAGTCATAGCCTTCAAATACGGCTATCCAGCTGACGATGCAGCCGAACACGAAACTCTTGATCACGCCGTTGAGAACGTCTTCATAAAAATCGACCTTGGCCTGAATCTGCGACCAGAAGGCGCCGGCATCGACACCGAGTAAATCCACACCGACCGAATAGGCACCCAGTATGCCGATGGCGCTGAACATGGCAGCCAGCAGGGGCATCGAAATCACACCAGCCAGAAAGCGCGGCGCAATAATGCGTTCGACCGGATCAACCGCCATCATTTCCAGTCCGGACAATTGCTCGGTCGCCTTCATCAAACCGATTTCGGCGGTCAGTGCAGAACCGGCCCGACCGGCAAACAACAGCGCTGCCACCACTGGCCCCAATTCACGAACCAGCGATAAATCCACCAGCATGCCGAGGGTATCGGTTGCGCCAAAGGTACTGAGCGTGTAATACAGTTGCAAGGCCAGCACCATTCCCACGAACAATCCGGCGACCAGCGTAATAAACAGGGTCTGAACACCGACTGAATAAACCTGTTTGACCACCAGCCCGAAACGCAGAAACAATTGAGGAATGCCGGCCATGACCTTGCCCAAAAACAGGCTCGCCCGGCCGAGGCGAGTCAACATACCGGTCAATACTTTCATGCCACACCCTGCAGCAATTGCTGTTCGATACTGGCGCCCGGGTAATGAAACGGCACCGGCCCGTCGGCTTCTCCATCGATAAATTGGCGCACCCACGGCGATTCGGACTGGACAATATCGTCGCGCGTGCCATCGGCCACCACCTTACCTTCGGAAATTATCTTGACATCGTCGGCTATCGACAGGGTTTCGGCCACATCGTGCGAAACCAGAATCGAGGTCAGTTTCAGCGCCTGATTGGTTTCACGAATCAGCTTCACCAGCACCCCCAGCGAAATCGGATCCTGCCCGGTGAAGGGTTCATCGTACATGATCATCATCGGGTCCAGCGCCAGTGCTCGTGCCAGTGCGACCCGTCTGGCCATTCCGCCGGACAACTCGGCCGGCATCAGGCCGTGAGCCGCACTGAGGCCGACTGCCTGCAGTTTGAGCAGCACCATATTGCGGATCAGGGCGTCGTTGAGATTGGTATGCTCGCGCAGAGGGTAGGCAATGTTTTCAAATACACTCAGGTCGGTCAGCAAGGCACCCGACTGGAACAACATACCCATTTTCTTGCGCAAGCGATACAGATCGGCGCGCTTGAGCTGGTGTACATTTTGCCCGTCGACGATGATTTCACCAGCATCCGGTTTGAGCTGTCCGCCAATCAGCTTGAGCAAGGTGGTCTTGCCGGTACCGCTCGGCCCCATTACAGCGGTGATGCGTCCACTGCGGATCTCCATATCGATGCCGTCGAAGATTTTCTTGTCGCCTCGACTGAAATGCAGGTCGTGTATCTGTACCAGTGGGTCGCTCATAAGTTTATCGTAAACAGAAAGTGGCGCGAGTCTATCACTCTGGCCCTGATCTCCAAAGCGGATTATTCCCGCTGATTATCGCTGATTATCGCTGATCACGGCTGATCACGGCTGATCACCGCTGATTGCCCGGCCGCTTTATCCGGCTTGGCACGGCCAGGACTAGTAGCTCATCATCTCGACCAGCATGCGACAGTCCGTCAGCTTTTGCGCGCTGGCAGTGCTGGCGTCGAGCCAGACCCGTAATTGCGCATGCGGACTCTGCGCGGCGAATTGCTCGATCCAGCCGCGGTACTGGAGAATCTCGGCATCGCCCGGCAGGCGAGCGATGCTGGCATCTGCAATAATCTGATCGGGCTGCCAGAAGTGACGCGATGGCAGAAAATGATCCGCCGGTACGTCACCCTGCTCAATCAAGACCTGTCGGCAATGAGACAGTTCCCCGCTCAGTGCTGCGTCTTCAGTGTTTTGACTCTCATCCGCGTCGGTCGGCGGCGCAAAATATAACTGAAAGCCATCGGCCAGGTCTTCCAGCCATTGCAAATCCTGACAGATTCCGGCCAAAGTCTGATCCAACGAAATACAGGCGGTTTCGAATTCGTTGGCGTAATAGCCAAGCCGCCATTCGGCAGGCAAGTCATCCGGATAAAATTCGCCATCATTGGCAAAGCGTAGCCAGTCATCGACACCGACGAGAATCGTTTTTTGCATGGAAGAGGCTCATATTTTACTGGAAAAAAGGCAGGCAAATCGTTAGTGTTCGCCCCCTGATCAACTACACCCGAATATTATGGCAGATCTCACCAGTCAAAACAGTTTCACGCGCGAAGAATTGATCGCCTGTGGTAATGGCAAAATCTTTGGTGAAGGCAATGCCCTGCTGCCGCTGCCACCGATGCTGATGTTCGATCGCATCACTTCGATCACCGAAGAAGGTGGCGATCATGACAAGGGGTATATCGAAGCCGAACTCGATATCAAACCCGACCTGTGGTTTTTCGATTGCCATTTCAAAACCGATCCGGTGATGCCAGGTTGCCTCGGGCTGGATGCAATGTGGCAACTGGTCGGCTTTTTTCTCGGCTGGAAAGGCGGCCCGGGCCACGGTCGAGCACTGGGTTCAGGCGAAGTCAAATTCTTCGGTCAGGTGTTGCCGGAAGCCAAACTCGTCACCTACAAGATTCATCTCAAACGCTTGATTATGCGTAAACTGGTGATGGGCATCGCCGACGCCACGATGGAAGTTGACGGGCGCGAAATCTACAGCGCCAAAGACTTGCGCGTCGGTCTGTTCACCTCGACCGACGATTTTTGATTCTCCATGCTGTTATCCATTGCCGCAGTCATCGGCGGCCTGGTGCTGCTGGTGTGGAGCGCCGACCGCTTTGTCGAAGGCGCTGCCGCCACCGCCAATAATCTCGGCGTCTCCACGCTGATCATCGGCATCACTATCATCGGTTTCGGCACCTCGGCGCCGGAGATTCTGATCTCGCTGATTTCGGTATATGAGCAGACGCCGGATATCGCCATCGGCAATGCGCTGGGCTCCAATATCGCCAATATCGGCCTGATTCTGGGTGCGACCGCACTGCTCGTGCCACTGCGCTTTACCTCGAAGCTGATCAAGCGTGAATTCCCGATTCTGATCGCGGCTACTCTGTTGATGAGCTGGACGCTGTGGGACGCTCGCCTCGATCGTCTCGATGGTCTGTTGTTGCTGTTGATGCTGGCACTGGCACTGGGTTATCTGGTGAAAGTCAGCAAAAACGATCAGGGCGATGTGATT
>JANTFI010000074.1 GCA_024763505.1 Gammaproteobacteria bacterium
ATTGTTAACAATAATGTAGGATGCTGTCAAACGAAAACATCGGGAAATTTACATGGGTTTGTCAACGCACGTTCTGGATACGGCCCGGGGTTGTCCGGCCACCGGGGTTCGGGTCGAACTGTATCGGGTGCAAGCTGTGCAGTCAGGTGATCATAAAACCCTCCTGTGTGAAGCGATTACCAATGCCGACGGCAGGCTCGATACACCTTTGCTGGAGGGCGATGCCTTCAGCGCCGGGCGTTACGAGCTGGTGTTTCATGCCGCCGAGTATTTTGCTGCGCATGGCACCGAGTTACCCGACCCGCCGTTCGTAGAAACTGTTATTCTGCGTTTTGGCATCGCCGACACCGATGCCCATTATCATGTGCCGCTACTGGTTTCCCCGTGGAGTTACTCCACCTATCGCGGTAGCTGATCCGCATCCATGCAAACCGAATCGCACATCCACTTCATCCTCAACGGCACAGACATCCGGGTGGCTGATGTCGACCCGACCCTGACGCTGCTGCAATACCTGCGCGAGCACCGGCAGCTTACCGGCAGCAAGGAAGGCTGCGGCGAAGGTGATTGTGGCGCTTGCACCGTAGTGGTCGCCGAGCCTCATCAGGGGCGTATCCGCTTGCGCAGCGTCAATGCCTGTATTCAGTTTCTTCCGATGCTGCACGGCAAGGCGCTGTTTACGGTGGAAGCACTGAAGTCTTTTTCGAATGGCGCGTTGCACCCGGTGCAACAGGCGATGGTCGATTATCATGGCTCGCAATGCGGCTTCTGTACGCCCGGCTTTGTGATGTCGCTGTTTGCGCTGTTCAAGCGCAATGAAAATCCTGACCGTCAGCAGATCGATGCCGCGCTGTCGGGCAATCTATGCCGCTGCACCGGTTACCGGCCGATCATCGAGGCGGCGCAGCACATGGCTGATTATGCCAGCCCTGCACACTGGCTGACCCGGGCGGGCACATCGGTGCATTGTGACACAGACGAACAGGTGCTACTCGATCGCCTGGCAGCTATCCACAGCGAGCAGACGTTGGTGTTGCAACAGGCCGGTAAACGATTTTTTCTGCCGCGAACGTTGGACGATTTGCTCGCCTTGCTGCAACAGCATCCGGACGCAACACTGGTGGCCGGCAACAGCGATGTCGGATTGTGGGTGAACAAACAATTACGCGAATTGCCGGTGGTGATCGCGCTGTCGCAAGTCACCTCGTTGCAATCGATCGATGAAACGGAGGACCACATCGATATCGGCGCAGCGGCCAGCCTGAACGATGCGTTTGAAATATTGCAAAGATACTTTCCGCAGTTGGCAGAATTTTTTGCACGCTTTGCCTCTCAACCGGTACGTAATGCGGGGACGCTGGTCGGCAATGTCGCCAATGGCTCACCGATCGGGGACCTGCCGCCGCTATTGCTGGCGCTGGGTGCAACGCTGAAACTGCAATCAGCTCGGGGTGAGCGAGAGCTGGCGTTGCAGGATTTTTACCTCGGTTACCAGCAGAAAGATTTGCAGCCGGACGAATTCGTGCGCGCCTGTCGCATTCCCTTGCCGGACACCGAGACGATGGCGGCCGCCTACAAGGTCAGCAAACGCCGCGATCAGGATATCTCCGCCGTGTGCGGTGCGTTTGCGCTGGCTTTGGATGATAAGGATTGCGTAAGTCATATTGGCATCGGCTTTGGTGGCATGGCGGCCACGCCGGCGCGCGCTTACCAAACCGAACAAGCCCTGCTCGGCAAACCGTGGAATGAACAGGCCCTCGAACAGGCGGCACAAAAACTGACTGAAGATTTTGCCCCACTGTCGGACCTGCGCGCCACCGCGCAGTATCGAATGCAGGTCGCCGAAAATCTTTTACAGCGCTTTTATCTGGAAAGCCGGCGCATCGGCGATGCCAACCTCATTACCCTCGAAGATATGGCTATCGATGCCGTCAGCGAGGTGCAGCCATGACCGTCAGCAAAAACGCAAAAGCCCATGAATCGGCGCATCTGCATGTCGCCGGTGAAGCGACCTTTGTCGATGATATCGCGCCCGCACAAGGTACCTTGCATGCCGCGCTGTATCTGAGTGAACACGCGCACGCCCGCATTGTGTCGATCGATGTCGCGGACGTACTGGCAAGCCCGGGCGTACATGCCGTCATCACCGCCGATGACATCAAGGGTGAAAACCACTGTGGCCCGATTTTGCATGATGATCCAATACTGGCGGACGATCTGGTGCAGTATGTCGGCCAGCCCGTGTTTGCCGTGATCGCCGACAGTCAGCTGCTGGCGCGTAAGGCAGTCAAAAGTGCCAGAGTGGAAATAGAGCCGCTGGATGCGGTTTTCGATGTCCAGCAAGCCGATGAACAGCATAGCTGGGTGCTGCCGCCGATGCATTTGCAACAGGGTGATACCGGGTCGGTTCTGGCTTCAACCGAGCAGACGCTGAGTGGCGCATTCAGCGTCGGCGGGCAGGAGCATTTTTATCTGGAAGGGCAGATTGCGCATGTCGCACCGAAAGAAGATGGCTGTCTGCATCTATGGTGTTCAACCCAGCATCCGACCGAGATGCAGCATCTGGTCGCGCAATGTCTGCAGCGCGATGCCAGCCAGATTCTGGTCGAGATGCGTCGCATGGGCGGCGGCTTTGGCGGCAAGGAATCACAATCGGCGTTGATTTGCTGCGTCGCCGCAATCGCTGCCGACAAGTTGCAGCGCCCGGTGCGACTGCGACTGGATCGTGATGATGACATGCAACTCACCGGCAAGCGACACGGTTTTGACTATCAATATCAGGTGGCTTTTAACGCGGCCGGAAAATTACAGGCCCTGCAGCTCAAGATGCTGATCAACAGTGGCTATTCGGCCGATCTGTCCGGCCCGGTAGCAACCCGCGCGATTTGTCATGTCGATAACGCTTACCAGATTGAAGCGGTCGATGTGCGCGCACATTGCTGTAAAACCAACACGCAATCGAACACCGCGTTTCGCGGCTTTGGCGGACCGCAGGGCGCGTTCGCGACCGAATATATTCTGGACAATATCGCGCGCGAAACCGCTCAGGATGCGCTCGATGTGCGCAAGTTGAATTTTTATCCACAGCAGGGCGGACAAACGCCTTACGGCCAGCCGGTTGAGGATAACGTCATTCATCAACTGGTCGAACAACTGGAGCAAAGTAGCGATTATCGTGCTCGGCGCGAGCAGATCGATCAATTCAATGCCGGCTCCAGCATCATCAAAAAAGGTCTCGCGCTGACCCCGGTCAAGTTCGGCATTTCATTTAACGTGGTGCATTACAATCAGGCCGGCGCGCTGGTGCATGTCTACACCGATGGCTCGGTGCTGGTGAATCATGGCGGCACCGAAATGGGACAGGGCTTACACACCAAGGTCGCGCAGGTGGTGTCGCAGGAACTCGGCATTGACCTTAAAAGGGTCAGAGCCACGGCCACCGACACCAGCAAGGTTGCGAACACGTCTGCGACAGCCGCCTCGACCGGTTCTGACCTCAATGGCAAGGCGGCGCAAGATGCAGCACGACAGATCAAAACCCGTCTGATTGATTTCCTGAGCTCAAAATTTGCAGTGTCTCCAGCGTCGATTCGCTTCGAGCAAAATCGGGTGCGGGCCGATGGATTTGAATGGTCGTTTGAAGAAGTCATCCATCTCGCCTATCAGGCGCGCGTACAACTGTGGTCGGATGGTTTCTATAAAACGCCCGACCTGCACTGGGATAAGGACAAACTGCGCGGCAGCCCGTTTTATTATTTTGCTTATGGTGCAGTGGTCAGTGAAGTGGCGGTGGATACATTGACTGGCGAGTTCAAATTACTGGCCGCTGATCTGTTGCACGATGCCGGCAATTCGATCAACCCCGCCATCGACAAGGGGCAGGTCGAAGGCGCGTTCATTCAGGGCATGGGCTGGCTGACCAGTGAGCAACTGTGCTGGGATGACAGTGGGCGACTGAGCACCCATGCGCCGTCCACCTACAAGATTCCGGCGGTCAGCGATTGCCCGGCACGCTTCAAGGTCGAGCTGTTTGAAAACCAAAACGTGAAGGATACGATTCTGCGCTCCAAGGCCGTTGGCGAGCCACCGCTGCTGCTGGGCTTTTCGGTGTTCTTTGCGATCCGCGATGCCATTGCCAGCGTGGCCGGGCATACAATCAATCCGCCACTGAATGCGCCGGCCACGCCGGAATCCATCCTCAAGGCGCTGGAGGCTTGCCGTGGTTGAATGGGTCGAGCCATGCCGACAAATGCTGCAGCGCGGCGATGATCTGGTGCTGGTGACGATCGCATCGGTGCAGGGTTCTTCGCCGCGTGAACCGGGCGCGAAAATGCTGGTGACGAACAGTGAAACCCGGCAAACCATCGGCGGCGGCAATCTGGAATTTCAATGTACCGACATTGCTCGCAAGTTGCTGGCGCAGCAAGACGATAACCCAATGCACAAGCGATTTTCACTGGCCGCCGGGCTGGGTCAATGTTGCGGTGGCGTGGTGACGGTGTTGTTCGAAAAAATCAGTGCGGATACCCGGTGGCTGGACGCGCTGAAAACGATGCTGGCACAGGATGAATCCGTGATGCAAGTGGTAGCGCTGGAAGCCGGTTCTAGCTTGCCCCGCATGCTGGTTAGCGCATCGCAAGTGTTCCCGCCTCAACTGGAATCAAAGCAGCCCGATTTGGTTGCGCGGGCGCGCGAACGGCTGGCTTCACGGGCGGCTAGCAGTGTTGAAGCGATATTACTCGCGGAAGAACAAAACTCGCAAGCCCTGCTGTTCGATCGCATTGCATCCAATGATATTGCGCTGATCCTGTTCGGCGCCGGTCATGTCGGCCGAGCGCTGGTGAATCTGCTGGCCCACATTTCTTGCCGGGTGACTTGGGTCGATACCCGCGATGGCCAGCTTCCTGCGCAGACGGCATCGAACATCGAAACCGTTTGCAGCGATGTACCGGAAGCCATCATCGCCGAAGCTGCGCCGGGCAGTTATTTTCTGGTCTTGACGCACGACCACCGGCTCGACCAGCAACTGGCTGAACAAATCCTCAAACGCAATGATTTTGCGTGGTTCGGCATGATCGGCAGCCGCAGCAAGCGGGCGAAATTCGAGCACCGTTTGAGTGCGCGAGGCATCCCAATGGTGAATCTGCAAAAAATGGTTTGTCCGATCGGCATTGACGGTATAAAGTCCAAACAGCCATCCGCCATTGCAGTGTCGGTGCTGGCACAAATAGTACAAATCCATGAGCAATCCGGGCAAAGTCGGCTAACGGAAGTGAATTCTGCAGCTGTTCAGACCGATGTATGGCCAACGTCGTACAAGCCGGATACCGGGCGAACCAATGAGTAAAAAAAACAGCGAATACCTGCTCGAACTGGAAGGCATGCGCAAGGCCTTTCCCGGTGTGCTGGCGAATGATGATGTCGGGCTGGCAATCAAGCCAGGCGAAGTGCATGCCTTGCTGGGCGAAAATGGCGCGGGCAAGTCCACTCTGGTCAAAATGATTTACGGCATACTTCAACCGGACTCTGGCACGATTAAATTCAACGGCAAGCCAATGAAAATTCTGGCGCCGGCGCAGGCACGGGAACTGGGCATCGCAATGGTATTCCAGCACTTCTCGTTGTTCGATTCCCTGACCGTGGTGGAAAATATTTCCCTCGGTATGGATCACCAGTCGAGCATGGAAAAACTGGCAGCGCGGATCACCGAATTGTCCGAGCGCTATGGTTTGCCGCTGGACCCACATCGCCATGTCTATACCCTGTCGGTGGGCGAGCGTCAGCGCATCGAAATTATTCGATGCCTGTTGCAGCAACCGAAATTGCTGGTGATGGATGAACCCACCTCGGTGCTGACGCCGCAGGAAGTGGACAAACTGTTCGAGACGCTCAAACGCCTGTCTTCTGAAGGTATGTCGATTCTGTATATCAGCCATAAACTCGATGAAATCAAGGCATTGTGCCATCACGCAACGATTCTGCGTCTCGGCAGGAAAGTCGCTTCCGTCAATATCGATGAAGAATCTCCACAAACCCTGGCGGCGATGATGATGGGTGAAGAATTGCAAACCCTGCAGCGAGGTGAAGCGGTCAACAGTGGTCAGGTTCGGCTCGAAGTTGCCGGGCTGAATGTGACGGCCGCCGATCCGCTGGGCATATCTCTGAAGGATATACATTTGCAGATTTGCGCCGGTGAAGTGGTCGGTATCGCAGGCGTGGCCGGTAACGGGCAAGATGAATTACTGGCCGCACTCAATGGCGAGACACGGGTGCGCGAAGCGGCGACGATCCTGCTCGAAGGCAAGCCGGCCGGGCGGCTGGGGCCAAATGAGCGGCGTCTGGCTGGTATGGCCAGCGTGCCGGAAAAACGTCTCGGTCACGGCGCGGTGCCGGACATGAGTCTGGTGGACAATGCCTTTTTGACGGCCTTCCGGCGCATGCGGCTGTTGCGCCACGGGTTGATAGACTATGCCCGCACTCGACAGTTTTGTGAACAGGTTATCCGTGACTTTTCGGTCAAGACACCGGATGCTCAAGTGCCGGCCGAAAGTTTGTCCGGTGGTAATCTTCAAAAGTTTATCATCGGCCGCGAGCTGGATCAGAATCCGGAAATTCTGCTCGTGTCGCAACCGACCTGGGGTGTGGATGCCGGAGCTGCGCTGACCATACGCCGGGCCTTGCGCGAGCGTGCTGCAAAAGGGGCCGCAGTGCTGGTAATCTCTCAGGATCTGGATGAATTGATGGAGATCACCGACCGTATCGGCGCACTTTGCGGTGGTCATCTGTCGGCCTTTTACCCGACCCGGGAAATGACGGTCGAAAAGGTAGGCCTGTTAATGGCAGGTGTTACGCTGGAGCAGGAATATGCGGCCTGAGTCCTTGTTGCCGGTATTTGTCAAACGGCCATTGCCATCCAGAGCGATGGTGTATTTGTCGCCTCTGCTGGCACTGACCCTGACCCTGCTCGCCGGCAGTGTATTGTTTTTGACCATGTCGGTGCCGCCGCTGCAGGCCATGTATGCATTTTTTATCGAGCCGCTCAGTTCAGTGTATGGATTGACCGAGCTGGCGGTCAAAGCGACTCCGTTGGTTTTGATTGGAGTGGCACTGGCGCTGGGTTTTCGTGCCGGGGTATGGAATATCGGTGCGGAAGGCCAGTTGATCATCGGTGGTCTTTGCGGTGGTGCTGTGGCACTTTATTTTTACGAGCAGGAAGGGTTTTACATTCTACCGCTGATTTTGCTGGCCGGCATTATCGGAGGCATGTTGTGGGCGGCGATCGTGGCTTTCTTGCGCACCCGCTTCAATGCCAATGAAATTCTGACCAGTCTGATGCTCAGTTATGTGGCCAGCCTGTTGATCAATCTGATGGTGCATGGGCCGTTGAAAGATCCGGAAGGATTTAATTTTCCGGAGTCGAGGCTGTTCAGTGAATCGGCGATGCTGCCGATTCTGTTTGAAGGCACCCGCCTGCATCTGGGGGCCGTATTCGCCTTGCTGGTGGTGGCGGCCGGTTGGCTGATGCTGTCGCGCAGTTTATCCGGATTTCAGATTAAGGCGATGGGCTCGGCCTCGGCGGCAGCGGAACATGCTGGCTTTAGTTCAAACCGCATTATATGGATGACATTGCTGCTCGGCGGCGGCGTGGCAGGGCTGGCCGGCACCATCGAGGTGGCCGGACCGATCGGTCAGTTGTTGCCGACCATATCGCCCGGCTATGGCTTCACCGCCATTATCGTCGCCTATGTCGGTCGCTTGCATCCGCTCGGTTCTCTGCTGGCCGGTCTGCTGCTGGCGCTGACGTATCTCGGTGGCGAAACGGCGCAAATCAATCTCGGTCTGCCAGTCGCTGTGACCGGTGTTTTCCAGGGCTTGCTACTGTTTTTTCTGCTCGCCTGCGATGTATTTATTCATTACCAGTTGCAGTGGCGTCGCAGCGGTTCGAGCGGGGAGGCAGCCTGATGGAAATTCTGTTACCGGCACTGTTGACCATTATCACCGCCGCCACGCCGTTACTGTTTGCCGCGCTCGGCGAACTGGTGACGGAAAAATCAGGCGTACTGAATCTGGGTGTGGAAGGCATGATGGTGATGGGCGCGATTGTCGGTTTTGCGACGGTTCATGTCAGCGGCAGTGCGACGCTGGCGATTCTCGCCAGTATTCTGGCCGGGATGTTGATGGCGGCGATTTTTGCATTGCTGGTGTTGAAGTTTCACGCCAGTCAGGTGCCGACCGGGCTGGCGCTGACCATTTTCGGTATCGGCCTGAGCGCGCTGATCGGCCAAAGTATGATTGGCGTAGCCTACGACGGGATTCCTCAGATTGCGATTCCGCTGCTGGCCGATATTCCACTGCTGGGTCGCTTGCTTTTTCAACAGGATTTTCTGGTTTATCTGTCGATTGTGATGGTGGTATCGGTGTCGTGGTTTCTGTATCGCACGCGCGCCGGGTTGATCTTGCGTGCGGTTGGCGATTCGCATGATGCCGCGCATGCGATGGGTTATTCGGTGATCAGGATACGCTTGCTGGCGATCCTGTTCGGTGGCGCCATGGCGGGTCTGGGCGGGGCTTATCTATCGTTGGCCTATTCACCGCTCTGGGTCGAGCAAATGACGGCTGGACGTGGCTGGATCGCGCTGGCACTGGTGGTGTTCGCGACCTGGCGACCGGCTCGGGTCCTGCTCGGCGCCTACCTGTTTGGCGGTATTACTATCTTGCAGTTACATGCCCAGGCCTTCGGCATCGCGGTGCCGTCGCAAGTCATGTCGATGTTGCCATATCTGGCGACGATCGTAGTGTTGGTGATTATTTCCAGTGACCGCTCACGAATCAAGTTAAATGCACCCGCCAGTCTCGGTAGAGCGTTTCATCCCAGTCGATGAATTGCTACACTGCGGCTGGTCATTTTTAATCAATAGAGGATTACACTATGTTCAAAAAATTAGCTATAACTGCCGTGCTCGGTAGCAGTCTGTTGGTCGCAACCGCGGCCAGCGCCGAAACCAAAGCCGGATTTGTATATGTGGGTCCGGTCGGCGATCACGGCTGGTCATACCAGCATGACCAGGGCCGAAAGGCGGTGGAAAAGGCGCTGGGCGTGAAAACCACCTATGTCGAGAATGTGTCGGAAGGCGCCGATGCCGAGCGCGTGATCCGCAAATTGGCGAGCTCGGGTAACGATATCATTTTCACCACTTCTTTCGGTTATATGAACCCGACCATCAAGGTGGCAAAGCGATTCCCCAAGGTTAAGTTCGAGCATGCCACCGGCTACAAGCGGGCGAAAAATGTCAGTACCTATTCGGCACGCTTTTATGAAGGCCGTGCGGTTATCGGCACCATCGCGGGCAAGATGACCAAATCCAATATCGTCGGCTATATCGGTTCTTTCCCGATTCCGGAAGTGATACGCGGTATCGATGCCTTTACCCTGGCGATGCGCGCGGTCAACCCGAAAGCTGTGGTCAAGGTAGTGTGGGTCAACTCGTGGTTTGACCCAGGCAAGGAAGGTGATGCGGCCAAGGCGTTGATCGACCAGGGTGCGGATATCATCACCCAGCATACCGATTCACCGGCACCGTTGCAGGTCGCGGAAAAACGGGGCGTCTATGCCTTTGGCCAGGCTTCTGACATGAAAGCCTTCGCACCGAAAGCACAGTTGACTTCAATCATCGATGACTGGTCGCACTACTATATTTCGCGGGTCAAGGCGGTGATGGATGGCAGCTGGAAATCGACCGACACCTGGGGTGGTTTCAACGCTGAAATGGTCAAGATGGCGCCGATCAGCGATGCCGTTCCGGCCGATGTCCGTAAATTGGCACTGGCCAAACGCGATGCGATCATGGACGGCAGCTTTCACCCGTTTCAGGGACCGATCAAAAACCAGAAAGGTGAACTGGTGGTGAAAGCCGGTGAAGTATTGTCCGACAAGGTATTGTCCGGCCTGAACTGGTATGTAGAAGGTGTTGAAGGCACCATGCCGAAGTAAAACCCCAGTGCGTAGCAGACTCGAAGCGTCGCCCGCTTTGGTTCTGCTACGCGGTTTGATATCACAATTTCATGAACAGTTTTATCAATGGTCTGCCCAAGGCCGAATTACACTTGCATATTGAAGGCACCTTCGAGCCGGAACTGATGTTTCAGCTGGCCGAGCGCAATGGTATTACGCTGCCTTATGAATCGGTCGATGCCTTGCGCAAGGCTTACGATTTTTCCAATCTGCAGGATTTTCTCGATATTTATTACCAGGGCATGAATGTGCTGCGCACCGAGCAGGACTTTTATGATTTAACGATGGCTTATCTGCGGCGGGTGCATGCCCAGTCGGTTCGCCATGTGGAAATCTTTTTTGATCCGCAGGGTCATCTCGAACGCGGCATCGGTTTTGCAACCGCGCTGGATGGTATTCATTCGGCATTGCAACAGGCGGAGAAAGAATTCGGTATCAGCTTTGGGATCATTATGTGTTTTTTGCGTCATCTCGATGAAGCCAGTGCGCAGGAAACGCTGGCGCTGGCGTTGCCGCACAGGGACAAGATTATCGGCGTCGGGCTGGATTCTTCGGAGCGCGGTAATCCACCGTCGAAGTTTGAAAAGGTTTTCGCCAGGGCACGTGCTGAGGGTTTTCATGCGGTCGCCCATGCCGGAGAAGAAGGCCCACCCGAATACATCGTCGAAGCGCTGGATTTGCTCAAGGTCGAACGCATCGATCACGGCAACAGTTGCCTGCAGGACCGCACACTGGTCGAGCGACTGGCCGATTTTCAAATGCCGCTTACGGTCTGCCCTTTATCCAACACTAAATTATGCGTGGTGGATGACATCAAAAATCATCCGCTGCCAGCGATGCTGGAGGCTGGATTGCGGGTCACCATCAATTCTGATGACCCGGCCTATTTCGGGGGGTATCTGAACGAAAACTATGCCGCGATCAGTCCATTGCTGAATAATGATCAGTCGCAACTGGCCGAGCTTGCGCGTAACAGTTTCCGCTCGGCATTTCTGTCTGGCGAACGACAGCAGGCCTTGCTGGCCGATGTCGATCGCTATGTCACCGCACAAAACTGAAGATTAATGGAAGCCTATTTGCTCGACTGGGCCAATCTGCTGCTGCGCTGGCTGCATGTAATTGCGGGCATCGCGTGGATCGGTGCCTCGTTTTATTTTGTCATGCTCGATCTTTCACTGCGCAAGCCGACTCGATCAGGTGATGAAAAACGTGGCGTGTTCGGTGAGTTATGGGCGGTGCATGGCGGTGGCGTCTATCACAGTGAAAAATTTCTGGCCGGTCCTCTCGATCAGCCGTTGCCCGAACACTTGCACTGGTCGAAATGGGAAGCCTACACCACCTGGCTGTCCGGAATGGGCTTGCTCGCAATTGTTTACTGGGTTGGTGCTAATACCTATCTGATCGATGCCGGAGTCATGGCATTGACCTTGACTCAGGCTGTTGCCATCAGTGTTGCCAGCATTGTCATTAGCTGGTTTATCTATGATGTCTTGTGCCGCTTGCTGGTAGATAGAGAAAACCTGCTGGCTCTGGCCCTTTTTATATACATCGTCTTGCTCGACTGGTTGCTGTTTCATATTTTCAGCGCCCGCGCGGCGTATCTGCATGTCGGCGCGATCATGGGCAGCATCATGGTTGGTAATGTATTTTTCCATATTATTCCCGGCCAGAAAAAGATGCTAGCCGAGATTCGGGCCGGACAAACGCCTGATCCGATCTATGGCATCGTCGGTAAGCAGCGTTCGGTCCACAACACTTATTTTACCTTGCCGGTGCTGTTTGCAATGATCAGCAACCATTACCCGATGACCTACAGTCATCCGCAGGGCTGGCTGGTGTTGATCGGGATCATGCTGGCGGGTGTGTTGATCCGCCAGTTTTTTGTATTGCGACACACGGGCCGGCAACTCTGGTGGCTGGTGGGTCTGGCGCTGGCCCTGATGCTAACGCTGATGGTCTGGCTGCGGCCGGTCAGTCCGCAAGCCTCTGTGCAATCCTCTGGGCAATCCATTGACATCGGGCAAGTCATGTCGATCATCGAGCAGCGCTGTGTACCCTGTCATGCCTCCACCCCGACCCGGCCGGGTTTCGCGCAGCCACCCAAAGGCATCGTATTGGAAACCGCCGATCAACTGCGGCGGCAGGCATCACTGGTCGCGCAAACTGTCAGCAACCGTTATATGCCGCTGGGAAATCTGACCGCCATGACCGAGCAGGAGCGAATGATTATTGCCGCCTGGTATGCCACACAATCCGCCGGGGAGAACCGGCCATGATGCAAGCCTTTCGCGCCGCGCTGCTGGATTTTGTCGCTGATCCGGCCGAGTCGGGCGAACAATCGATTCGCTACCATACGGATGGTTTGCTGCTGGTGGAACAGGGTCGGGTAAAAGCCTGTGGAGACTATCAGCAGATCAAGGCGACCCTGCCGGATGATATCGACATTACCGATTACCGCGGCTATCTGATCATGCCGGGGTTTATCGATACCCATGTTCATTACGCGCAAACCGGAATCATCGCCAGCTACGGCGAGCAATTGCTCGATTGGCTCAAGCGCTATACCTTTCCGGCCGAGAGAAAATTTTCAGATCCTGCCTACGCCCGCGAAGCGGCGCAATTCTTTTTGCGCCAACTGTTCGCCAATGGCACCACCACCGCGCTGGTTTTTGCCACCGTGCATGTCGAATCGGTGGATGCTATTTTCGATGCCGCCGCACAACACCAAATGCGCTTGATATCCGGCAAGGTGATGATGGATCGGCACGCGCCGGATTATCTGCTCGACAATGCGCAGGACAGTTACGATGATTCCAGGGCATTGATCGAAAAATGGCATGGCAAGGGCCGGTTGAGCTATGCCGTGACGCCGCGGTTTGCACCGACTTCGAGTGAAGCGCAGCTCGAACTGGCCGGACAATTGTGGCAACAATATGACGGCGTTTATCTGCAGTCGCATGTGGCTGAAAATGAATCCGAAGTGGCATGGGTGCGCAAACTGTTTCCGTGGAGCCGCAGCTATCTGGATGTATATGAACACTTCGGTTTACTCGGCGAGCGCAGTGTTTATGCCCACGGTATTTATCTGAATCAAGAAGACCGCAAGCGGATGGCGGATACCGGCACGGCACTGTCTTTTTGCCCGACTTCGAATCTGTTTCTCGGTAGTGGTTTGCTCGAGGTGCAGAAGATTCAACAGCAGGCAATACGCTATGGATTCGGCACCGATGTTGGCGGCGGAACCAGTTTCAGCCTGTTCAGGACGGCGCAGGAAGGCTATAAAATCAGCCAGTTGACCGGTCATCCACTGTCGCCTTTGCAAATGGCTTACCGCATGACGCTGGGCGGCGCGCGCAGTTTGTATCTGGACGATGTGCTGGGCAATTTTGAATGCGGAAAAGAGGCGGATTTTGTGGTGATCGACCCCGGCGCTACCGAGTTGATGCAACGGCGTTTGCATCAGGCTGACGCAATCGATGAACAATTGTTTGCCCTGATCATGCTCGGAGATGATCGCAATATCGTCGCCACCCATGTGCTGGGTGAATGTGTCTATCGCAGGCCATCAGTATGAATCGGCTGTTAATCGATGGTGCGGCCGTGCTGGTCACGATGGATTCGCAGCGGCGTGAAATCAAACACGGCTCGGTACTGATCGAAGACCACAAGATCGCCCATATTGCCGAAGCATCCGCTATGGCACAATATTTGTCCGAGCGAAAATTAACGCCTTCGCAAACCATCGATGCCCGTGGATGTGTGGTGCTGCCGGGCTTGATCAATTGCCATCACCATTTATACCAGACCCTGACCCGCACCATCGGCACGGCTGATGGATTATCGCTGTTTGACTGGCTGAAAACGCTGTACCCGATCTGGGGGCAGATGGACACCGAATCGGTGTATGTCAGCGCCAAGCTCGGGCTTGTGGAATTGATTCTGTCCGGCGCGACCACGGTGGCCGATCATCTCTATCTGTATCCCAATGGTTCGCGGCTGGATGATGAAATCGCCGCGGCGCAGGAACTCGGCGTGCGCTTTCATCCAACCCGAGGCAGCATGAGTCTGGGTGAATCGAAAGGCGGCCTACCGCCGGATACTATCTGCGACAGCGAGCAGCATATACTCGAAGATAGCCAGCGCGTGATCGAGCAATTTCATGATGACGAAGAATTTTCCCTGTGTCGTGTCGGTCTGGCACCCTGTTCACCATTCAGTGTCACACCTGAATTAATGCGCCAGAGTGCCGAAATGGCGCGTAGTTATCAATCCGTCAATCTGCATACACATCTGGCCGAAACGCTCGATGAAAACCGCTTCTGTATGGAAAAATTTGGCATGCGCCCGCTCGAATACATGGAGTCACTGGGCTGGCTCGGTGATGATGTCTGGTTTGCCCACATGGTGCATCCGGACGACGACGAAATCAAAAAGCTCGCGCACAGTTGCAGTGGCGTGTGTCATTGTCCCAGCAGTAACATGATACTGGCCTCGGGTATTGCGCCGGTTCGGCAGATGGTCGATGCCAACATCCGGGTCGGTCTGGGTGTCGATGGTTCCGCCAGCAATGATGGCAATCATTTGCTGGGTGAAGCGCGACAGGCGATGCTTTTGCAGCGCGTCGGCTGGCCCGGTTTTGAATCCAGTGCCGGGCGCTTCTCGGCGCGCGAAGCGCTGGAACTGGCCACGCTAGGTGGTGCAAAAGTGTTGCAGCGCAGCGATATCGGTAGCCTGCAAGTCGGCATGGCAGCGGATCTGGTCGCCTTTCGCATCGATGATCTTGCGCATGCCGGTAGTCATAGCGATCCGGTGGCCGCGCTGATGACCTGCGCACCCGGACAGGTCTGGCATTCGGTCATTCATGGTCGTATTCTGGTGC
>JANTFI010000075.1 GCA_024763505.1 Gammaproteobacteria bacterium
GCCATCAGGCTCAGGCTCGACATCCACGCATCCTGCTGGCTGAACTGGCCGTATTGAAATAGCGTGGCCAGAATCGGTTGCGCAAGCAGCAACAACCCGACTGTGGCTGGCAGGGCGATAAACAGCGACAGTTGCACCGCCCAGTTCAAGGTCTGGTTGAAGTGGTCCTTGCCCTGTTTGAAATGTGACTCCGACAGATTGGGCAGCACCACGGTGGCCAAAGCAATTCCGAATACGCCGAGCGGAAATTCCAGCAATCGGTCTGCGTAATACAACCAGGCGACCGATCCGGACACCAGAAAGGTGGCGATAAAGGTGTCGAACAACAGATTGATTTGCGCCACCGATGAGCCGAACAGCGCCGGTATCATGATCTTGATGATTTTCTGCACGCCTTCGGTTTGCCAGCCCCACACCGGGCGTGGCAGATAGCCCAGTCGATACAGAAACGGCAGCTGGAATCCGAGTTGCGCTATGCCGGCGATCAGCACACCCCAGGCCAGTGCATACACCGGTACGTCGAGCTGTGGCGCCAGCCACAGCGTGCAGGCAATTAGCGACAGGTTGAGTAGCACCGGGGTGAAGGCGGGCACGGCGAATTGCTTCCAGCTATTAAGGATGCCGGCCGACAAGGCGGTCATCGAGATCAACAATATATAAGGAAAGGTCAGCCGGAGCATGTCGGATGTAAGCTGGAATTTGACCGGTTCATCGAGGAAGCCGGCGGCGAAGATCGATACGATCAGTGGCGCGGCGAAAACCCCGATGGCGGTGATGACCAGAAGAATCAACCCAAGTGTGCCGGCCACGGCATTGATCAGCGCGCGCGTTTCTTGTTGCGTTTTATTGTTTTTGTACTCGGTCAGTACTGGCACGAAGGCGAGCGAGAATGAACCCTCGGCAAACAGCCGGCGCATGAAGTTGGGGATTTTGAAGGCGACGAAAAAGGCATCGGCTTCGACCCCGGCCGAAAAAAAGCGCGCGATGACGATATCGCGCGCCAGCCCGAGCACCCGTGACAGCAGGGTCATGGTGCCGACCGAAAAGGTGGATTTAAGGAGTCCGCTCAAGGTGAATTGACAGCTTTGAACCAAAGCGGCGCATAATATCATTTTTTTCTGTGGAACCTGAGCTTTTTAGGTTGACAGCGCAGGGGCAAGTAAAGATAATGCGCGCCTTATTTTTGCATAGCAGGATTCAGGAGAAACTCTTGGCTAACTCTTTACAAGCTAAAAAGCGCGCCCGTCAGGCTGAAGTTCGTCGCAAGCGTAACGCGAGCCGTCGCTCCATGATGCGTACTTACGTCAAGGCGGTAGTCAACGCCATTGCCGGCAATGATAAAGACACCGCAGAAAAAGCGTTCAAGTCAGCGGTTCCGGTTCTGGACAAGTCAGCTCAGCAAGGCTTGATCAGCAAGAACAAGGCTGCCCGTCATAAAAGCCGTTTGAATGCGCAAATCAAGGCGATGTAAGATATCTACGACTTACGCCACCTTTGATCGAAAAAGCCGGACTTGATCCGGCTTTTTTTATGCCTGCCCGATGGGAGCGGTCGGGTTCAGAGGTAACGATTCAAGACCCGTCCGCGCGGAATACCGAAGTATCGGGGTGAAATGCAAACCAGGCAAACCAGAAACCTTCGATTATTGCGATGTCCTGTCCTTCCGCATCGGTAATACCGGCTTGCTGGCTGTTTTGGTCCCAATGCAGGGTGACCGTTTGTCCGGCGAAACGATCCTCGAAGCGAGGCTTGCCGACCCGGTCGATTTCACTCAAGGGATAGGCTTTGAACTGACCGTCGATCTCCAGCCCGAGCACGCGTTCCTTGGGGTGAAACCAGGCTGGAGCCTTATGCTCGACACGGAAATACACTGTACTTGATTTTTCATAACCCGAGTAGGGGTCCTGATCGTAGTCGCGGGAATAGCCTGTTTGTGGCGACATGACCCGTGTATCCGGATGAGCGCTTCGCCAGCTTTGCCAACTGCTGTGGGTGATCGGCAAGCGTTGCAGTTTGCGTCCGATCATGGGGCCGCTGATGGCTTGTGATTTAATTTGCGACCATAACGACTCGGTCTGGCGGTCGTAGAGTAAAACGTCACTGTTATAGAGCAGGCCGGAAACCCCGAAGTTCAGCGTTTGCTTACCCATCTTCGATGCAAAGGCGACACCGGTGCCGCAAAGCGGGCAATAGGTGATCGCAAAATCGGTCGAGCCGATGCGGTCATTGACGATTTCATGCCAGTTGAGAATCTTGATCGGATAAGCCTTGGGAGTGCCGTCGATCTCGATACCAAGGATGCGGTCACCGGGCTTGAGATAAGCGGCTTGTTGCGGATTGACGAAGTGTGGCTGGTCGATGGCGGGGATGCCATCTTTTGCCGGGCCTCCCGCCAGTATCCGGCTGCGATCAACCAGACTGTGGCTGAGGTCAAAACCATTGTATGGAGCGGCCGGGCTTGTCAGAGCATAGAGGCTGCAGGTGATGGCCACCCATACGCGTGGCCAGCGGTGAGCTAGCGTTTTCATCGGGAACCCCTGACATCCAGTACCGTTTGGAGTCGATCATCCCGGATTGGTTCCGGCTCCGTTCAGTCGGTGGCTTTGCGCGGGCGACCGCGGCGCGCATGGCCGACCTTGATTTTCAGTTTGCGTTCGAGCATCGCCTTGAATTTGTCAGAGCCGCGGGGCGTACCGGTCTGCCAGGCATCGGTAATTGCCTGTCGGGTTTCTTCGGAAAGCCCGGCCTTGACCCGCTTGGCATATTTCTCGCGACGGGTCTTGTCAGTTTTGGCCAGCCCCAGATAAACCGCATGTGGCGTAATCAGCGGGTTGTTACGTCCCTGCGCATTGGCCTTGTAGCTCGACCATTTATAAGCACCGGGAGATTTGACCAAACCAGCGCCCTGCGGCAGGGTTTCGATATAAACCATGTCATCGAGCAGGGCGGATTCGGGGTCGATCAAACTGGCCTTATAGCGACCTTGCCACAATGTACCGGACTTGCCGTAATGCTGGTTGATATAGGGGACATAGCATCGCCCCTGATATTGCATCATGCGGCTGGCCGCCTCCTGATCGCCGGGGGTTGCCAGAATATGGATTTCATTGGGGAGTAACGCGTAGGCGTGAATCGCCACGCCATACCACTGGGCGCCTTCCTGCAGCCATTCGAGGTAGGCCTGATAATCGTCATCCTCGAAAAAGACATTGTTGCGGTTATGTCCACGCTGCACGATATGTACCGGGTAATCCGGTAAATAGAATCTGGGCTTCCTGGGCATGTCAATATCCTCCTGTTTGATGCGGTTGAATCAGTCTAGCGAAAAGCGACAGAGCCGGCAACAAAGGGTACTGACCCCTTTTTATTTTCACAAGCTTTTTATGCTCCAGATCAATTCTGGCGTTATTATTCGTGCACTATGCCAGAGAAATTCGCCAAACTTGAGCACAGTGAAATCGAAGGGGTTCGAAAATACCGGCTCGAATTTACCCCGGGTTGCGCTGCCGATGAAGATATCCGTTGTCTCAACGTGTGGCGGTCGATATTGTTTTCGCTGGGGCTGATCGGGCAGGATCCGGCGCGCTATCAGGGCTATGGGTTTGGCAATATCAGCCAGCGCTGTGCCGGGCAGCCGGATCATTTTCTGATCTCCGGCACGCAGACCGGGCATATTCCGGTGCTTTCTGCGCAGCATTATGTCGAGGTGGAAGACGGTGACATTGCGCTGAACCGGGTTCGTGCTACGGGCCGGGTCGAACCATCATCCGAAGCCCTGACCCATGCCATGTTTTATCAACTGGATGCCGATATCGGGTGCGTCATTCATGTGCATTCTCGGGTACTCTGGCGCTTTGGCTTGCGCAACCACTATCCGGCAAGCGGTGCGGAAATCGAGTATGGAACGCCCGCTATGGCACAGGAAATCAAGCGGCTTTTGAACCAGACCGATTTACCCGACCGTCGTACGCTGGTGATGGCCGGGCATGAAGATGGACTCATCTGCTTTGGTGACAGTGTTGATCAGGCTGGCACGGTGCTGTTGCAGCTATGCACAGCGGTTTTTACGCATGCGACAGGACGCTTGCCATCGCCGGAGCCAGAGCCGGGGTGACTCTCGCCGCACAAGTCCGGCAAGCCGCGCCATGATTTCTCTACCCGGTGCGTCATTGGAGTCTGTTAACATAGTCAAAATTTTGTTGTAACCGCTTTATGTCCGATCGCTTCCAGTTAATTGCCCGGTTCTGGGCCCGAAAACGCTACCGCCGTTTACTGATCACTTTGATGATCGTCACCTTGCTGCTTGGCTTGCTGCCGCTGGCGCTGGAGTATGCCACTGTCTCGTTGTTGAAGAAGGCCGGTGCCACTTCTGCGCAAGTCGAGAATATCGATCTGAATCTTTTCAGTGGCCAGTTCAAACTGGAGAACCTGACTTTTCAGGTCGAACCGTATACGCCTGCTCGACTGCAATCTCTGTCCTTTAATGTTGGTATGTTAAGGCTGTTGCAGAAACAGGTCTATTTGCAAACTGCGCGCATTCAGGGCCTGCAATTGGATATCGAGCAACAGGGGCAGCTATTGGTCATTAATGGTTTATCGATTCCAACCGACAGCTCAGCGCAGAAAGATAAAAGTCAAGCCAAAGGCCTGCCGCAATCTGTTCCAGGGATACGTATCGAACAGTTCGAGCTGACCGAATCCAGCCTTCGCTACCTTCAGTCACGGTTGGACAAAACGCTAGCCATCGACCGTCTGACCCTGCTTCATCTGGATTCCAGCAAACCGGAGCAGGCAGCCGATCTGGCTCTACAGGCCAGCATTGATCAGGCTCGCCTGAGCCTCGATGCCGCGCTCCGGGTTTTTTCCGCGGAGCGTTCCGCAACCGGAAAGCTGGCATTGCAGTCGCTGCGTTTGCAAGACTTTTCCTCGTTAAATCCTGCCGAACTGCAGCAACTGCAAGGAACGCTCGACTTGTCCAGCGAATACCGGTTTCGTCTGGCCGCATCGGGTCAGCCCGCGCTGAAAGCGGATACCGCGCTGGAGATTCGCGATTTACAGGCACAATACAAAAATCTGCAACAAAACATCGCGAATGTTCAATGGCAGGGACTGGTTGAACTGCAAGAGTCGCAGCCCAGGGTTCAGGGTGATCTCCACATCCGTGATAGCGAAACACGGGACCACGAACAAAATTTCAGATTGCTGGCATTTTCGCAGCTCGCGCTATCACAGCTGGAATATGGTCGCAGACAATTGTCCGTACACCAGGCGCAGCTGGACGGTTTGCTCGGTCTTGAACCGGACAATCAAACACCGTTGATTCAGGCCGATGCGATTCGTCTGAACCAGTTGCAACTTCCGGATGCCGGCGCTATCGAGATTCAGACGGTTGATATCAGCAAGCCTGAGGCGAACATCGCGCTGACCTCTCAGGGCAAGCTGCGGACCCTCGCGGAGCTTGAAAAAACACTGGATGCTCTGTTGCCGAAAACCAAGCTGTCAGGCGAACCGGCCAGCCCACCTGCGCAAGCGGATGCGACGAGTAGCGACCGCGAAATCAACATCGGGCAATTGCGGCTACAACAAACCGGGGTTGTGGATTTTGTCGATAACAGCGTAACCCCGCTTTATCGAACCCGGTTGTTGCTGGAGCAGTTCGATGTGGAATCGATCAACCCGAACAGGCTGGCCACTTTTCAGCTCAAACTGCAGCAGGGGGCATACAGTAAGATCCAGCTCGAGGGTAGCGGTCTATTGTTTCGGCCTACAGATGATTTGACGATTCACAGTCAGGTTTCGCGGCTGGATTTACCCCCGGTGACTCCGTATATCAGCCGCGCCGCCGGCTATGGTCTGAAGACCGGTACACTCGATGCCGAGATTTCGGCGAGCCTGAAACAGCGCAAGATTGATGCCTTGATGAAAGTCACGCTGGATAGCGTCGAGGTGATTGAGACCGATCCGAAAACGGCGGAAAAAATGGCCAGCGCTGCCGGCATGTCGATTGATCTGGCCTTGTCCACGCTGAAAGACGATCAGGATGAAATCAAACTGGAAGTGCCGGTCAAGGGCGATCTCGAGCAGCCGGATTTTGACATCAGCGATATCATCAACACGGCGCTCGGCAAAGCCATGCGTGTTTCCTCCCTGGCTTACCTCAAACATGCCTTGCAGCCTTTCGGCTCACTGGTGACGCTGGTGTCTCTGGCTAAAGCGGCGGCCAATCATATTTCACTGCCAGCGGTAAAATTCACAGCCAATAGCGCAGAGATCGATGATGATCAGCAAGCCTTGCTGGAAAAGGTTGGTCGCTTGATGAAAGAACGCCCTAAACTCAAACTCAAGGTTTGCGGCATTTCTGCAGCGGCCGACAAACAAGCCATACAGGCGGCGATGAAACAGCAGTTGTTGCAAAAATTACGTGCGCAGCAGCAGATAGAGAAAGACAGCGGAGGTTCTGAAAAGACGACTACTGTCGAGGTTGATCCGCAAGCCGTGCAGCAGGCGCTGATCGAGCTTGCCGACAAGCGTGCCGCAAAAATCAAGAACGTGCTGGTGTCGCAACATGGCGTAGCGCCCGAACGCTTGCTCAATTGCCTGAGCGAAATCGATCTGGCGGAAGATAGACAGCCGGTGGTCACGCTGACCCTGTAGCTGGCGAGCGCAACCAGCCTCTATTTATAGATTCGCTTGTCCAGTCCGTATTTCTGCATCTTGTCGTACAGTGTTTTGCGTGGCAGGCCGAGCACTTGCATGGTGTCTTTGATGACTCCGCTGGATTCGGACAGCGCCTGCTCGATCAGCGATTTTTCAAACGCTTCGACCTGCTGCGGCAGTGTCATCGGCGCACAGGGCGTTTGTGTACTTTCGTCTTCGAGTTTGAGGCAGCCATCGCCGAGTAATACAAATCGCTCGGCGGCGTTGCGCAGTTCGCGCACATTGCCGGGCCAGTTGAAGCGCATCAGCCTGTGGCTGGCATCGGCGGGCATGGCTGGTGCCTCTTTGGCGTAGCGTGCCGCGGCGACCAGCAGAAAATGCTGGAACAACATCGGAATATCTTCACGCCGATCGCGCAGCGGTGGTAACTCCAGCGTAACCACGTTGAGCCGATAATACAGATCCTGCCGAAATTCATTCTGTTCGGCGGCTGCCTTGAGGTCGATTTTACTGGCAGCGATGATACGGATATCCAGTTCGATCGCTTCGTTGGAGCCGAGCCGCTCGACCGAGCGTTCCTGCAATATGCGCAATAAACGTACCTGAGTGGATAGCGGCATCGATTCGATTTCATCGAGAAAAACCGTACCGCTCTGGGCATATTCAAACTTGCCGATGCGCGCGGATTCAGCGCCGGTGAAAGCACCTTTCTGATGGCCAAACAATTCCGACTCGATCAGGTTTTCCGGAATCGCACCACAATTGATGGCAACGAAATTTTGGTCGCGGCGTGGACTTTTCTCATGTAGCGAGCGCGCTACCAGTTCCTTGCCGGTGCCGGTTTCACCCATCAGCAGAATATCGGCGCTGGTGTCAGCCAGCCGGTTGATGGTATCACGCAAATGCTGCATCACCGCTGTTTTGCCGATGATGCGCGGCCCCAGCGCATTTTGTAAATCCAGCTCGGTTTTCAACTGCCGGTTTTCCAGCGTCAGGCGGCGTTTTTCCAGCGCGCGGCGTACACTGTCGATCAATCGTTCGCCGGAAAAGGGTTTTTCGATGAAGTCATAAGCGCCTTGTTGCATGGCTTCAACGGCCATCGAGATATCGCCATGCCCGGTGATCAGAATTACCGGCAGATCCGGATCCATGTGGTGAATGCGCTGCTGCAGAATGTGGCCATTGATGCCGGGTAAGCGGATGTCGCTGATGACCACACCCGGCCAGTTACGGTTGAGCAGGGGCAATACCTGCTCGGCTTGCTCGAACAGGCGGACCTCGAACCCGGCCAGTTGCAGGGTTTGTTCGTTGGCCAGACGCAAATCCTGTTCGTCATCAATGAAAAAAATCGGTGGTTGATTCATTCGGGCGAACCCAGCGTGATGCTGAATCGGGCACCGTCCGGCTCGAGATTGCTGGCGGACAGGGTTCCATTCATGCTGTCCACAATGCGCGCCGAAATCGATAATCCAAGGCCGAGGCCGGATTTACGCGTGGTGAAAAAAGGGCTAAAGATTTTACTCAGATGCTGGTCATCGATGCCGGGGCCATTGTCATCGACATGGATCATCGTCTTGCCCGGTTGCGTTTCGGTTTTAATGTGGATTTCTCCATGCTGCGGATCGACCGCGTTTATCGCATTGTTGATCAGGTTTATCAAGACTTGTTCAAGCTGGATCGGGTCGGCCATGACGCAGAGATCCGGGTCGATCGCGTGGCTGTCGAACCGGATATTCGACTGTTTGAGTTGTGGATGGACGATATCCAGTGCGCTTTGCACGATGCTGGCGACTTTCACCGCTTCAAGTTTGCCGGATGATTTCCGTGCAAAGGCTTTAAGCTGTGAACTGATGCGCGCCATGCGTTCGGTCAGTGAAGCGATTCGCCGGAGGTTTTCATCGGCTTTGTCCCCTTTATTTAACCTGAGAAACTGTCGGGCATTGTCGGCATAACTTCGCATCGCTGCCAGCGGGTTGTTGAGTTCGTGGCTGATGCTGGCCGACATTTGTCCGAGCACCGCGAGCTTGGCGGTCTGTATCAATTCATCCTGGGTGTCACGCAACTCCTTTTCGGTACGCTTGTGCTCATCGATTTCATGGGTCAGATCATGGGTTCGCTCGCGTACCTTGCGCTCGAGCTGGCGCTGCGCTTCGAGCTGAAAGCGTTCGTGCTCCTGATGGCGTTTATAACGCTGCCAGCCGAGCAGACCGATCAATAACACGATCAGCAGTACCAGCAACAACAGGCTGATATTGACCAGTGCATTGCTCGAGATTTCCTGAACCGGCGACAGAATCATTACCGTCCAGCCAGCCTCTGGCATCAGCTGTTGCAAGCTGAGGTAATCATGGTGCCCCTGCTGCAGACGCAGTCGTACGATTTGCCCGCCGCTTTCGAGTGTGCGTCGCGTCTCGACCGACAGCGGCTGGATGAGGGTATCGGCATAGCGGCGACTGTTGACTACCTTGTCGAGGGCTTGCGGCGAAAGTTTTTCGAGGCTGTGGAACAACCAGTCGGGTCGGGTAGTGATGAAGATTACGCCATCTTCATCGGTGACGATGAATTGATTATCGCGATTCGACCAGCGCTGCTCGATGTTGGATAAATCCATCTTGATGACGACCACGCCGATGACTTCGGCAGCGTACAGTACCGGGTAGGAAAAATAATATCCACGTCGCCCGGAAGTGGTGCCGAGTGCAAAATAGTGCCCTTGCTGGCCTTGTAGCGCAGAGGTGAAATAGGGGCGGAAACTGAAATTCTGGCCGACGAACGGGTTTTTGTTTTGCCAATTGCTGGCCGCCAGCGTCAAGCCGTCGGCATCCATCAGGTAGGTGTCCGAAGCGCCGGTGATCTCGTTGGTTTCTTGCAGAAAATGATTCACCACATCCACTCGCGACGAATTTTCAGGGTCTTTTAACAAGTCGACCAGTAATGAATTCTGTGCGATCAGATGCGGCAAAAATGCAAAACGCGCCAGTTGGGCGTCGAGGTGGCCGACAAATTGCTCCAGCTGCTGACGGCTACTGTCACGCAATTCATCGAGACCGTTTTTCCAGCTCAGAAAATGGCTCAGCCAAAGCAGCAGCGCGATCAGAACAATCAGTGCCAGTGCAGAAAGCAGTCGGGAGCGGGAAAAAGCGGGCATGACAAAAGCAGGATTTGAGTTGGCTCAATAATGGTGGATCGGAAACGGCTTTTCAATGCCCGCGATGGTGTAGCACGGGCATGCGTTTACCGATAGCGACAGTGAGAACGACGAGAATACAAAAAACGATGCCAATCCAACCGTTGGATTCACCCAGCAGCAATGCCGCGGCTGCCAGTGTGATGAAGGGTTGCAATAATTGCACCTGACTGACGCGGGCAATGCCGCCGAGCGCCAGTCCCTTGTTCCACAGGAAAAACCCGATCAACTGGCTGAACAGCGCAAGGTACAGAAAACCGAACCAGGTCTGGGCCGATAGCTTTAATGGCTCGGTCGGTGCAGTAAGCAATGCAGGCAAGAGAATGAAGGGCAGGGCAATCACCAGCGACCAGCAAATCACTTGCCAGCCAGCCATTTCGCGCGACAGCTTTCCGCCGATGGCATAACTGAAAGCAGCGAATAAGGTGGCTGCTAACAGCGCAATGTCGCCGGGCTGGAAACTGCCGCGTCCCTGAATCAGTACGAAGGCAGCTACCAGCAGGCTGCCGCTGATGCCTGCGATCCAGAATCCGAGCGACGGGCGTTCATGCGATACCCAGATCGCTGCAAACGCGGTGGCCAGCGGTAGCAGCGCCAGCACGATGCCACCGTGCGAGGCATCTACACTTTGCATGGCAATCGCAGAAAATACCGGAAAGCCAATGACCACGCCGAGCGCTGTCAGCAACAATAGTTTGAATTGACGGCGCGTGGGTCGGGGGGATCGTGTCAGCATCAGCAGCAGGCTGGCAAAAAAGCCGGCAACGACGGCACGACCGAGGCCGATGAAAAACGGGTTCAGTTCATCGATGACCAGCCGGGTGGCCGGTAGCGTGAGCGCGAAAATGGTGACGCCTGCCAGTCCCAGCAGCAAGCCTTTGTTTTCGTGGTGGATTGTTTGCTCCTCTTCGCGTTTGTCGGAATCAGTCGTTGGTCAAGGAAGTATCATCCTAAAGTCGACCGCTCCTAGTCCAGCGTTTTCTTGAACCTCAAGGAGGCGACCAGCAAGCCCAGTACGGTAAAAGCGATCAGCCAGAAGGTATCAAAAGTCATGTCGGCAATTTCGGCATCGCGCAATACCACACTGCGAATCAGCCGCATAAAATGCGTCGCGGGCAGGGTTTCGGCAATGTGCTGGGCAAACCGGGGCATGCCTTCGTATGGGAACATGAAACCCGACAACAGAATCGACGGCAACAGCACGAACACGGTCATTTGCATCGACTGCAACTGGTTTTTGGCCAGCGTGGAAATGACCAGGCCCAACGTCAGGCTGGCGCTGATGAACAGCATGGTCACGACGCCCAGTTGCCACAGGCTGCCATTGATCGGCACATTGAACAGCAGCTTGCCCAGACCCAGCACGATGGCGGCCTGCAGGGCGCCGATAAACATGTAGGGAATGATTTTTCCGACCATCAATTCAATCGGGCGCACCGGTGTTGCAATCAGCATTTCCATGTTGCCGCGTTCATTTTCGCGCACAATAGCGGCGGAAGTGAACAAGATCATGGTCATGGTGAGGATGATCGCGACCAGTCCCGGTACCACGTTGACAGCGGTACGTTGCTCCGGATTGAACAGCAATGTGACTTCAAACGTCGGTGTGTTGCGATTGGCCGGTTTGCTGAGCAATTCGGTCAGCGGCATGCTGCGCAGACTTTTCACCGCTCCGGCGATCATCGTGTCTGAGCCATCGACCATCCATTGTGCGACCGGGCGACTGGTTTCTTCATCGCTGGAAGGCGGTGTGCCCAGTCCGACGCTCTGGTGGCGTGCGAGGCGCTGACTGACATCGGCCGGGATCACTAATACGGCGCGCACTTTTGCACTGGCGATTGCGCTTTGCGCTTGTTGGATCGAGGCATACCGGGCGACGAATTCCACCACCCGGGTGGCACTGATGGTTTGCATCAGGATGCGGCTCAGGCCGTTTTGCGATTGATCGACCGCGCCTACCGGGATGTGGCGCACATTGGTGTTGATGGCATAGCCAAACAGCAGTAATTGAATCAGCGGTATCATCACCACCATGCGGATGGTCATCTTGTCGCGGCGCAACTGGATCAATTCCTTGCTGAAAATCGCATAGATGCGGCGCAGTGATTTCATGGTCGCCCTGCTCCGGTGCTGGTGACAAAAACATCTTCCAGACTGGGGTGTACCTTTTCCAACCGGTCCTCGGCCGACAGGCTGTCTTGCTGGCGCAGGAAGGCGACCGGGTCGCTGACCTGATCTTTAACCAGCACGCGTAAACGTGAGCCGAGTTGGGCGGCGGAGATGACTTCGGGCAGTCGGGTTAATTGCTGCTTGAGCTGGCGCAGATGCGCAGAAGATATTTCAACCACATGCGCGCCCATCTGACGCATCAGTTCGTCGGGAGAACCGTCCGCGCGCTTGATGCCGGTTTCGAAGATCGCCAGCTTGTGACAGCGCTCGGCTTCATCCATGAAATGCGTCGACACCAGAATGCTGGTGCCGCGGTCGCTTAGATCGAATAACTGCTCCCAGAATTCACGCCGGTTTTCCGGGTCGACGGCCGAGGTGGGTTCATCCAGAAACAGTAATTCGGGCTGATGCAGCACCGCGGCGGCCAGCGCAAGGCGTTGCCGCTGGCCGCCGCTCAGGTTGCCGGCCAGTTGTGCCGCCTTGTGCCCTAGCCGGTAAATATCGAGTAATTCGGCAATGCGCTGTTTGCGCCCGGTTGCTGTCAGACCGTATATCTTGGCGAAAAACCGCAGGTTCTCGGTCACAGTCAAGTCTTCGTACAGTGAAAAATTCTGTGTCATGTAACCGATGTGCAGTCGCAGGTTTTGTGCCTGTCCGGGTAATCGATAGTTGAGTACGCGTATATCTCCGGAGCTGGGTTTGAGCAGACCGGTGAGCATGCGAATGGCGGTCGTTTTGCCACTGCCATTGGGCCCGAGAAAACCATAGATGCGGCCTCTTTCGACATTCAGATCCAGCGACTGAATGGCTTTGACTTCACCGAACTGCCGACACAGGTTACTGACTTGAATGACATATTCGGTCATGGCAATTCGACTTGCACCGGAATGCCGTTGGGCAAAGCCGCTGCGCTGTCGGGCAATTGCACCTTGGCGAGAAACATCAGGCGCGCGCGTTCCTGCTGATTGAGTGCGTAGTAGGGGGTAAAAGCAGGCTGGGTGGAAATCCATTGCAAGTGCCCGGAAACGGGTTTGTCCAGACCATCGACATGGATCGTCAGCGGGTCGCCTTCGGTGAGTTTGATGCGGTACGGTTCGGGTACATAAATGCGCGCAAAAGGTGCCTTGCCAGCGAGTAAAATTGCCACCGGGCTGCCGCGGGTAACGCGCTCGCCGAGATTCCACGGCAAGTCGTCTAGAATGCCATCGCGCGTGGCAATGATGGATAAATCGGCCAGCCGTTTTTGCTCGATGGCCAGTGCGGCTTTGGCGGCGTCGAGTGCCGCCTGCGCGGCTTGCAAGTCTTCCTGTCGTGTGCCGTTGGTCAATAGCCGTAATTCTTGCTGCGCCAGTTGCAGGTTGGCGAGGCTTTCGTCGCGTTTGGCGCGTGCCTCATCGAGATTGGACTGGCTGGTTAATTTTTGCCGGGCCAGATCGAGTGCGCGGGTGAAATTCGATTGACTGACTTCGAGCGCCGCTTTGGCGCCATCCACGCGGGCTTTGGCGGTGGCAATCTCTTCCTCGCGTGGGCCTCGTTGCAATTTCTGCAGGGTCGCTTCGGCCTGCGCGACTTCGGCACGCGCCTTGCTAACCAGCGAGGCTTGCAACCGATCATCGAGTTGTACCAGCAACTGCCCTTTTTTGACTGCGCTTCCTGGTTTAACGGGTAAGGCGATTACGATTTCGCTGGCAGTGGCGGTAAGCGCGATGCGGCCGCGCTCGAGAGAGCCGAGCGCCATATTTGGTTGTGTGTTGTCACAGCCGCTGAGCAGTAAAACAAGTAAAACAAGGGCATAGCGCATGGCGATTTCCGGTTGGTTGATGGAAGAGGGCGGCTACCAGACCAAATCATCCGGAATCTGGTATTCGGCATAGGGGTCGTCTTCCGGCATGGTTTCGGCTTCTGGTTCGAACAGGATGATGCGCTTGTCGTTGCGCTGCTGAATTTTTTCGGCCACGGTCAGCGGCACCAGTTCGTAGCGGCCTTCGATGCGTGCGATGCCGAGTTTGCCATCGATCAGGCGTTGTTTCATGTCGGCATTGATGTAGATTTTATTGATCTTGCCGCGGTGCTCGAAGTTATAAGGCAGTTCGCAATCCCTGTCGCGCTTGAGTAGATTGTCGCGGATGAGTTGATCGATCTCGATCGAGATCGCTTTTTTATTCGCCTGCTCCTGCTTGCGCAGGTTCAATTCACGATCGCGTTCGGCCTTGGCCTGCGCTGCCTGCTGTTGCTTGAGGCGCGCGGCTTCGGCTTTTTGCGCCTGCTGGCTGCGCTGCTGCTGGCGGTTTTTTTTGCCTTTTTTCTGGTTGGCCTTTTTAACCTGATCCTTACTGACCAGACCGGCTTTTAGGAACTGCTCCTGAAACGGATTACTCATGGGGTGACTCGGGTGTATAAATCTAAGATTAGGTTATTTTAGCGAGAAATGTTTTAAGCGTCTTGATTCATATTGAAAGGGAACTGTAATCCAGTTGTCAGGTGAGTAAAAGTATTGTCAATAATTTTTACAACTTGATTAGTTTAACTGATAAATAGCGTCAGCTTTTTTTACAGTATTAATGAGAAGAAATTGTAAGGCCCTAAATCTAGAAAGGTTTTTATCGATGGCATATAAATTGTATTTAAATTATTGTAGGAGTTAGGAGGTGATTTTTACCCTAACCAAGAATGTCTTGATATACCGTTTAGTTGCTAATCTGATATCAGGATTCAAGAGCCAAAGTATTTT
>JANTFI010000076.1 GCA_024763505.1 Gammaproteobacteria bacterium
TGTCGAAAATCATCAATGATTGCGCTCCGGCTTCAACCTGGGCATTCAGATAAGCCACCACCGATTGCGCGGTGACATCCAGAATCTGGTGCAGGGCTTGCGGGTTTTCGTACAGCATGCCCTTGATGTTGTGATAATCCTTGGAGCTGCCGCCTTCGATCATGTAGGTCGCCAGTGTCCACGGGCTGCCGCTGAAGCCGATCAGCGGGACTCGCCCATTCAGTTCTTGGCGAATCAGGGTCACCGCGTCGGTGACATAACGCAGTGACTCGCTCATGTCGGGCACGAACAGGGCATCGATATCGGCTTGCGAACGCACCGGCTTTTCGAATTTGGGTCCTTCGCCTTCACTGAAGTACAGCCCCAGGTTCATCGCATCGGGGATGGTCAGAATGTCGGAAAATAAAATGGCGGCATCCAGTTCAAAGCGACGCAGCGGTTGCAGCGTGACTTCACAGGCCAGTTCCGGGGTTTTGCATAGATTCAGAAAGCTGCCGGCCTGTTTGCGCGTGGCCTTGTATTCCGGCAGATAGCGGCCTGCCTGGCGCATGATCCAGACCGGTGTGGTGTCGGTGTCCTGCTTGAGTAAGGCTTTCAGGTAGCGGTCGTTCTTGAGCGGCGCAAATGACATGCTGACGTGTCTCTGGTTGAGGCCGGCAGGTAACCACAGTCGCCTGTCGGTAGTATGTTATGAATTCGGGTGTTGGCGTCCGCTGTTCAGACTTCGAGGTAGTTCAGAATGCCTTCAGCTGCTTCACGCCCTTCATTGATGGCGGTTACCACCAGGTCGGATCCACGCACCATGTCGCCACCGGCAAAAACCTTCGCATTGCTGGTCTGAAAACGCAGTTCTTCATCGTCGCTGGCGACCACGCGGCCGCGGTCATCCAGGCGGATATTGTTTTGTCCCAGCCAGTCGGCCGGGTTGGGGCGAAAGCCGAAAGCAATCAACACAGCATCGGCCGGGATAATTTCTTCAGAGCCTTCGATGACTTCGGGGCGGCGGCGACCGTTTTCGTCTGGCTCCCCCAGTTTGGTGGAAACGACCTTGATGCCTTCCACCTTATCGTTGCCGATGATTTCCACCGGCTGACGATTGAACAGAAAGTTGACGCCTTCTTCCTTGGCATTGGCAACTTCACGCACCGAACCGGGCATGTTGGCTTCGTCGCGGCGATAGGCGCAGGTGACACGATTTGCGCCCTGACGGATGGCGGTACGGTTGCAATCCATGGCGGTGTCTCCACCACCGAGCACGACGATGTTTTTGCCAGCCATATCGATGAAATCGGGCTTGTCGCAGTCGCCGAAATCGATTTCGTGATGAATATTGGAAATCAGGTAAGGCAGCGCATCGTAAACGCCGGGCAAGTCTTCACCGGGAAAGCCGCCCTTCATGTAGTTGTAGGTGCCAAGGCCAAGAAATACAGCGTCGTATTCGTCAATCAAGTCTTGCAGTGCGACATCCTTGCCGATTTCACAGTTGAGTCGGAATTCGATACCCATATCCTGAAAAACCTGACGTCGGCGGGCGATGACATCCTTTTCCAGCTTGAACGGCGGAATACCGAAGGTCAGCAGTCCACCGATTTCCGGATGGCGATCGAATACCACCGGCTTGACACCATTGCGAGCGAGAATATCGGCGCAGCCGAGACCGGCCGGGCCAGCACCGATGACTGCGACCTTTTTGCCGCTGTCAACCACCTGGCTCATGTCAGGCGTCCAGCCACTTTCCAGCGCGGTATCGGTGATAAATTTTTCGATCGAGCCGATGGTGACAGCGCCAAAACCGGTGGCCAGCGTGCAGGCGCCTTCGCACAAGCGATCTTGCGGGCAGACGCGGCCGCACATTTCCGGCAGAGTGTTGGTTTTGTGGGACATTTCCACCGCTTCCGACAGATTGCCGTCGGCAATCAGCTTGAGCCAGTTGGGAATGAAGTTATGCACCGGACATTTCCATTCGCAGTACGGGTTGCCGCACTCGAGGCAGCGATCGGCCTGTTCGGCGGCCTGACGCATGTCGAATTGATGGTAAATCTCGGCAAATTCCTGTACGCGGTCACCGGCCGGTTTTTTGTCCGGGTCATTGCGTTGAACATCTAGAAACTGGAATACATTAGCCATCGAGATTTACTGCTATCGGAAAGAAAAAATCAGGCGCCCAGGCGGCTTTTAATCTGCTGGCTCACCTGGCCCATGTCGGCACGCCCCTGGAGCTGGGGCTTGAGCATGCCCATCACCTGGCCCATCTGTTTCATGTCGGTGGCGCCAGTTTTTTGGATGGCTTGCTCGATCAGTTCTGCGATTTCGTCGTCTGACAGGGCTTCGGGCAGATAGGTCTGGATGATATCCAGCTCAGCCTGTTCGACCGCGACCAAGTCGCTGCGGCCAGCCTTGTCAAACTGGCTGATGGATTCGCGGCGTTGCTTGGACATCTTGTCCAGTACCGCATTGACGCGGGCATCATCCAGTTCGATACGCTCATCGACCTCGATCTGCTTGATCGCAGCGAGAATAGATCGTATCACCGCCAGCCGGGATTTATCACCACTTTTCATGGCGCTTTTCATGTCGGCGGTCAACTGTTGCTTGAGAGCGCTGTCAGCCATGGTTGATGCAGCCTAGTAGTAGCGCCTTCTGTTACCGACTTCCTTGGACAGGCGCTTGAAGTTGCGCTTGACGGCTGCGGCAGCTTTACGCTTGCGAACTGAAGTCGGTTTTTCGTAGTGTTGTCTGCGACGGGTTTCGGTTAAGGTACCCGCTTTTTCGCAGGCACGCTTGAAACGGCGCAAGGCATAATCAAAAGGCTCGTTGTCCTTTACTTTTACTGTTGGCATATTAAAAATGTCCGGTTTTGTTAAGCTGTAAACTTGTTAGAAAACGGGCAACAGAGTCGCCCCGCTTTTCGAGCCGGGCAATTATAAGGAGGCAATCCGAAATATCAAATGATAAACCATGAAATCCGGCCAAAAATGGCGCAAGAATCGAAGAAATGAAGGTATTAGGCATCGAAAGCTCTTGCGACGAGACCGGCATCGCCATTATCGACACGCAAACCGGTGAATTGCAGCAGCGGCTGTACAGCCAGATTGAGCGCCACCGCGAGTATGGCGGGGTGGTGCCGGAGCTGGCTTCGCGCGACCATGTCGCCAAGGCCGCACCGATGATCGAAGAATTACTCGGGCACTACGGCGGCATCGAGCAAATCGACGGGGTGGTCTATACCCGCGGTCCCGGATTGATGGGGGCTTTGATGGTCGGTGCCAGCATCGCCCGCGCGCTGGCCTGGTCACGCGATTTACCGTTGCTGGGCGTGCATCATATGGAAGGTCATCTGCTTGCACCGATGTTGTCGGACGATCCGCCGGAATTCCCGTTCGTGGCGCTACTGGTGTCCGGCGGACATACCCTGCTGGTCGATGTCGAAGCGTTCGGGCAATACCGGATTCTCGGGGAATCGCTGGATGATGCGGTCGGCGAAGCCTTCGACAAAACTGCCAAGCTGCTGGGCCTGCCTTACCCAGGTGGGCCGGAGCTGGCAGCTCTGGCGGCCACGATCAAACACACCGATTTGGTATTTCCGCGCCCGATGGTGGATCGGCCGGGGCTGGATTTTTCCTTCAGCGGGCTGAAAACCTTCGCGCTCAACACGATGCAAAAATATTCGCCGCTGGATCCGCACAAGCGCGCCGAGATCGCACTGGCGTTCGAGATCGCAGTGGTGGAGACCCTGCAAATCAAATGTCAGCGTGCGCTGAAACAAACCGGCCATACCCGGTTGGTGATTGCCGGCGGGGTCGGGGCGAATACGCGCTTGCGCAAGCGGCTGGATGTCATGACCCGGAAAATGGGCGCAACTGTGCACTTTCCGGCGCTGGAATACTGCACCGATAATGGAGCGATGATCGCCTACGCCGGAGGCTTGCGACTGCAGGCCGGGCAGCGCGATGTCGATGTCCACGATGTATTGCCGCGCTGGTCGCTGGAAGATTTGCCAGCTCTGGCCGGGTGACGATGAAAGCGCTGTTTGGCGGCACCTTCAATCCGGTGCATCGCGGACATCTCGCGCTGGCGCGGCATGTGATGCAGCAGTTTTCTCTGTCAACGGTGGATTTTATACCCAGTTATCTCAGTGTACACCGCGCGCAGCCACAAACCCCGGCCACGATGCGCCTGCAAATGCTGCAACTCGCGCTGGAGCCCGAGCCCGGCTTGCACGTCAACCGCTGTGAACTCGAGCGCGGCGGGCCTTCCTACACGGTCGATACCTTGCGTCAGATCAAGCAGTCCGAGCCGGTTGTGAGCCTGTGCTGGCTGATGGGGGCGGATGCCTTCAATCATTTTGCCGACTGGCATCGGCCGGATGAAATTCTGCAACTGGCCAACCTGATCGTATGCAGCCGCCCGGCAGTCGAGTTGCAACCGGGACGCTTCCAGTCGAGCTGGCTTGGCAGCGATGAAAACCTGCAGGATTTCAGCCACGGACGCATTGCGGTCTGCGAAATGCCGCCCAGCCACTGCGCTTCTTCCGATATTCGGCAACAACTGGCGCGCGGAGAATCTGCAGCCGACTGTCTGCCGCGGCCTGTGTTAGAATTTATCCGCGACAACAATTTATATATCAATGAGTAATCCATGACAGCCTTGAACACCGACCAACTGCAACAACTCGTGCAAACCAGCCTCGAAGACATGAAAGCAGAGCATATCAATGCGCTCGATCTGAGCGCTGTCAGCGGCTTTACCGATCGCATGATGTTCGCCAGCGGCACTTCCAATCGTCATGTCAAATCCATCGCCCAATCGGTTATCGAGGCTGCCAAGAAAGCACAGGTTCCGGTCATCGGCACCGAAGGTGAAGAAGTCGGCGAATGGGTACTGGTCGATCTCGGCGATATTGTGCTGCATGTGATGCTGCCGGATACCCGGGAATTCTATGACATTGAACGATTATGGTCCGAACAGTTGGGGCAGGGCGACGACTGAGCGGCGCGCAGCTTGAATATCCAGATTATCGCGGTCGGCCAGAAAATGCCGCACTGGGTCGATGAAGCAGTAAACGATTACGCAAAGCGCATGCCGCGACAGCAATCGCTGACCATCACCTCGATTGCCACGGCCGCGCGCAAAAGTGGGCAGACCCGACAACAATTGCAAAAGCAGGAAGCGGATAAAATCCGCAGTAAAATCAAGCCCGGCAGCCTGACCCTGGCACTGGATGAAAAAGGCCGGCAATGGACCACAGCGCAGTGGGCCGAGCAGTACCGAAACTGGTTGCAGTTGTATCCGCAGCTTAATTTCATCATCGGCGGGCCGGATGGTTTGCAGCCCGAGTTACTGAAACAAGCCGACCAGACCATTGCGCTGGGTAAGATGACCCTGCCGCACGGGTTGGCGCGAGTGGTGCTGGTCGAGCAGATTTATCGCGCCTGGTCGGTGGTCGAAGGTCATCCATACCACCGCGATTGAAATATGTTGTATCTCGCTTCTGCATCGCCCCGACGGGCTGAACTGTTACGCCAGATCGGTATCCAATTCAACACTGTGGTGGCCGATATCGATGAAACCGCGCAGCCCGGCGAAAGTGCGCAGGCATTGGCGCTGCGACTGAGCCGGGAAAAGGCGTTGAAAGCGCAGGCGATGCTGGCAAAACCGCGCAGCGAGCACTGGATACTCGCCGCCGACACGCTGATCAGCGTGGATGACCAGATACTCGGCAAGCCGCAGTCCCAGGCTGAATGCCAGAGTATGCTGCGACAATTGTCGGGACGCTCGCACGATGTCATCAGCGCCATTGCACTGAGCCAGCCGGATGGTGGTGAGTTGAGTCAGGCCCTTTGTCGCAGTGAGGTTCGTTTTCGATCGCTCACTGATAGCGAGATAGCCGATTATTGCGCCAGCAGCGAACCGATGGACAAGGCCGGCAGTTATGCGATTCAGGGCCGGGCGGCGATGTTCATCGAAAACCTGAATGGCAGTTACTCGGCGGTGATGGGACTGCCGCTGTTTGAAACGGCACAATTATTACAACAATCCGGTTACCCGATAGCATGATGAATAATGAAGAAATTCTGATCAACGTCACTCCGCAGGAAACCCGCGTCGCCATTGTCGATAGCGGTTCGCTGCAGGAAGTCTGGATCGAACGCCGCCGCAACCGCGGCATCGTCGGCAATATCTACAAGGGCAAGGTCAATCGTGTATTGCCCGGGATGGAAGCCGCCTTTGTCGATATCGGGCTGGAACGCTCCGGATTTTTGCATGTGTCCGATATTGATCTCGGGCAGGGTGAAAATCCGGAGCAACCGGCCGAGCCGGAATCGCGTCCGCCGATCAACCAACTGGTGCATGAGGGTCAATCGATACTGGTACAAGTGGTGAAAGATCCGCTCGGCACCAAAGGGGCCAGGCTGACCACCAGTATCTCGGTGCCGTCACGCTATCTGGTGTATATGCCCAACTCGTCGCTGATCGGCATCTCGGTCAAGATCGAGGAAGAAGGCGAGCGTGAGCGGCTGCGCTGTCTGTTGTCCGAATGCATGACCGAAAACCGTACCGGTGGTTGCATCGTGCGAACCGCGGCCGAAGGGGTCGATGACGAAGAATTGAATCGCGACATCAAGTTTTTATGCACGCTGTGGGACAGTGTGGTGGAAACCGCGAAAACCGCCAAACCCGGCCGGGTGGTGCATGAAGACTTGCCGCTGGCGATGCGCACGCTACGCGACATGGTCGGCAATGAAACCGTCAAGGTGCGGGTCGATTCACGCGAAACCTGGCAAAAGCTGACCCGCTTTGCGGAAAAATACATCCCCGATCTGCCCTGTGAAATCGAGCACTATCCGGGCGACCGACCGTTGTTCGATTTATACAACATCGATGACGAAATCCAGCGTGCGCTGGGGCGCAAGGTGGAACTGAAATCCGGCGGTTACCTGATCATCGATCAGACCGAGGCGATGACCACCGTCGATATCAATACCGGCGCTTTCGTTGGTCACCACAATCTCGAAGAAACCATTTTCAAGACCAATATGGAAGCCGCGCAGGCGATCGCGCGGCAATTGCGGTTGCGCAATCTCGGCGGCATCGTGATCATCGATTTTATCGATATGGCGACTGAAGACCATCGCCGCCAGGTACTCAAGTCGCTGGAGAAATATCTCGACAAGGATCACGCCAAAACCCAGGTTTGCGATGTGTCACCACTGGGGCTGGTCGAGATGACCCGCAAGCGCACCCGCGAAAGTCTGGAACATATCTTGTGCGAACCCTGCTCGACCTGTGGCGGACGCGGCACCCACAAAACGGTGGAAACCGTTTGCTATGAAATCTTCCGCGAAATTCTACGCGAAGCACGGGTGTATGACGAAGCCCAGCAATTGCTGGTGATGGCCAATCAGGATGTCATCGACATGCTGCTGGATGAAGAAGCCACCAGTCTGGCCGAGCTCGAAACCTTTGTCAAAATTCCGGTCAAGCTGCAGGTGGAAAGCTATTACTCACAGGAAAATTACGATGTGGTGCCGGTGTAACTTCTTGCTTCAAATCTTGCTGTGAATCGAAAAATCTTTCTCTACGGTCAATGGACTCTGCTGATATTGCTGGCGCTGGTGGCGCTGCTGAATGTGGCAGGCCGGATGCTGCTGGCCAATGTCGATTATTTCCGCGAAGAAATGGAACAGCAGTTTGCCGACTACGGCATTCGTGGTGTCTCGCTCGATAATCTCAGCGCGCAGTGGGACGGGTTTCAACCGGTGCTGCTGGTCGAAGGGGGTTCCCTCAGTATTCCGGGGCGCGACCGCGCCCTGAGCGCCAGCCGACTGGAATTGCGGGTACAACTGGTCTCGACCCTGCTGCGCGGAGAACTGGTGCTCGAATCCTTCTACGGTAATATCGAAAAGCTGATTCTGGTGCGCGATCAAAGCGCGGTCTGGTGGTTGAATGACCTGCAGTTGACTACTCACGGCAGCGTCAATTCCGCGCTCGACCTGTTTGTGTTGTTTCAGCGTCTACCGGGATTTGTCGATATCGATATCGAGCAATTGCAACTGCGTGACTTGTTGCATGCCAAGGAGTACCGGATTTCCGGCAGCCATTTACGCAGCAGCCGCAGCGAACGCGCATTATCACTACAGCTACAGGCACAATTACCTCCTACTCTCGGAGGCCGGTTCGATTTATCGATGACTGGCGATGATGCCCGGCAACAGATTTATGTCGAAGCTTCCAACCTGCAGATGCCCCGGCTGTTGCAACTGCTGTTGCCAGGCAAGCTGTCACTGGCAGCCGGTCAGCTCGATTTACGCAGCTGGATCCAGTTCGACCGCTTCAAGGTTTCCGACATCATCAATGATGCGCAAGTCTCCGGACTGGCTTTGCAAACCCCGGCCCGGCCGTCCGAAATCTTTGATTTTTCGTGGCTGCAATCGGTTGAACGGGTATCCGATGGCTGGCAGTCACGCAACCGGATCGACCATATTCAAAAGGGAGGACAGTCACTGCCAGCGCTGGATTTCCAGTTACAAACGGTCACCGGCAGTCCCCAGCTTCGGCTCTCATCCAGACAAATCTCGCTGGCCAATCTTAGACAGATGCTGCATGGCTTGAAAACCGAACAGAGCTGGCTGCGTCGGCTTACTGACAGTGATGCAAGCGGGCAATTATCCGATATTCTGGCCGTCATTGATCTGCAACAACCGGAACGGTCGATGCTGTCTGCCGATTTTACAGATCTGGCGATCAGCCGGCAGGGTGAGTGGCCCGGCATCAACCAACTGGATGGCCGATTACTGTATGCGGACGGCCTCAGCCGGCTCGATTTGCGATCTCAAAATCTGGAACTGGATTTCGGCGACTGGTTCCGCGCGCCGCTGCCGCTCGGTCAGGTCGAAGCGCGGGTGGCGTTGCGCCAATTGCCCGGGCGGCAGATTGTGCAAGTCGAAAATCTATCAATGGCAAGCTCGGCGACCCGTCTGAATGCCCGTCTGTGGATGGAGAAAGAGCCGGGGCAGCGTCCTTACGTTTTTATCCGCAGCCATAACCAAAGCGGAAAAGTAACCGATGTGCCGAAGTTTTTACCGGTGCGGATCATGCCCGGCGAGGTAGTTGGCTGGCTCGACCGGGCGTTACTCGGCGGCACCATCCGGGAAGCCGATTTCGTGTTTCACGGGCGTTTGCGCAAGCCTTCACAGTTGGCCGAAGCCAGCGCCGGTTTGATGCATAGCGCGGTCAAAGTCGATCAGTTGCAACTAAAATTCCTGCCCGACTGGCCGCATATCGGTGGCGGGCAAGGAGAGATCGATTTTATCAATGCCGGTCTGTCAGGCCGCTACCGGGGGGCAAAATTCGCCGGCAGCGAGATTGCACAACTCGCTGTGAGCATCGAGGATTTTCATCAAGCCGGTCTGCGGCTCCAGGCACAGACCAGCACCTCTGCCCGGGTTTTGCTCGAGAGTCTGCAGCAATTACCGCCGTTGCAGCAGCCGGTCAGTCGGTTTACTCGTGAAGCCGAGCCTGCAGGCGGGCGGGTGAACAGTGATATCGATCTGGTGATCCCCTTGTCGAGCCATTATCCGCACGCACTGAATGTCTCAGCCCGCGCCCGGCTGGTGGATGTCTCGGTCAAGGTGCCGCAGTGGATGCTGAATCTGGAACAGCTCAATGGAGTCGTCGATTTTGAAAATGTGCAAGTGAAGGCAAAAGATCTTGAGGGTTTGTATTACGGCGACAAGGTGGCGATTCAGATTGAACCACAACCGGAGCAGCGCACCCTGTTTACTATGGCCGGGAATATCCAGGCCAGCCATTTGCTCGGCCTGACCCCGGATTACCTGCGCCAGTCGGTGGCCGGGCGCAGTGACTGGATCGCCTCGGTGTCGCTGGCGCATCATCCGTCAGTCGACCAGCCGCTGTTGAAAATCACTGCCGAATCGGGGATACAGGGCACCCAGCTCAATTTCCCGCAGCCGCTGTTCAAGAGTAAAAACCTGAAACGGCCGGTTCAATTCAATGCCCGTCTTAGCGACTCGAAAAAGTTTTATTTCAAGCTCAGGGCAGAGCATCTAATCGGTTTGTACGGGATGCTGGATCTGGCGTCAGAGCAGCATGCTGTGCTTGGGTTTCTCAATATATCGCTGGGCAATGGCGGTTTACCGGCCACCACGCAGGGCATCGCGATCAGTGGTTCTATCGACACCCTAAAAAGCAGCCACTGGATCGATTTCATTCGCCGCTATTCAGGCAGCGGCCCGAACCGGGGAGAGCCGTTTCTGCAGCAATTACAATCGGTCGATGTCGATATCGATCAACTATATCTCGGTAACCAATTGGCGCAACAGGTTCGACTGAGTCTGGACAATGATGGCAGTGAATTACTCGGTACGGTGGACTCGACCCTGACCCGCGGTCAATTGACCATTCCATACCAATTGTCGGTACTCAACCCGCTCACCGCCGAACTGGAATACATCCGGCTGAACAAACCGACGGATCAGGATGCGGAACCCAAAGACACCAGCCAGAAAGAAGAGCTCGATATCACCTCGATGCCGAATCTGTTCATTCGCAGCGATGCGATCTCGTATGGCGAGATGGAAGTATCCAATCTGGTGTTGAGTACACGTAACGAGGGTGACAGCTTTGTAATTGAGCAACTGGATTTTTCCCGTGATCAGGTTCGCTGGCGTTCATCGGGGCATTGGCAATTCGACCGGCGCAGTGGCGAGCATGTCAGCGTTTTCAATATCGCTATCCAGGGCAACAACTTCGGCAAGGTGGTAAATAATCTTGGGCTGGGGGAAACCATTCAGGGTGGAACCATCGATTTTAACGGGCAAATCGGCTGGGCCGGGGCTTTGTTCAATATTAATTGGCCCAGCCTGATCGGAGAAGTCAGCCTGTCGTTGAAAGACGGGTACCTGAAAAATGTCGACCCGGGCGCCGGCCGCTTCGTTGGCTTGCTCAGTTTTTCCGCCCTGCCCAAACGCTTGTTTCTTGATTTCGGCGATGTGGTCAAGGATGGCATGCAGTTTGACCGTATCGAAGGGCATTTCACGATCAAGGGGGAAACCATGTTTACCGAGGATGCCTTGCTCGACAGTGTCTCGGCGCGGGTGGACATTCAGGGTGAAACCAATCTGCGCCGCAAAACCTATGATCAGACTATGACAATAACCCCCAAAATCGGTGATACGCTACCGGTACTCGGTGCCTTGACTGCCGGAAATGCGGTCGGTTGGGGGCTATTGCTGTTGCAGAAGATTTTCAAGAAACCGATCGATAAAAGTGTGCAAATAGAATATAAAGTGAGCGGAAGCTGGGATGATCCGAAAATCGATCTGGTGGCCGAGAAAAAGCTGAAAACAAAAGATGAAAAAGATGAAAAATTTGACTTTGGGGGCGGTGATGCCTGAATCCGGTATCGTATTGCGCAGCCTGATGCTGGCACTGCTGCTGGTGATGCCTCTGCAGATATTCGCAGCACCGAGAATCTTTTCCCTCAGCGCAGACGATTGGGCGCGACCACGCAGCGGCGCGATTATTCCGCAGCTAGAGGCCGTCAAGCTGGCAGTCGATTACCGTGACGCCGCGGCCAATCGTTCGATGAAGTTGCTGTATCCGGGCGAAGACAGTGGGGAAATCTGGGCTGCTGAATTGCGCGATTGGCTGATTTCGCTGGGTATCCCGTCGGATTACATCGAATTGTCGCCGGGACTGCAGGCGCAGGATGAAATACGCATTCTGGTCGGTACGCGCGAGGAACTGGAACGGTCATGAAAGTAGCGGCAATACAAATGGCTTCCGGCTCGCTGATCAGCGCCAACCTGCTGGAAGCCGAAAAACTGATCACCGATGCCGTTCGTAACGGTGCCAGACTGGTAGTGTTACCGGAAAATTTCGGCTTGATCGGTGTGCAACCCGAGGACGTGCTCGAACAGGCCGAGCCACCGGGGCAAGGTCCGCTGCAGCAGTTTTTGTCACAACAGGCAAACCAGCATGGCATAACCGTGGTCGGCGGCAGTATTCCGCTGGTCGGTGATGATGGCCGGCATTATCGAAACACCCTGCAAGTCTATGATAAAACCGGGCAATGCGTGGCCAGCTACGACAAGATTCACCTGTTTGACGTGACCCTGCCGGATGCCGATGAAAGTTATCAGGAATCCGCAGTAATTCAACCCGGCCATGAAGTGGTCGTGGTCGAGGTTGGAGGCGTCAAACTGGGGCTGGCCATTTGCTACGACCTGCGTTTTCCCGAACTGTTTCGTCTGTTGGTCGATCAGGGTGCTGAAGTGCTGGTGCTTCCATCGGCCTTTACACTGGCGACCGGCCGGGCGCATTGGCATCCGCTGATTCGCGCGAGGGCGATAGAAAACATGTGCTACATGATCGCCTCGGCGCAGGGCGGCTATCATGTCAATGGCCGCGAAACCTTCGGCCATAGCCTGATCTGCGACCCCTGGGGTAATGTGCTGGATGAAATTGATTCCGGCTCCGGCTATGCGCTGGCCGAGATCAATCTGCAGCGTCAATCCACTATGCGCGAGCGGTTTCCGGTGCTGGAACACCGCCAGTTTTTTGTGCAACCCAACCCGAGAAAATAAATGTCATCATTACTACAACGTGTCGATGAAGTGGTATTGCAGCCGGCCGAATTGACGCTGGATAAAATCAGCCAGACGCTGGACCGTCTGCAAACCCACCACATCGATGCCGGCGACCTGTATTTCCAGACTTCGCAGCAGGAATCCTGGGTGATGGATGACGGCATCATCCGCGAAGGTTCGTTCAATATTGAAAATGGGGTCGGCATCCGCGCTATCAGCGGCGAAAAAACCGGTTTCGCCTATAGTGATGATCTGCAATTTTCCGCGCTCACAGCGGCCACCCGCAATGCCAGCGCGATCGCCCGACTGGGGCAGGATGCGACCGCGCCGACACAATTACAGACTGCGCCTGCGAAAATGCTGTACAGCGCCGACAGCCCGATTGACAACCGCAGTGCGGCCGACAAGGTCGATCTGCTGAAGCGGCTGGACGAATACACCCGCAAACTAGACCCGCGCATCGAGCAAGTGATTATCTCGATGTCCGGCAGTCTCGAACATATTCTGGTCGCGGCGACGGATAACACACTGGCCGCCGATGTCCGGCCGCTGGTGCGTCTCAATGTGACCGTGCTGATGCACGACAAGGGGCGGCGCGAGCAGGGGCATTCCGGCGGTGGCGGCCGACATGGCTATGATGTGTTTTTCGAGAGCGACAAGGCTTTCGAATATGCCCGCGATGCGGTGCGCCAGGCATCGGTCAATCTGGAGTCGATTCCGACCCCGGCCGGCAGTATGCCGGTGGTGCTCGGCCCCGGCTGGCCCGGTGTGTTGCTGCATGAAGCGGTCGGTCACGGGCTGGAAGGCGATTTTAATCGCAAGGGAACTTCCTCGTTCAGTAACAGTATTGGCGAGCAGGTGGCATCGCCGTTGTGTACGGTAGTGGACGATGGCACGCTGGAAAACCGCCGAGGATCTCTGAGTGTGGACGACGAAGGCGTCCCGGCCCAGTGCACCACGTTGATCGAAAACGGTATTCTCAAAGGCTATATGCAAGACAAGATGAATGCCCGGCTGATGGGCGTGGCGCCTACCTCCAACGGGCGGCGCGAATCCTATGCTCACCTGCCGCTGCCGCGCATGACCAATACCTATATGCTGCCGGGAGAATCCGACCCGCAGGAAATCATCGAATCGGTCAGCAAAGGTATTTATGCAGTCAATTTTGGCGGTGGTCAGGTCGATATCACATCCGGCCGTTTCGTGTTTTCACTGTCTGAAGCCTATGAAATCGAGCACGGAAAAATCGGCCGTCCATTAAAAGGGGCCACACTGATTGGCTCTGGCCCTGAAGTCATGAACCGGATTTCCATGCTCGGCAATGATCTGGAGCTCGATACCGGGGTCGGGGTTTGTGGCAAGGAAGGACAATCGGTACCCGTTGGCGTCGGTCAGCCAACCTTGAAGATTGATGAAATCACGGTCGGCGGAACCGACGGCTAAACGGATTTCATTGTGCCTGCGCGCCCGCGCAGGCTGCGTCCTGAATTGCTTGCTCAGGCTCTATTGCTTCGGGCGCTATTTACTCAGCAATATCTGCTCGACCCAACAATAGCCATCGGCCCGCGCATAACGGATATCGAGCTTGTTCGCGGTCGAAAACGCGATCATGGCCGTGGACAATAGCGCTTTGGCCCCATTGATCGTGACATTATGCTGCTGCGGATAAACCAGAAATGATCGTGTGCCCTCGGTCAGCGAACAGGGGTTCTCCGCCTTTTCCTGTTCCGCTTGCGACGGTTCATCGGCCGCTTCCAGATTGATGATAAATTCTCCCCGGCTTTGTACCTGCACCGACACAACCCGGGCTGCACCACTCCACTGGCTGGCGGAACTGGCGATAACGGGGCTGCTGATTAGCATCAGCATCAAGGTATAACGGAAAAATGGAATTTTCATCGAGTCTCTCGTTTGGAAGTTTTGCGTATTCTAACTGATGCCGGGGGCTAGTCTCAAAGGGCATCCGCGTCGTGGTCGGCCGGTTCGCGTTGCGGCAGCAGCAGACAAAAGCGCGAGCCTTTGCCGGGTTGGCTGTCGACCATGACATGACCCTGATGACGTTTGGCTACGGCTTCGACAAACGCAAGGCCAAGCCCGATACCCTGAATACGTTCCAC
>JANTFI010000077.1 GCA_024763505.1 Gammaproteobacteria bacterium
CGGCTTGCCACAGCAGATAGGCACCGGCCAACACCAGCCCGATGAAGGCGGATTGCATCAGGTAAAGTAAGAATCTTATTGTTTTCATGCAGGAATTTTATCATAGTGCAGTCATTGAAAGCGCGAGTGATGATAATGCAATTGGATCAACTCTGTCATTTTTGTGATGACTTTCTGGCGGTCGGGGATTTCGACGATTACTGTCCCAACGGTTTGCAGGTGGAAGGCCGGGCTGAGGTTATGCGGTTGATCAGCGGGGTCACCGCGAGTCTGGACCTGATCGAGGCTGCACTCGATCTGCGGGCCGATGCGATGCTGGTTCATCACGGTTATTTCTGGAAGGGAGAGCCAGCAGTGCTGAGCGGTTACAAGGGGCGAAGAATCAAGCGATTGATGCAGGCGGATGTCAGCCTGCTGGCCTATCACTTGCCGCTCGATTTTCATACCGAGGTCGGTAACAATGCGCAATTGGCCAAACGTATGGGGTGGCAGGTCGAGGGACAGTTGGGCGAGATATGGCTGGGTGAAACCCGGCAAACCCTGTCGGCTGAGGAGTTACGAGAGGACATCGGCGAAAAGATCGACAGCAACCCGTTATTGATTGTCGCCGGGCCAAAACCGGTGCGTCGTATAGGCTGGTGCACCGGAGCTGCGCAGTCATATATCGAAAAGGCAGCCACAGCCGGGGTCGATGCATTTGTTTCCGGTGAAATCTCCGAGCAAACCGTGCATCTCGCGCGTGAACTGGGGATTCATTATATTGCCGCCGGTCATCATGCCACCGAGCGTTACGGGGTACAGGCGCTGGGTGCATTGTTGGCAGAGCGCTTTGCCATTGAACATCACTTCATCGATATCGATAACCCGGTTTGAGTTTACGTTATGCTATTCCGGGAGGACAAAACCCTGACTTTTAGTTGTCTTTTATCTGATTATGGGCGGCTTGACACAGGTCTTCTTTATTTCGGATTATCCCTCGACTAAATAAGCAAATTAAGATATTCTTGCCGCCGTTTTTTTATCGGTTTGCCGCGCGTTTTCAGTCGCTGTAATTTTCTTAATGCAATTCAAGTCGGAGAGTGATTCAGATGTCATCTGAAGGTATAGATAAATCTCGTCGGCGCTTTCTCACCGCTGCAACCAGTGTGGTGGGTGGTGCAGGCGTAGTCGCCGTCGCAGTCCCCTTTCTTTCTAGCTGGAACCCCAGCGCACGCGCACAATCAGCCGGTGCGCCGGTGGAAGCCAATATCAGCAAGCTGGAGCCGGGCGCTCAAATCATCGTGAAATGGCAGGGCAAGCCGGTCTGGGTTGTACGTCGTGACGAAAAGGCGTTGGCTACACTGGATGAAATTACGCCACAGCTTCGCGACCCGGACTCGAACGAAAGCATTCAGCCGGAGTATTGCAAGAACCATACGCGTTCGATCAAGCCGGAGTATCTGGTGGTGGTCGGAATCTGCACCCACCTCGGCTGCTCCCCGAGCTTTCGACCTGAAATAACCGCAGACTGGCTGGGCGGCTTTTTCTGCCCTTGTCACGGGTCCAAGTTTGACTTTGCCGCGCGCGTGCATAAAGGCGTGCCGGCACCGACCAATCTGGTTATCCCGCCGCATAAATATGTATCCGACGATGTGGTTCTCATCGGTGAAGACGGAGTCGCATAATGAGTAAACAAAATAATCTGTTGGGCTGGATCGATGCGCGTTTTCCCCTCACCAAGATGTGGGAAGAACATCTGTCCAAATACTATGCGCCGAAAAACTTCAATTTCTGGTATTTCTTTGGTTCTCTGGCTTTGCTGGTTTTGGTGATCCAGATCGTGACCGGTATTTTTCTAACTATGCAATACAAGCCGGATGCGGCGCTGGCCTTTTCTTCGGTTGAATACATCATGCGCGATGTCGACTGGGGCTGGTTGATTCGTTACCTGCATTCTACCGGCGCATCTGCTTTTTTTGTCGTCGTCTATCTGCATATGTTCCGTGGTTTGATGTACGGTTCTTACCAGAAGCCACGTGAATTGATCTGGTTGTTCGGCATGTTCATTTTTCTCGCGTTGATGGCGGAAGCCTTTATGGGTTATCTATTGCCGTGGGGGCAAATGTCCTACTGGGGTGCGCAGGTTATTATCTCTCTGTTCGGCGCGATTCCTGTCATCGGGGATGATCTTACGCTGTGGATACGCGGTGATTTTGTTATCGCCGATGCGACGCTGAACCGTTTCTTCGCGCTGCATGTCATCGCGGTTCCGTTGATTCTGATCATGCTGGTGGTAATGCATATTCTGGCGTTGCATGAAGTCGGTTCGAATAACCCGGATGGCGTCGAGATCAAAAAGAACAAGGATGAAAACGGCATTCCGCTCGACGGCATTCCTTTTCACCCTTATTACTCGGTCAAAGATATTGTTGGCGTGGTCGTCTTCCTGATGATTTTTAGTGCCGTTGTGTTCTTCATGCCTGAAATGAATGGTTATTTTCTGGAATATGCGAATTTCGAACCGGCCAACCCATTCAAGACGCCCGAGCACATCGCACCGGTCTGGTACTTCACGCCTTTCTACGCCATTTTACGCGCGGTGCCCGACAAGCTGATGGGTGTTATCGGTATGTTCGCCGCGATTATCGTACTGTTTCTGTTACCGTGGTTTGATCGTGGCAAGGTTCATTCCATTCGTTATCGTTCTACAGCCTTCAAGGGCTTGCTGGTGATGTTTGTGATCAGCTTTATCGGCCTCGGTTACCTCGGCGCATTGCCTGCCACAGAAGGCCGGACCTGGTTCGCACGCCTGTTTACTTTGGGTTATTTCGGTTATTTCATTGGATTATGGTTTATCAGCAAAAACGAAAAAACCAAGCCTGTTCCAGAGAGGGTTACATCATGAAAAAATCTATGATTCTGTTTGCCGGGCTTTTGCTGCCTGTAATGGGCTGGGCCGCCGGGGGTGCGATTTATCCGGATGATGATATCTCGATCGACTGGAGCGACAAGGCTGCGATGCAACGTGGCGCGCAGCTGTTTACCAATTATTGCCTGAGCTGTCACAGCGCCCAGTATTCGCGTTACAACCGAGTCGGCAAGGATCTGGGTATCTCGGATGATTTGATGAAAGAAAATCTGATTTTCACCACTAATGAACTGGGTGAGCAAAGCAAGGTTGGTTCCTTGATGACCGTGACCATGAATCAGGAATACGGCGAGAAATCTTTCGGCACTGCACCGCCAGATCTGTCACTGGTTGCCCGTTCGCGCGGCACCCACTGGTTGTATAACTACCTTCGCGGCTTTTACCTTGATGATGCCCGTCCGTTTGGCGTCAATAATGGTGTCTTTCCAAACGTCGGTATGCCGCATGTGTTGGCTGAACTGGAGGGCTTGAAAAAAGCGGTCAAGGAAGAGGTCGAAGACAGTCATGGCAACAAGCATGAAGTGATTACCGGCTTTGAACAGGTCAGCGAAGGCAGCATGACGCCAGAGCAATATGATCAGGCCGTGAAAGATCTGGTCGCTTTCCTCGATTATCTGGCCGAGCCCTACAAGCAGACCCGTAAAAACGTGGGTACCGGTGTCTTGATCTTTTTGCTGGTGTTGCTGATTCTGGCGTATCTGCTGAAGAAAGAGTACTGGAAAGACGTACACTAAACCTGAAGGAAATAAACCAATATGTCAGCAGTAGCTAACAGAAGATCGGTAATGACCTGTTTTTCATCGCCGGTCGATCCGCAATGTCATCGTAGTCGCATCGTTTTGGCCGAGAAAGATATCACGGTCGAAATCTATGATGTCGATATGGATAATTTGCCGGAAGATTTGCTTGATCTGAATCCCTATGCCACCGTACCGACCATGGTCGACCGCGATCTGGTGCTGTATGATGCTCGCGTCTTGATCGAGTATCTGGACGAGCGTTTTCCGCATCCACCGCTGATGCCGGTGGACCCGGTGTCGCGTGCCAAAAGCCGTCTCGGTCTGTTCCGTATCGAAAGTGACTGGTACAGCCTGTTGCCGGACATCGAGCATGGCACCGAAAAGAAAAAGGCTCAGGCCAAGAAAGCACTGACCGAAAGTCTGGTCAATTCGGCCGATGTATTTGCCGCCATGCCGTTTTTTCTGTCGGATGATTTCAGCTTGCTGGATTGCAGTATCGCGCCGATTTTATGGCGTTTACCGCATTATGGTATCGAATTGCCATCTACGGCCAAACCGGTTATGGAATACATGAAGCGCGTATTTTCACGTCCGTCTTTCCAGAAAAGTTTGTCCGAGCAGGAAAGAGATATGGTCGAGTAACGCTCTGCAGATTGGTTCACACAGCGAAAGCCGGTATCATTCGATATCGGCTTTTTTGTTTCGGGCATCGACCAGAGTTGGCGCTTTGGCATGGGCTGTGGAACCCGAATTCAGCAATTCCGCTTTCCACGCAATTTCACTTCAGCGGTCTTGATGTTTACACTGACAACAGGTTGCAAACGATGACATCCAACAAACCCTACCTGATTCGCGCACTGTATGAATGGCTGGTGGATAATGGAGCCACGCCTTACATCATGGTGGATACTACCCAGCCGGGTGTGATGATTCCGCCCGGCATCGATAAGGATGGTCAGGTAGTGCTGAATATCTCGATGAGTGCGGTACAGGGGCTGGATCTGGCCAATGAGCAAATTACTTTCTCGGCACGTTTTGGCGGTGCTTCGCACAATATCTATATCCCGATTCGCGCAGTGATGGCGATCTACAGCAAGGAAGACGGCGAGGGCATGATGTTTGCCACAGAAAGCTCGGAAGAGGCCGAGCAACCTGTCGATCAGGCATCGCCCCCTCTCACTGCGCCATCACAACCGGCGAAAGACAAGGCCAGCAAACCCGGGTTGAAGATCGTTAAATAATGATTGCCTGTGAATTTTGCTGAGCTGAGCCTTCAGGCTTGTGTCAGCTTTTGTCTTAAGTGAACACTGCAAGCAGCCATGAAAAAATTCCCTCAATCAGGTGTAAAATATGGATATGAAAACCCGAATAGAGTCCTGTATATTCTGGGATGTGGTTGCGCTGTGGGGCAGGGAAACCCTGACTCATTAAGTCCTGATTGCTCGTAAATTAGCCCGCGGTGTAATCTAGACAGGGTAAAGATTTCAAAGCACCAATCCGCAATGGCTAAGTTCCGGTGAAGAGCTGCTGTTCTATCCCTACATTGGTTACACCGCTATAGCCAAACAGGCTCCGCTTATTATCAAGGCTGAAGTCCTTGCGCATTTAATCCAGGTGGTCGAAGAACAGGCAGACCCATCCAGACAAATACTGCAGGATGAAATAGTGTTGAAAAAAGACTTCAAACAATGGCTGGTCAGAACGGGTGAGAATCCTTTCCGGCGTTCTGGTTTGGACAAGATGAAAGGTAACCCGGCGTTTTGTCCTGAAACCGGCTGTTTTCTGATGGATTTGTTTTGCTTTTACTGCCAGGCCGTAATCAAAAATAACGACCATCCTCCCCGCTGAACGCGCCGGGAATCCAGTCAAACCGGGGTTCTTTTTTAGTGCTTTGTGCGGGCGTGATCAATAGCGCATCGAAACGATAGGGCTGGTTTCGATAGGGTTTGTTTTTCTGCAGAAAGACCAGCGCGGCCTGAATGATTTTTCGCTGTTTGGCTCTCGGGATGCTATAGGCGGCTCCGCCGAAGCCACTGCTGTTTCGGTACTTGACCTCAATAAAACACAGCGTTTCGCCCTGGCGCATAATCAAGTCAATTTCACCCCCGCGGCAGTGAAAATTCTGTGCAACTTCGAGCAAGCCCTGCTGTTGAAGCCAGTTTTTGCCCAGTTGTTCGAAATGCCTGCCTTTATGCGTTCCCTGCATGTCCGAGGATTTACTCCGGTTTGGTGTTTTCTTCGAGTACCACCACGCGGCCGCGGCGGTAGGTCGCCGGAATCAAAGTCCGATGGATGCGGCCCTTGGCATCGACTGATACTGTGCCACTGTTGAGCGGGATTTTTTCTTGCGGATTGATCAGCAGGCGACGCAGCGAGGGTATCAGCTTGTAGGCATCCAGCCCGAGGGCAAAGAATTTGGCATAGCGTTGACTGAGACGTGGCCATAAAGAGGCAATGGCTACGAAATCCGGGTTGTCGGTATTTTGCAGTGCCCACGGCGTATTGATGAAGAGAATATCGTTCAGGTCGCGATCGACATCCGGATCATTGGTGCCGGCAGAAATACTCGAGGTCGCATAAACTGGCAAATCCAGCGCATGGTGAAACTTCAACTGTGGCCGGATCAAACGGGCCTGTCTCGGATTGCCGCTGATGAAAATCATATCGATATCCTGACGCCGGCGCGGGATGAATTCCGTCTTGCGGCCGAGTACGTTGTCCAGAATTGAGTGGCGACGATTACTGCTGTTGATATTGAGCAATTGCTTGATGGCGGCCGAGTAGTCATTCTTGCGCGCCGGATAGCGCTGACTACCAACGACGAGGCCACCTAGAGTCTCGAAGCGCTTGGTGAAGGCAGACTGTAGGCGGTCGCCAAGACGGGTATCGGGAGTCAGAGTGATGGCATGGTACTTACCATTGTTGAGGGCGTAATCGGCGATTTGCTCGGCTTCATCTTCGGGCCTTAGGCCGAATTGATACAGATTGTTGGTCGAGCGATTCGCATCATCGGCGTAATTCAGCGTCAGTGTCGGCACCTGTAGATTATCCGTTTGCAGCAAATCATTGACCAGCACCTTGCTGAGAGGGCCGACGATGAAATCAGCGCCATGCTGGATTGCCTGGTTGTACTGCAGAAAAAAATCGCTGGCATCGGGTTGGGCATTGATGATTTCCAGAGCAGGGCGCGGCTGTTGCTGTTGATAGTAAGCATACAAAAAGCCGTCCTGAATCGCTTCGGCGACATTCTTTAACTTACCATCGAGCGGCAACATCAAGGCGATGCGGGTGGGCTCGATGTAAATCAACCGGCTTTCGTCGAGCAATGCCTCGGCGAAGCCGTCGGCGGCTTCATGGTCAGCATAACGCTGGTACCATTTTTCCAGCCACGGTTCGAGCTTGGCCGGCAGCATGTCCGAGCGACGGGCGATCAGATTCAATTCGAGCCAGCCGCGCAATTGTGGTGTTTGTTGCTGCTTGAGCGTATTCAGAATCTTGGTTTCACTGATCCGGTTGAGCGCATCCCAGATGAATTTCTGGTTTTTCCGGATTTCATCTTCAGTATTGAGATATTGACCGATCTGGATGCGCAGGCGGGCACTTTCCAGCGGTTTGCCGATGGCCAGCACGCCTTGTGAGCGAATGCGTAACGCCAGCGCCTTGTAAGCAGGATCCTGAATCCGTTCGATATCGGGCAGGTTGCCGAGGCTCTGGTAAATCTTGCCCTGTTCCAGATAGGCGGCCGCCAGCAAGACATTGCGCAGCGGAATCTCGGCCGGTTGAAGTTCATTGTCATCCAACGCATCGTAAAAGGCTTCGATCTGGTCGTACTGACCGGCGCGATACAGCATCAATGCGGCTTTTTGCAAATAGCGGGAGCGTTGCGGCTGGCCGGATTGTTGCGCCAGATGAAGATATAGTGCGTGGGCCTGTTGCCATTGCCCGGTCTGTTCGAGTTCGGATGCCAGAATTATCGCTTCGGTCGTAGGCTGGCTTTGCGCTGTTTTGGCCGGCAGATATTGATTGGTAGTGGTACAACTGGTAGTGACCAGAATAGCCGTCACCAGAACCAGTGCCTGGTACAGTTTGTTTACACGATTGTGGAGCATGAATGATGTGTTTGCGGACTTGCGATCAGGTAAGATGAAGTGTATCAGTTTACAGGGTTCACCAGAAGGTTGCACCCGGGCACATGATTTCTCAGGTAAATATATGATTCTTTTACAGAATATAAATCGCTCTGGCGATCTCCATCGACCGCTTTTGGCGAGTGCTTTCGGGGCATTCCCGGCCAGCCGATTCGGCGCCATGAATTTCCATTTGGGCATTCGCCTGAGGCTGACCGGTTTGAAATGGTCGTTGCGGATGATGCCTGTTAGTTACCGTCCAAAACCGGTCAGAGTCTGCTGATGTCTGGTGTGCTCTACATTGTTGCCACACCGATTGGCAATCTGGATGACATCACCATGCGTGCGATTGCGGTGTTGCGTGAAGTCGATCTGGTGGCCGCAGAGGATACCCGTCACAGTCAGCGACTACTGTCGCATCTGGGAGTGCGCAAAAAAATGCTTTCACTGCATGAGCATAATGAGCGAGAGCGCAGCCAGCAATTGGTTGAGCTGTTGCGCTCAGGGCAGAATATCGCGCTGGTCTCGGATGCCGGTACGCCGCTGATTTCTGACCCGGGCTACCCGCTGCTGCAAGCGGTTATCGAATCCGGCCTCGAGGTGGTGCCGGTGCCGGGTGTGAGCAGCATTATTACTGCGCTCAGTGCGGCTGGCGTTCCAACCGATCGTTTCTGCTTTCACGGTTTCTTGCCGCATAAAAATGCCGAGCGGATCGCACGCCTGAAACAGATTCAGGGCTTGAAAGGCACCCAGATTTTGCTGGAATCGACGCATCGCATCGAACGCTTGCTGTTGCAGATCGAGGCCGAAATGCCTCAGGCCCAGGTGGTATTGGCTAAAGAGTTGACTAAACGCCACGAGCGATTCCTGCGCGGTAGTGCTTGCGAATGCCTGCGACAAATCGAGCAAGACCCGACGCTCGCCAAGGGCGAGTTTGTCGTGTTGCTGCATCATCAGGCAAGAGCAGCGCCGACCGGGCCATTGAACCAGGAGAAACTCTTGAAGCTTTTGCTGAAAGAATTACCACTCAAAAAAGCGGTTAGCCTGGCGGTTGCAATCAGCGGTGCACGAAAAAACGATTTATATCAACAGGCGCTGGCTTTGCAGGATCGGAAATAAATGTGACCGGGTTTTGCCACGACCTTGTTAAACCGTCATTTGCGTCTAGACTCAAAGGGTTTTCCACGGTGTACTTCCGGAGCATTTTTCTTGATTAAGCCTGAAACTTCTTTTGCCTTTGCAAAGAGTTTTCTTCCTCCTTTTCTGGCCATTCTGGCTTTGCTGATTGTGCGTTACCAGGTCAATATGCTGACCTTTCATACGCTGGCAGAACTGTTTTCGGTCGTGGTAGGCGTCCTGATGATGGTCATTGCCTGGAACACCTACCGGTTTACCGAGAATAATTTTTTGCTGTACATCGGTATCGGCTATTTCTGGGTGGCAGTGCTGGATACCTGGCATACGCTGACCGTCGGCGGCTTGCCTTTTCTGAACTACACCAATGCCGAGGTGACGCTGCATTTCTGGATTTACGCCCGATTTTTTGAAGCGTTGCTGTTATTCACTGCGCCATTGCTGCTGAGACGCAAATTGAATTATGGGCGGATGATGTTTGCCTGTGCCGCGCTGACGGTGTTGATCGTCTGGGCGGCTATCTCTTTGCGCGAACCGGTGATGATGACGGCAGAGGGTTTGTCCGGGTACAAGGTAGCCGCGGAATACATCATCATGGCGCTGCTGTGTACCGCCTTTCTGGTCTATTACCATTACCGTCATCAGTTTTCCAACGATGTGTTGTATTACATTCTGGCCGCGCTGGTGCTGAAGGTGATCGCCGAATTCTGTTTTACTCTGTATGGGAATTTCTTTGATGTTGCCTTCATCGTCGGCCACCTGTTCAAGTTTCTTTCCTTCTGGATGATTTATCTGGCCATCGTACGCACTACGCTGGCCCGGCCGTTTGCATTACTGGCCAGTCACTCGAGCAGCTATAACGCCATTCCACATGCCGTGACCGTGGTAGATCAGGAGGGCAATATCGCGCAATTGAATCAGGCGGCAGAACAGTTTTCTGCTGCTGCGGGGAAAAGCCTGTTGCATACCCCGGTACATGAGCATTTTCATTCGATCGATGTTTCTACCTTCGATTGCGAGTTGTGCCAGTCGATACGCAGCGGTCAGCAGTTGCAGGGCTTCGAACTCTATTTGCCGCAAAAAGACCGCTGGTATCTGGCGTCGTTATCGCTGATCGAACTGGCTGGCGCCCGTCAGGGTATGGTGCAAGTGTTGACCGACATCAGTTCGCGCAAAAAGGTGGCCGAGGCACTGGAAGCCAGCGAACACCGGTTTCGCCAGTTGTTCGAGCACACCGATGCCATTTCCGTGCAGGGTTATGATCGGGACCGGCGCGTGGTGTACTGGAATCCGGCCAGTGAAGTCCTGTATGGCTATAGCAAGCAGCAAGCGCTGGGGCAAAAACTGGAAGACTTGATTATTCCGCCGGATATGCGTGAGCAAGTTGTAACAGGCGTCAACGATTGGGTGGCCGGTGGCCCAGATATACCATCCTCCGAACTGGTCTTGCAACGGGCAGATGGCTCCGATGCGCACGTGTATTCCAGTCATGTGATGGTTCGGAATACGCAAGGCGAGCCGGAAATGTTTTGTATCGATATCGATATCAGTCAATCCCGTGAAGCGACTCTCGCTTTGGAGGGTCAAGAAAAATGGCTCAGCCAGGTGCTGCGGACACTGCCCAACGGGGTACAGGAAACTGATACCGCTGGTGTCGTCACCTATGTCAATGAAGCCTTGTGCGAAATGTTCGAGTTGTCGTCGCAGCAAATGCTGGGCTGCAACATTTGGGACTTTAACTGGGCGAATGGCTTGGATGGTGAATTACAATCCAAACTGCAATCCTTGCTGGAACATGAACCGGAGCCGGAAACCTATATCACCCGATATATCGGCCCGCAAAGCGGGCAATTGAAGATTCTGGAATTCGTGTGGGATTACCAGCGCGATGACGATGAAAAAATCACCGGTTTTATTTCTGTGATATCCGATATTACCGAACGCAATCGTGCCGCCGATGCGATCCGCGAAAGCGAGCAGCGGTTTCAGGATTTTGCGGAAACAGCGGCCGATATGTTCTGGGAAATGGATGAAAACCTGCGGTTTTCTTATGTTTCAGGAAAGGTAAGTGAATTAACCGGTGGTAACGTCGAGGAATTTATCGGTAAAACCCGTGAAGAGTTGTATGCCGGCCAGGCGGTGCTCGATACGCCCGAATTCAAGCAGCACCTGAAAATTCTGGCCGCGCATCTACCGTTCCGCGAATATGAAATCAAGTGGAAGTTGCCGGACGGTATTCATTATATCCTGATCAGCGGCTCGCCGCGGTTTGATGAACATGGAAAATTTCGTGGTTATCGCGGGGTGACTCAGGATATCACCGAAAAGAAACTGATTGAGGAAAAAGTGCTGCATCAGGCCCATTTCGACTCTCTGACCGGGTTGCCCAATCGCTTTCTTTCGTTGGATCGCCTCAATCACTTGATCAGTGATGCACAACGGACCCGGCAAATGGCGGCCGTCATCTTTCTTGATCTGGATGATTTCAAAAAGGTGAATGACAGTCTCGGTCATGAAATCGGTGACAAGCTGTTGATCGAAGCCGCTCGACGACTGCAACAAGTGGTACGGAAAAGCGATACCGTCGGTCGACTGGGCGGTGATGAATTTATTGTATTGCTCGGTGGGCTGAATGCGGCCGAAGATGCCTTGCCGTTCACTGAAAACCTGCTCAATCAATTGCGCAGCAGCTTCCTGATCGAGGGGCGCGAACTGCTGCTTAGCGGCAGTGCGGGTATCTCGGTGTATCCGCAGGATGGTGATACTCCGTCCGAGTTGCTGCGCAATGCCGATTCCGCGATGTATCACGCCAAGGAAGCCGGGCGCAATACCTTCTCTTATTTTACCGAAGAAATGAACCGGCAGGTTTCCCGGCGAGTAGAAATCGAGGAACAGATTCACGGTGCTCTGGCCCGACAAGAATTCAGTGTTTACTATCAGCCCAAATTTGACGTAGAGTCTCGCCAGGTGATTGGTGCAGAAGCCTTGCTGCGCTGGAACAATCCGGTCATCGGGCAGGTATCGCCACTGGAATTCATTCCGATCGCCGAACAAACCGGCTTGATCGTACCCATTGGCCAATTTGTCTTGCAGCAGTCTTTGTTGCAGGCCGGACTATGGCGCCAAACGGTTTCTCAACATTTCAGCGTTGCGGTCAATCTTTCGCCGCGCCAGTTTCGAGATCCCGATCTGGTTCAGCACATCCGATTGGCGATCGAGCAGAATGACGTGCCGTCTGAAGCTCTGGAACTGGAAATCACCGAAGGGGTGTTACTCAGTGGGCATGATTATATCGAGAAAGCATTGCAGGGGATTAAATCCCTGGGTGTCAGTCTGGCAATGGATGACTTTGGCACGGGTTATTCTTCTCTTAGTTATCTCAGGAAATATCCGTTCGATGTGCTCAAAGTGGACCAGAGCTTTGTGCGGGATATCACGTCGGACCCCGCTGATCGAGCACTGGTGAATGCAGCGATCGCAATGGCTCATAGCCTGGGTTTGAATGTTGTCGCCGAAGGAGTGGAAACCACAGAACAGTTGCAACTGCTCGAGCAAATGCAATGCGATTACCTGCAAGGCTATCTGTTTGGAAAGCCACTGCCTGCGGATCAGTTTGAGCAGGGGGTACTCAAGCAAGCCTGATCAGAGAGGCTTCATACCTGCTAAGTATCGACCTTGGGCAGGGTGTAATTTCGTTGTCGATGCCGTATCATTGCGCGCCAAGTCAGCCGGATAATCGCTGGCATCTTCGGGTGCTGGAGGAAAGTCCGGGCTCCGCAGGGCAGGGTGCCAGCTAACGGCTGGGAGGCGTGAGCCTACGGAAAGTGCCACAGAAAATATACCGCCCCGCTACTTAAAGTAGCGGGGTAAGGGTGAAATGGTGCGGTAAGAGCGCACCGCGCTGCTGGCAACAGCAGTGGCAGGGTAAACCCCACCCGGAGCAAGACCAAATAGGAAAGCAATGGTGCGGCCCGCACTGCTTTCGGGTTGGTCGCTTGAGGCGTAGAGGTGACTGTACGTCCAGATGAATGATTATCCTCGACAGAACCCGGCTTACAGGCTGACTTGTTTGATATGAACCCCGGGTTGGTATGCTTGATACCAACCCGGGTCTTCTCTTTTTGTTCTCAAAAATACCGCTTTTCTGGCGATAATATCCCGCAAAATCAATAGCTCTTCATACTTTACTTTAACTATCCGTGGTTAATCTCTGTTTTATAAAACCATTCACCGTTTGTCATTAAAAAAATTGCTAAGTCCTTGTTGTTGCTAAAGAAAATCTATTCCTGAATCCCGATTTTTGCTTGACTTGAGTGATTTCTGGGCCATACTGTGACAATTAGTGGGTTATTGTGTCATAAAGTGGTTTTTAAGTTAACAAACGGGTCAAGCAAGTGCTTAAATTCAGAGGGGCTTCCAACTTATCGATAGACGCAAAAGGCAGAGTAGTATTGCCAGCGCGTTATCGTGAGCGCCTGTCTGAAATCAGCTCGGGTCAACTGGTTGTTACCATCGATGCAGAACAGCCTTGCCTGCTGATCTATCCGCTCACCGAATGGGAAGTGGTAGAGGATAAGATAAACGCCTTGCCCAGTTTTCATCCGATGGCGAAAAAGATACAGCGAAAGCTGATTGGATATGCCGAGGATGTCACTGTCAATAATAGTGGTCGGCTGTTGCTGCCTGCGCCGCTGCGAAAATATGCTCACCTTGACAAAAAGGCGCTGCTGATCGGACAGGGTAATAAGTTTGAGTTATGGGATGAGCAGCGATGGGAAGAGCATTGCATGCAGGAAGTCAGTGGTGATATTCCGGAAGAGGTGGCGAGGTTGACACTGTGAGTAGCGCAACCCTGAACCATCAGCCTGTGCTGATCAATGAAGTGCTGGAGGGTATGCGAGTCAAACCGGACGGCGTGTATGTCGATGGCACCTTCGGCCGGGGCGGACATGCGGCTGCAATTTTACAAAGGCTAGGTGAGGCCGGACGACTGGTGGTAATGGATAAAGACCCGCAGGCGATTGCCCATGCTCAGGCTAAACATGGGAGTGATCAAAGAGTCACGATCATACATGACGATTATGCCCGAATGTCCGCACATATCGATGCGCTCGGCCTGCGTGAGCAGGTTGACGCCATTTTACTGGATCTGGGTGTGTCTTCGCCGCAACTCGATGACGCGACCCGCGGCTTCAGTTTCAGTCATAACGGCCCGCTCGATATGAGAATGAATCCACAGCAGGGATTGTCTGCCGCTGACTGGTTGATGAATGCTGGCGAAAAAGAGATCGCCGATGTGCTGTGGCGTTTCGGTGAAGAAAAGCAGTCCCGGCGAATCGCGCGGAAAATTGTCGAGTGCAGAGCGCAGCAACCGATTGCGGATACCGCAACACTGGCGTCCCTGATCGCAGAATGCATCCCTGCCTGGAAAGAGAAAAAGCATCCGGCAACGCGGAGTTTTCAAGCTATTCGAATTCAGATCAATGCCGAGCTGGAGCATATCGAGCAAGTGCTGGAACAGATTTTTGATGTCCTGAAAATTGGTGGCAGAGTGCTGATAATCAGTTTTCATTCGCTTGAAGATCGTCTGGTGAAACGCTTCTTCAAGCTTCATTCTACACCGCCCAAAATGCCCAGAGGCTTGCCGTTACGACAACGTGAAATGAATCTGAATTTGCGTTTGCGCACGCTGGGTAAGGCCATCAAGGCAAGTGCTGCTGAGCTGGCAGAGAATTCGCG
>JANTFI010000078.1 GCA_024763505.1 Gammaproteobacteria bacterium
CACGATCTTGACGATCACTTCACGCCCGTCGTTCATTACCGCGCCATGCACCTGCGCGATGGAAGCCGAAGCCAGCACGTTTTCTTCAAACGACAGAAAGGCGCGATCGATCGGCTGGCCGAGTTCCTTTTCAATAATCGCACGCGCTTGTTCGACCGGAAATGGCGGCACCTGATCGAGCAGCTTTTCCAGCTCGTCGATTAGTTCATCATCGAGCAGGTCGCGCCGGGTGGCCAGCAGTTGTCCGAATTTGATGAAGATCGGCCCCAGTGATTCGATGCACAGGCGCAGCCGTTTGGCTCGCGATACAGACTGGTCGCGAAACCAGTTATAGGGGTTCAGATACACCAGAAAACGCAGCGGCGCGAACAAATGCAGCGACAGGATAATCTCATCCAGCCCGAAACGGGCCAGAGTCAGGTTGATGATGAACAGGCGGTAAAAGGTCGACAGCATGGATTATTTTTCAGTGTTCTGTTGCGCCAGCCACAGATCGATGCGGGCTTCCAGCCGGTCGACATCATGCCGGGTATCGGTGACCTGCTGTCGAAAATGCTGAAACTCCGGCGACGTTGGCATGTGATGGCTTTCTTCCTGCAGATATTCACGGCCGGACAGGGTCAGTGATTCGAAGCCCTGTTTCAGTTGCTGGCGGGTTTTGCGAAAGCCCTGACCGATGCGAAAGGCGAGCACGTCGCCGGTGTACCTGGATAATTGTTCTTCCCAGTCGATATCCAGTTCGCTCAGAATCTTCTGGAATTTCTGCGCCACCTTCGGGTTGCCACTGATTTCGATCCGTTCCTGAATCGAGGTGCTGAGTTTTTCTTCCTGCAAGGCCAGACTGGCCAGCCCGATCAGCCGTCCGCGGATGCGTGAATCGACCTCTCTATTCGGCGCCTGCAGGCTCAGGCGCAGCCCCCAACTGCCGGGGTGGCAATACAGGGTTTGCTCGAGATCAGTCAATTCGATGGCGATGATGTGTCCCTGCAATTCAGTGCACAGCGCCAGCGCCTGTGGATCCATGCCCAGCAATTTATTACCGCCGATCTCGGCGATGCCGAGCAATTGGTTGCCGATTTCGCTCACCAGTGTCTGAATCATGAATATGCCTCGGCCGGTTTGAGTGATTCATCCTGCAGGATCACCACGGTGTTGGCGAGTTTGTCGTGCCAGCCCTGTTTGCGCGGGTTGATGGCGATCCAGAAAAAACCCAGCCCCAGCGGTATCGCCGAGACCAGGTAGCACAGATAACGTAACACCAGTTGGCCGAAGCCGGCTTTCCGGTAACTGTCGGCATCGACGATCTGGGCGTCAACTAGCAATTTGCCGGGGGTGGCCTGCAGACCGTACCAGAATGCGATGGTCCACACGGCCGGTAACCCCTGATTGATGGCGAACAGGGTCCAGTCGATATTTTGCCAATCGATAGAATCCTCCAGCTTGAGTGCTGTATTCATTCCGTACAGCGCCGCCAGTACTACCGTAGTCAGCACGCTTAGCAGCAGGGAATCCAGCATAAAGGCAAACAGGCGGCGCCAGAATCCGGCGTATTGATAATGATTGTGCGGTTGCATCGACTTAATATTTGAAGGCGCGATGCAATGCGACGATTCCACCGGTCATGTTGAATACCTCGACTTCGTCAAAACCGGCTGCGTCGGTCATCATGGTTTTCAGCGCCTGCTGGTCGGGGTGCATGCGGATAGATTCGGCCAGATATTGATAACTGTCGCGGTCTTTGGCGATCAGTTCACCCATTTTGGGCAGAATTTTGAACGAGTAGAAATCGTAGATTTTTTCCAGCGGTTCATACAAGGGTTTGGAGAATTCGAGTACACACAGGCGGCCACCGGGTTTCAGCACACGGCGCATCGATTGCAGCGCTTTCGCCTTGTCGGTGACGTTGCGCAGGCCGAAGGCAATGGTAATGCAGTCGAAGCGGTTGTCTTCAAACGGCAGAATCTCGGCATTGCACTGACAGGTGGTGATGCGGTTGACCAACCCGGCATTGATCACCCGGTCACGCCCTTCACGCAGCATCGAGGCGTTGATATCGGCCAGCACCACATGCCCGCTTTGTCCCACCATTTTCGCCTGCTTCAAGGCCAGATCGCCAGTTCCACCGGCCAGATCCAGCACTTGATGACCTTCGCGCAAGCCGCACAGCTCGAGGGTGAATTTTTTCCACAGGTGATGCACGCCGAACGACATCACATCGTTCATGATGTCGTACTTGCTGGCGACAGAATCGAATACCTCGGCCACTTTGGAAGCCTTTTCTTCCTTTTTGACCTGGCTGAAACCGAAATGAGTGGTGGATTGATCGTTCATATGGGGCGCCGCTGGAAATCTATGTGAAGCTTACCAGAAGCGACCTGCGAGTTCAGCAACCGGCTGCCTGGGTAAGCGCGAAAATCAGTGAAAAAACTTGGCCGGGGGAATAAAATCTGCTGCACTGTGTAGTGTCGGAAGTAACCCTTTTTAACAAAACCTGTGAGAATCCATCATGAAAAAAACCATGTTATTACTTGCCTTTCTGTTGATTGCGCCCACGCTGCAAGCCAGTGAAGATTTTGAAGCGGAAGGTATTATCAAGTATCGCAAAGCGGTGATGACTGCGATTAAGGGGCATAATCTGGCAATCAAGCAAGTGGTGAGCGGTAAATTCCCGAACCATGGACAAATCAGCTACCACGTCAATGCGCTCGGTGATTTGTTCAGCGAGCTGGACAGCCTGTTCCCCGATGGCAGCGATTTTGGCAAGACCAATGCGAAAAGCGAAATCTGGGATGAGCCGGAAAAATTCTCCAAAACCGTACAAAAATCCCGCCAGGCATTTCAAACCTTCAAGGCCGCTGCGGCCAGTGGTGACCTGAAAACCACCGGCAAGGCATTGAAGGCCTTCGGCAAGGGTAGTTGCGGTTTGTGTCACAAGACCTACAAGAAAAAGCCAAAGAAATAATGACTGGCGGGCGCGCTGGGGTATCGCGCTTCGCCCGGTCTGTGCTGGCGGGTCTGTCGCTATGGCTGTTTGCCCAGCCTGCGCTGGCAACACAGCAAGATACGCTGGCGCGCGGTCAGCGTATCTTTATTCTGGCCAATTGTTTCAGTTGTCACACCGACAGCGAGAATGATGGCCAGCCGCTGGCCGGTGGTCGTGAATTGAAAACCCCGTTTGGTGTTTTCGTCACGCCCAATATTACCCCCGATCCGTCATCTGGCATCGGTGACTGGACCGAGCAACAGTTCCTGCTTGCGCTCGGTGAGGGCTTGTCTCCAACTGGTGAGCATTACTTTCCGTCTTTCCCCTATACCGCTTACCAATCCATGACCAGGCGGGATATGCGTGACCTTTACGCTTATCTGATGTCGCGCCAGCCGGTCGTGCAGGATAACCCGCCGCATCGTCTGCAATGGTTCGTGTCGCGCTACTTGTTGGGCGGGTGGAAGGCGGTCAATCGATGGCTGAACCCGCGTTTGACAGCAGAGCAACAGGCCGATCGCGGCTACTATCTGCGCGCGGCACTGGGTCACTGCCAGGAATGCCACACTCCGCGCAATATGCTGGGCATGCTCGATCGCGAGCGCGACCTGCAGGGTAATGAAATGCTCGAAGCGCCGGATTTGACCCCCCGCAATCAACAGGGCATCGCGGACTGGAGCGACGACGAGCTGGAAGAATTTCTGCGTGACGGGTTGTATCCCGATGGCGATTATGTCGGTGGCCACATGGCCGATGTGGTGGAACATTCTACCCAGCACTGGTCAGAGCAGGACATGGCTGCGCTGATTGCTTCGTTGCGCGCGATACCGTGATAGAATGGCGTTTCACTGACGGAAAGGAGTCAAGCCATGGACAAGCCAAGCGGCATCAGCGTCTGGATGCCATTGATCAACAAGCTGGTGTGGCCGGTTTTTATCGTGATCGGTTTGTTGCTGTTTCATCAGCAAGCGGGCGAAATCTATCGAATCCTGATTGACGGCATCAAGTCCGGACGCAGTGTCGAGGTGGCCGGTATTATTAAACTCGGTGAAGCCGCTACCGAGACCCGCATCCGCGATCTTTCACAAAGTGATGTTTCGATTCGCAGTGTCGGCGGCTCCGATGGCGTGGTGCGAAAATCCAGCGGACGCGAATTACAATTGCTCAAGAGCAAGTTGAACAAGAATCCGCTGACTACCATCAATACCCTGCTGGTGCCGGATAACATCCAGTTCAAGGTCAATATTTTGAAGGATTATGTCGCCACGCTGGGTCTGAAATATGTGGTGTTTCAAAAAGGTTCCCGATTCGATGGCTGGATGCCGGCCAGCACCTTTGTCGCCCAATTACCGAAAAAGAATGAAAGCCTGAGTTATGCGCGATTGAAATCGAAACTGAGCGGTATCAGCCAGCAATCGGTTCGCCCCGACCAACCGGCGCGAGCAGTGCTGGAAAAGATGCAGGCGCTGCGTATCGATTCTTTACCGGTGGTGGATGAAAGCGGTCGCTGGCTGTTTTTTGCCAACCGTGGCGAGATTCTGGCACGCTTGATGACATCGGTGATTTTGCAGCAACCCGATGCGCAAGCGCCCGCAGCGGCTCAGTGATGGTGCAAACGTCTAGAGATTTGTTGCCATACCAAAACCGGATAGATGCTCAACAAGGCAAACGGAATGATTGATCACTTTGAGGTCAAGGTGGTGAACTTTGATCAATGCAAGCGTTTTTATGTGGCGGCACTGGAGCCACTTGGCATCGAACTTAAATGGTCAGATGATTCGGCGGCCGGTTTCGGAAGCAAAGGCAAAAGCAAGGTTGCTTTCCTGATTGAGCGAGCGACATCGAATTGCCCGGTACACATCGCTTTCAGTGCTTCGGCAAAGTCATCCGTTAAAGGGTTTTATGAATCGGGAATCGGTGCAGGTGGTCAGTGCAATGGTCAACCGGGGCTGCGGACAAACTACGCCCCCGGTTATTACGCCGCCTTTGTTCTGGATCCCGATGGCAACAACGTAGAGGCCGTTGTTTACCTGTAGCCTGCAACCTCAGCCGACCGCAACCGACCCTGCAAGCTCGCAAACTCCGGCCGAATAAAACGGCGCGATTTCTGGCGCTATTTGATATCCAGCTTGTTTTCCTTGCGCGTGTAACCGGCTTCTTTCAGGCGGTCGAGATAAGTCTGCCATTTCTTGTCGTAATGCGCGCCAAGTTGGTACAGGTATTCCCAGCTGTAAATGCCGGTGTCATGGTTGTCATCAAACATCAGGTTCAGCGCATAATGACCGACCGGTTCCAGTTGATTGATGTTGACATCTTCCTTGCCAATCTGCAGCACTTCCTGACCCGGGCCGTGACCCTGCACTTCGGCCGATGGGGAATACACACGCAGGTATTCGGCCGGCAATTGAAAATGCGCGCCATCGCTGAACTTGAGTTCGAGCATACGCGATACTTTGTGAAAATTGATTTCAGTGGGCTTGGGTGAGCTCATGTGACGACCTGCTTTAAAGAATATACTGGCTGAGATCCTCGTCTTTCGACAATTCACCCAGATGTTGGTTAACATAATCGGCATCGATGCTGACGCTTTGACCCGCCATCTCCGATGCTTCGAAGCTGATGGTTTCGAGCAAGCGCTCCATCACGGTGTAAAGCCGTCTGGCGCCGATGTTTTCCTGCTTTTCGTTGACTTCGAATGCCACTTCGGCGAGCCGTTGCAAGCCGTCATCGGTGAAATCCAGCGATACGTTTTCAGTCGCCATCAACGCGCTGTATTGCTCGGTCAGCGAGGCATCCGGTTCGCGCAGAATGCGCACGAAATCGTTGACCGACAGCGCCGACAATTCGACGCGGATCGGCAGTCTACCCTGTAGCTCGGGAATTAAATCACTAGGCTTTGAAAGGTGAAACGCGCCGGAGGCGATAAACAGGATGTGATCGGTCTTGATCATGCCGGCTTTTGTGGTCACGGTGCAGCCTTCCACCAGCGGCAGCAAATCGCGTTGCACACCTTCGCGCGAAACATCGGAGCCGGAGGTTTCCTGGCGCTTGGCGACCTTGTCGATTTCATCGATAAACACGATGCCGTTTTGCTCGGCGTTTTCCACCGCGGCGATCTTGAGTTCTTCTTCATTGATCAGCTTGGCGGCTTCTTCATCGGTCAAATGCTTGAGTGCATCCTTGACCGACAGCTTGCGCTGTTTGGTTTTGCCACTGCCGATATTTTGAAACAGCCCCTGCAACTGGTTGGTCATTTCTTCCATCCCCGGCGGTGCCATGATTTCGACCCCGACGCTGGGCATGGCCAGTTCGACTTCGATTTCCTTGTCATCGAGCTTGCCTTCGCGCAGCATCTTGCGGAATTTCTGGCGGGTGTTGCTGGCGCTGTCATCGGCTTCCTGCTGGAAGTCGTTGGGACGCGGCAGCAGTATATCGAGCACGCGTTCCTCGGCCGCATCTTCAGCGCGGTGCTTGACTCGTTCCATCTCGGTTTCACGCATATTCTTCACCGACACATCGACCAGATCGCGGATGATCGATTCGACATCGCGACCGACATAACCGACTTCGGTGAATTTGGTCGCTTCGACCTTGATGAATGGTGCATTCGCCAGCCGCGCCAGACGACGCGCGATTTCGGTCTTGCCGACACCGGTGGGGCCGATCATCAGGATGTTCTTCGGTGTGATTTCATTGCGCAGCTCGGGCGCGACATTCATCCGCCGCCAGCGATTGCGCAGCGCAATGGCAACCGCGCGCTTGGCCTGATCCTGTCCGATGATGTGCTTGTCCAGTTCCCGGGTGATTTCACGTGGAGTCATTGGGGTCTGGGTCAGAGATTGAGTATCCATGAGGGCCTGCAAATTAAAAATCGAGTTGTTCGATGGTGCGGTTCTGGTTGGTGTAGATGCAGATGTCACCGGCGATCTGCAAACCTTTTTCGACGATGTCGCGGGCGTTCATCTCGGTACTGTCGAGCAAGGCGCGCGCCGCCGACTGGGCAAACGGGCCGCCGGAACCGATCGCCATCAAGTCGTCTTCCGGCTCGATCACATCACCATTGCCGGAGATAATCAGCGAAGCTTCCTTGTCGGCCACGCACAGCAGTGCTTCAAGCTTGCGCAGCACGCGGTCGGTGCGCCAGTCTTTGGCCAGTTCCACCGCCGAGCGCACCAGTTGGCCGCTGTGTTTTTCCAGTTTGCCTTCAAACAGTTCGAACAGGGTGAAGGCATCGGCGGTGCCACCGGCGAATCCGGCAATAACCGAGCCTTTGTGCAGGCGGCGTACCTTGCGTGCATTGCCTTTCATCACGGTGTTACCCATCGTGACCTGGCCATCACCGCCGATGACGACCGAGTTGCCACGGCGCACCGACAAAATAGTGGTGCCTCTGAATTGTTCCAAAATTTTGCTCCGGCTGGTTGAGAATATCACGCGTGATATTACACGAGTTGATCGATATGGGGGTGCGCACAGCTAAATTCAAGTTAGATTTTATCGATGTTAAAACCAGTTAATACCTGCGTTCTGTCATACCCGTGACAGACAGCTTGCGCGACTTGTGCGAAAGTTTGTTTTTTACATGGATTTGGCCGCCGGGTCGTGGGCTGCATCCCCATTCTTACAGGTGAGAGATGACTCAACAATGTGATGTTCTGGTAATTGGAGGCGGCCCCGGCGGAACCCCGGCCGCGATGGCGCTGGCCAGCATGGGCAAGCAGGTGATTCTGGTCGAGGCGGGCAGCGGGCTTGGCGGCACCTGCCTGTTTGAAGGCTGTATTCCATCGAAGATCCTGCGCGAATCGGCACATCGGTTGAATGAAATTCGCCAGGCCGACGAGTTTGGGCTGTGCCTGCCTTCGCTCGATGTTGGCGTTAACTGGTCGGCGATCATGCAGCGCAAGGAAGATATCTTGCAAAAACGCAGTCAGGCAGCCTTGCACAAGGCGCAGCAATTACCGGGTTTGAAGATCGTGACCGGCCATGCGGCGCTGCGTTCGGCGCATCAGGCTGAGTTGACCCTGCCGGATGGCGAAAAACAAACCATTGATTTCGAGCAAGCCATCATCGCCACCGGTTCAAAATCCAATTACCCGCCCATTCATGGTATTCATCACCCCCGCGTACTCGACAGCGAAGCGATACTGAGCATTGATCGTATCCCGAAAAAACTGCTGGTAATCGGCGCCGGGCCAATCGGTGTCGAGTTGGGCCAGGTGTTCAATACTTTTGGCAGCGAAGTCAAAATGCTGGAGCTGGCACCGCAGATTCTGGGCCGGCTCGATGAAGAATTATCGACCCGCTTGCATGGCCGGATGCTGGAGCAGGGCATCGCCATAGAAACCGGTATTTCCAATCTGAATATTACCCACACCGGCGATGGCGTGATCGTGTATTACGATGATGAAGCGGGTAATGCGCAGCACAGCTATGCCGAGTATGTGTTGCAGGTGACCGGTCGTTCGGCTCGGGTGGATGGCATCGGGCTGGAAAACACGGCGATTGCATTCGACCGCCTCGGCATTCAGGTCAATGACATGTTGCAAACGGCCGAACCCAATATTTATGCCGCTGGCGATGTGTTGGGGCAACCGATGTTCGCGCACTGGGCCACTGCGCAAAGCCTGGCCATCGCGCGCCACATCAAGGGCTTACCGGTGCAATTTCCACTGGCCGATACCAATACCGCCGTGATCTTCAGCTCGCCGGAAATCGGTATCGCTGGCCTCACCGAACAGCAGGCGCAGCAACGCGGCATCGATTACGCGGTGGCGAAATATGATTTCAAGCAGGATGCGCGGGCACAGATTGGCGGCGATGCCGAAGGCTTGCTGAAATTGATCTATGAAACGCAATCGCGCAAGGTGATTGGTGTGCATGTGATGGTGGCGGGTGCTGCGGAATTGATGGGCGAAGCGGCATTACTGCTGCGCGCTGGTTTGCCGGTGGATGTGATCGCGGCCGCGATTCATCCGCATCCGACACTGACCGAATCCTTCGCGGTTGCGGTGCGCACTGCGCTGGCGCAGGCAATGCCGGGTAAACCCTGATCGCGGACGCACCCACTTTCAGTTTTGCCAGATCAGCGTATGCTGACCATTTTTAATCAGGAGAAGTTGATATGTTGATGGGATTTGTTTTTATCTGGCTGGTCACGGCGCTGGGGCTGTGGTTTGTCACGCTGATCGTGCCCGGCGTGCGCGCCAAATCGGCCGGTGATCTGTTTCTCGCCGCACTGGTGCTGGGCTTCATCAATGCCTTTATCCGTCCGCTGCTGTGGCTGTTGACGATGCCGCTGACCGTGCTCACCTTCGGTTTGTTCGCACTGGTGGTGAATGCCTTCATGATCAAGATTACCGCCGGCATCGTGTCCGGGTTTGAGGTCGATAGTTTCGGCAGCGCATTACTGGCAGCTCTATTGATGGTGTTCCTCGCCATCGGCGGTTTTATTTTGCTGCAACTGTTTATGTTTAACGCGGTTATGTGGATGTAACACTCCGCAGGCCAATTATTGATAACCACAGGAGAACCCTCATGCAATATGCCAATGAATTGCAAGCCACTATCGACGACATGGTGCAAACCGGTCGCGGGGTACTGGCTGCCGATGAAAGCACGCCGACCATTGCCAAACGATTTCAGGCGATCGATGTGGAATCCACCGTAGAGAACCGTCGCGCCTGGCGCGATTTGCTGGTGACGACTACGGGGCTGGGTGAATATATCAGCGGCATTATCCTGTTTGAAGAAACACTGGGTCAGCAGACGGATCAGGGTGATGGCATTCCCGCCGCGGCATGGCAACAGAACATCGTTCCGGGCATCAAGGTGGACAAGGGCAAGATTCCGCTGGCGCTCTCGCCCGGCGACTTGATCACGCAGGGACTGGATGGTCTGGCCGATCGGCTGCGTGGCTACAAGGAGCAGGGCGCCCGCTTTGCCAAGTGGCGCGAAGTGTATGCCATCGACCATCACGCCCCGACCCGCCATGGTATCGAGGCCAACGCCGAAATGCTGGCGCGCTATGCCGCCGTGTGTCAGGCCGAGGGCATCGTGCCGATTGTCGAGCCGGAAGTCTTGATGGATGGTGATCACGAGATCGATCGCCATGCGGAAGTGACCGAAGCCGTGCAGCACGCGGTGTTCGATGCCTTGCAGCGCCACCATGTCGCCTTCGAGTGGATGATTCTCAAACCCAACATGGTGTTGCCGGGCAAGGATAACCGCCGCGCCGAACCGGACGAAGTGGCCGAGGCCACGCTCAGGGTGTTGCGCCGAACCGTACCGGCTGCAGTGCCGAGCATCAATTTTCTGTCGGGTGGGCAAGGGCCGCAGGAAGCGACCGAAAACCTCAATGCGATCAACCAGCAAGCTCCGGATGCACCGTGGCGGCTGTCGATTTCCTATGGCCGTGCATTGCAGCAAACCGCGTTGCATGCCTGGCTGGGCAAGGCTGAAAACCGTGAAGCCGCGCAGCAAGCGCTGTTGCATCGCGCCAGAATGAATCACCTGGCCATGCTCGGCCAATATTCACCCGCGCTGGAAGCCTGACCCCAGCTTCCCGATATCCTTCATCCTGCGACCGCTGAGCCAACTTGCAGCGGTTGCATGAATCTGCTCCAATGGTTTTGACAGGCTTTTGTTTCCGGATGGAATTGGCCTGTCAGCGCTGATCAGCGTTTCGATCAGCGTCACTTCATAAACCAGGCAAAGGAGAAATACAATGAAAAAGGCAATTCGCTTTACTTTCGTGATGATATTGGGTGCATTGGGGCTTTCTAACACGGCATGGGCAGGAGGTTGGGGTGGCGCGGTTCGCGCCAGCGGTGATTTTACCGTGGAAATCGATTTTTCCTCGCTGCAATTGACCCCGGTTGGTGAAAATTGTCTGCTGACGGTCGAAGGTGTGGTGCACTTCACCGGCACGCTGGAAGGCTTCGCACCGGCAAGAACACGCGCGCTGGCGCAGGCTTCTTGCGATGTGGTCGCCACGACCCCTCCAGGCAGCTATGAAGATGTTTTTACCTCGGCATTCGAGTTTGCCGGCACGGTGGATGGACGTCCGGTGGTGGCTGATTTCGACTATCGCGGTCGCACCGAGATTGGCGGCGAGATCAATGCGGTGCTGGCACCTTCCAACGGTCTCAAGGGGCGGCTGTTCGTGGAAGGCATCGTGGCTCAGGGCGGTAGCTACAGTGGCTATCTGCGCATCGTCAGACACTAGCCCAGACACTGGCAACGATGGTGATGCGCCAGACCTGGCGCATCACCGCATAAGAAAAACAAAGGGCAAAGAAAGGGGAGGGCAGAAAATGGACATGATCCAACAGGCCATGTTTGTGCTGGCAGTGCCGGATCTGGAAAAATCGGCGCGCTTTTACCGGGAGGTACTCGGCTTCGAGGTGCGGCAGATCGGTGACCCCGGCTGGCGTATTTTTCAGCGCGACGCAGTGCAGATTATGGCGGGCGAATGCCCCGATGCGCTGCCGCCGGCCGAACTGGGGGATCATTCCTATTTTGCGTATTTCCGGGTAGCCGATGCGCAAGCCTGTCACGATGAAATCCTGTCACGTGGTGCCGAGATCCTGAAACCGCTGCGAGATGAACCCTGGGGTATGCGCGAATTCGCACTGCGCACCGTCGATGGCCACCGCATCATGATGGGGCAGGAATTGTGATCGGGATTTCTTGTTTGAATCTGCTCAGCTGGTGACGCGATCTGCAGACGGTAATCTCTTCACATAGCGCTTACCGAACACGGCGCGGTGTTTCTCAACTGACAGCAGACCGCGGAGGTCTTTCCCCGATGAAATCGATGTATGAAGCCGGTCTCGACCAGAATCCCGCCAACTATACGCCATTGTCGCCTCTGAGTTTCTTGCGCCGATCGGCGATGGTGTATCCGCAGCATCCTTCTGTTGTGTATGGCGATATCCGGTTTACCTGGTCAGAGACCTACCTGCGTTGCCGCCAGTTTGCCTCGGCCCTGCAACAGAACGGGCTGGGGCCAGGCGAAACGGTGGCGGTGATGCTGCCCAACGTGCCGGCAATGTGCGAAGCCCAGTTCGCTGTGGCGATGGCCGGCGGCGTGCTCAACACGCTGAATATCCGCCTCAATGCCGACAGTATCGCGTTTATGCTCAAACACGCCGAAGCCAAAGTGATTTTGACCGATCGCGAGTTTTCCGGGGTGATCCGCGAAGCCTTGCAACAGCTAGATCAGCCACCGCTGGTGATCGATGTCGATGACCCGGTCTATCAGGCCGGCGCATTGATCGGCGAAATCGAATACGAAGAATTTCTGAAACAGGGTGATGCCGATTTCGACTGGCAATTGCCGGATAACGAGTGGAATGCGATCAGCCTGAACTACACCTCCGGCACTACTGGCGATCCGAAGGGTGTGGTGTATCACCACCGCGGCGCATACCTCAATGCGGTGTCCAACAGCCTGTTCTGGAACATGCCGCAGCATCCGGTTTATCTGTGGACCTTGCCGATGTTCCACTGCAATGGCTGGTGTTTTCCGTGGACGCTGGCGGCGATGGCCGGCACCAGCGTGTGCTTGCGCAAGGTGCAATCCGATTTGATTTATCAGGCGATCCAGCAGCACCGGGTCGATCATCTGTGCGGTGCGCCGATCGTGCTGAACATGATGGCGCATGCCGACTCGGCCCTGACCGAGGGCATCGATCACCAGGTCAAGGTGATGACAGCCGGAGCCGCGCCACCGGCCGCGGTACTCGAAGCGATGCAAAAGCTGAATTTCGAGGTGACCCATGCCTACGGCTTGACCGAAACCTATGGCCCGGCCGCCGGTTGCGCCTGGAAGCACGAATGGAGTGAACTGGACATGCAAAAGCAAGCCGAATTGAAATCGCGTCAGGGTGTGCCTTACCCGATGCTCGAAGGCTTGATGGTGGCTGATCCCGATACCATGCAGCCGGTGGAAAAGGATGGCGAAAGCATGGGTGAAATCATGTTTCGCGGCAACATCGTGATGAAGGGCTATTTGAAAAACCCGAGTACCACGGAGCTCGCCTTGCATGGCGGCTGGTTTCACAGTGGCGATCTAGCCGTTTGGCATGACGATGGCTATATCCAGATCAAGGATCGCTCGAAAGATATTATTATTTCCGGCGGTGAAAATATTTCCAGCATCGAAGTCGAGGGCGTGCTGTATCGCCACCCGCAGGTGATGGAAGCGGCCGTGGTTGCTCTTGACGATGAAAAATGGGGCGAAACGCCCTGCGCGTTCGTCACCCTGAAAGACGGCGAGGATCTCAGCGTCGAAGCATTGATCGAATTCTGTCGCGAGCATCTGGAGCATTTCAAGGCACCCAAGGCGGTCGTATTTGGTCCATTGCCGAAGACCTCGACCGGCAAGATTCAGAAGTTCAGATTACGCGAGCAAGCCAACCGTCTTAACGATTGAGCGGATTGTATGGTGGCAACACCGGGATTCGAACCTGGAACCCAATATCTGATAGCTGCATAAATGAGTTTTAATTGGTTAATCAAACGGTTTCTAATAGGCACGATCTGGTGTTTCCCGTTCGAATTGTAAAAGCTGAAATATCGCTTACCAGCTCTGGGCTAGGCAACACCCCATCTGCTCCTGCTTGCCTGAAAAAACTGCAGTGATTCATGCATGCGGCCAGTCCTTATGGCAATCAGGGCCCCGGAGCACTTCTTGACAGTGCTCCGGGGCATCGACCTGTTCGCTGAACTGAAATGTGTTAATCGTGAATAATCGTTGTATGTTGCAGATTAATCGTATCCGTCATACCGGTTGCGGTGATGCGTATCGGGACATTGATTACGCTGCCATTCACCAGTCCATTATCGACTGTAGCAGTGATGCTAATCATCTGACTGGCGCCAGATGCCATCGTGCCCAGATTCCAGGTTGCTTCATTTCGAGGTTGGCAGGTTGTCCCGCAACCGGTTGCATTGGGGTTTGCTGCATTTACCGCGTGGAATGACAATTCTTCCGGCACCCTGAATTGCACCGAAACATCATCTACCGGCAACCCGTAGTCATTGGTCACTGTGATACTGTAAGTCAGTGTCGCACCTGATTGAACCGGATCGGGGCTTGCCACGACAACCGCTGACAAACGCGAAACCTGCGGCGCGATCGATACTGCAAATTGACTTTGCTGATCCACTTCCAGACCGCCGCCATATGTCAGTTCGGCCAGCAATGCCAGTGTATCTCCGGCATCTGCGCCATCGGCTGTTACGGTTACTTCTCTCGATTCATAAGCACCTGATGCCACCGAGGGGAATGTCCAGAGAACTTCAAAATCATTCACCGCACTACCACCGTTACTGATGCTGCTCACAGTAACACCATCGGGCAGATAGGCGCGCAGCTCGACATTGCTCAATGCGCCCGCACTGATGTTGCCAAAATCAAGCTGGTAGGTGAAGCTCTGACTGGCCA
>JANTFI010000079.1 GCA_024763505.1 Gammaproteobacteria bacterium
CTCGCTTATTCGAGTAGCTTTCTGTTCGCTATAAAACGATACGTCGATATGCTTGATATCCGAGATCATGAATTTATTAGAAAGAGAAAGAATCTAATTATATTGTGGAATTCAGTGGCCGTAATTATTCTTCTTTTTCTATCTACAATGCTCGTTTTTATGTTTATAGAAGTTCCGTATTTAGTAAATCCAGTACATGTTGCCGAGGCGTTAAAAACAAACTCACTAAATGAGTCAATTATGACAATAAGTGTTCTTTCGTTACCTATCGCTGTGTTGTTAATATTTATTATCGTCGTGATCGTGGTTATATATGGCTTTTCGATAATTTCACGTGAAAAGCGTTATATTGCAATAATAGAATCATTGGAAAAAGATGAGAAAAGCACTCATGAAAGCCAAGGCTAACTAGGCGCTCGTTCGGACGCAAACTACGATGCACTTCGTTTGCGGCGCACTGCTTGGACGTTATGACGCTTCGGCCGGAGGTGCTTCGATTTTGCCGAGCAGCCGGCTGAATATCCACGCGGTCTTGCCCAGACCGGTAATACCGACTTGAGTCCAGCTATCCTGCTGCCGGATCGGGATCACCCGATGTCCATGCTGCAATGTGGTGATGACCTTGAACTGTTTACCCGGTCCGTTGCGAGTGTTGGCCTTGTCGACTCGCACTTGCATCGGTTGACCGAGTATCGACCAGTCGGACCGGAGCAGAATTTTAAACATGCCCATGGTTTTCGGGTGTTGTTCTGTCAGTAGTGTTAAAAGCGTCTCGCGAGCCGGTTCATGCCCCTTGAGTGCCGCCGATATATACCACCCAAGTGCGATGAATAAATCCTTTTCCACTCCCAGTCCCTGCAGGTACAGATCGCCGAGTGCGTACTCGGCATCTACATTGCCAGCGGCTGCGGATTTGATCCACCAGTAAAATGCGGTTTCATCGTCGATCGTCAGGCCGTAGCCATTGTGATACATCCATCCGAGGTTGTATTGGGCGGCCGGGTCATCGGCTTCGGCCATGGGCTGCCAGATACAGTAGGCAATGGCAAAATTACCGAATTGCATTTGCTCGCTGGCCCGCGCATGACGTTGTTGCGGCGACTCGGACGAGGTAAAAAATTCAGCTTGCAGTGCCGGGCTAAACAGGATTAACAGGCAAGTCAGGGTGGCGATCCATACGGGTAGCCAGGCGGCAACCGGAAGGCGGTTTTTTATTATATTAATCATATTTATGAAATAATTCTCTTAACCGATTGAATTTTCACAGAAATTGCTTGTATAAAAATCTAATCGCATTATATTTCCATGTTACCTGAAGAGTACTGTTGCCTGAATCGACAGGTTTCGGTGAGTTATGGCAGCCTTATTCTAAATCGGTTGCACACTTTTTGTCTGTTTTTGGATGGATTTAACCCCCGTTAGTGCAAGTCTGACGGGGAATCAGAATCATATGGTGGATTTACAGTGCTAGTTGAAAAGATAGCTCGCTACAAGAAAACCATGCGTCTGAAGTTTTCGGATGACCTATCGGAACAGGAATACCAGTCATTTCAATCTTCGCGTGGCCGCAGCACTGGTATCTATTCCCTGCTGGCGCTGGCCACAATCTGCCTGACGCTGGCCTTTATGGAATTCTGGATACTCGGTATCCATTCCTCTCTTCCGATGTATGGTTTTTTGCTGGCTTCTGTGTTCAGTCTTCTGGTGGTCTTCTTCAATATTCTCAGTGACAGCAAGTCGTTTCTGCGGCTGCGTATTCTGTTACCCGCCGCTCTGGCCCTGCTGGTGTTGTTGAGTTCGGTGTATTTCGAAGGTTACCGGCTTTATCATATCGTCGAGATCACGCTGCTGGCTTTGTGGTTGGGCAGTCTGAACATTCTGTCGGTAAGATTTGCAGCGCTGGTGAATTTTCTGGTGTTTGGACTGTTTGTCGCCATCGCCTACTGGAAGGGCGCTGATGGTATCAAGTTGTCTGGCCTGCTGGCATTATTGCTGGCCGCTTTTGTACTCTCCGTGTATTTGTCTTACATGATGGAACGGTTGCGCCGGATGATGTTTTTAACCTGCGAATCGATGAAGGATGTCTATGCCCGTCAGGAAAACTGGGCTTATACCCTGATTGATCTGGATATGGCGCTCAGCGGGATCACGGATTTCAAGGTGTTGATTGAGCGCTTGATGGAGCATATTCGCAGTGTCATTCAGTACGATTCTTTTGTATTGACTTCTCTCGACGGCAAAGGCCCGAAGCCAGCGCCGGACCAGATCGATGGTACCCTGTTTGAACAGGAAGATGACACCATCTGGCCGGAGCAGTTGCTCGGTAAATTGTCGCAAACCCGTCAGGCTACGGCCAGTGCCAAGTATGAAGAAGTAAAAGGCTGGTTTGGCCATACGCGCCAGAATTTTCTGCATTTTCGACTGGATATCCCGGTGTTCAATGATTCCACCCTGCAGGGTGTGATCAGTCTGCGTCGTGCTGCCAGCCCCTTCGATGATCTCGACAAGACCGCCGGCGTCAGTATTGCCTCTCAAGCGATGATGATTTTCGATCGCAGCCGCAAAGCTTCGTTGATGTCTGCCGGATTGCAGCAGGCAGTCACCGCAACCGCGCCCACTCCTACACCTTCTCCCGTGAAACCTCCTGCGGAGGTTTCTCCTTTGTTAAAACCGGATGCGACTCTAACCGATCTGGAGGTCACCACCGATACCACTTCGTCTGCGCCCAAAGTGGCCAAAGGTTCAGGCGGTCGTGACGAAACGGTGGTACCGAGCGCTGTAGTCAAAAAGATTCAGCAGGAAACCGCCAGTGCGCGTAAAACCATTACCCTGCTAAGCCGTGAAAATGCCGATCATGTGGCTGCTGACCGTTATCGTACCGCCGCGGTCGAAGGGGAGCCCTTGTCGTTGCTGCTGGTGGAAGTGGATGGCCTGTCGGCGATTCGTGAAAAGGAAGGTGATCCGGTCGCGTACAAGGTTTTTGCCGGTATCGTCAAATATGCATTTTCCAAAACCGACAAGGAGCGTGATGTGCTCGGTCGTTATGGTCAGAACGGATTCAGTATTCTGCTCCCCAGGGTGGATATGAATGCAGCTGAAAAATTTGCCGAATCGTTACGTCAGCACGTGGAAACAAGCAGCTACAAAACACCGTATGGTGATCGCAAGGCGACGCTTAGTGTCGGGGTGGCGGCCATCACCGATGAAACCGGTAATTACGAGTCGATGGTCAAGCGCGCCGACATGGCACTGTTCGTTGCTAAAAAGAATGGGCGCAATTGCGTCAAGGTGCGGTTGTGATCGACCTCGGGCGAGTCGAAGAATTGCGGCAGCAGGCGGTGCAATGCATCGAACAGGGGGATCACTCTCTGGTGCTGATTCACCAGCATGATGCATTTTATCTACTGGATAACCTTTGTCCGCACAAGGCGGCAGCATTGTGCGATGGCGAATTGGGAGAAGGGGTGATCGAATGCCCTTGGCACAAGGCGCGATTTGATATCGAAACAGGTGCAGGCCTCTCTCCGCTGGCTGGTCAGGGAGTGCGTCGCTGGCCGCTGCAAATCGATCAGGGTCATTTACTGGCCGAGATCGATTAAATCAGCAAAAATCCCTTTCCGTTCCTGCTCTTTCTTTCGTTTTGATAGTATCATCGATACGAGTTTTCGTAATTTTTCAGGGTTATTCCAATGAAACAAAACGTCGGTGGTACAGATAAATTGATTCGTATCCTGCTCAGCATGGTCATCATGGGGGCCGGGTTTTATATTCCCAGCTGGTGGGGTTTGCTTGGGTTGATTCCACTGTTGACTGCGATAGGCGCTTGGTGCCCTTTGTACGCCCTGACAGGCATGTCGACCTGTAAGGCTGATAACTGCGACGGCTGAGTAATGATTTCAGCCGTTTTGCAAGCCGAGTTTGAATCGATATTTCCATTTATGCGGCAAGCGGCTGAATCGTTCCGCCACACCTTTTATCAGTCCGCTCAGTATGTCGAGCTGGCAGCAGCCGAACCGATCGGTGAGGAAGGGCAATTATGCTCCCATCTGGCACTGGTGATGGATGGCGTCGGGCGGGTCTTCAAGTTGTCTGCCAGTGGTCGTGAAGTCACGCTATACCGGATTTATCGTGGCGAAAGCTGTGTGCTAACGGCTTCCTGTATCATGAATCAGGGTGTGTTTCCGGCGATGGCGGTCACCGAAACACCAGTACGTGCCATCGTGATACCACCGGTCCATGTAAGAAAGTGGTTTTGTGGCGAGCCACTGTGGCAGCAATTCATTTTTGGGCTTCTGTCTCATCGGCTGGAAAGTATTATTTCGGTGGTGGAAGAAGTTGCGTTCAAGCGCATTGATGTGCGTCTGGCGGAGCAATTTTCCCGCGCATTGGGTCGTGGCGATCGCATGATAGACAAGACCCATGCCGAGCTGGCCGCCGATGTCGGCAGTTCACGCGAAGTGGTCAGCCGGATTTTGCGAGATCTCGGCCACCGCGGTCTGATTCGATACACTCGCGGCCACATCGAATTGCTCGATGCCACTGCCATTCAGGCGCTGGCGGCACAATAAGTCTCGGCCAAAATTTTCCCGCCTCGGTGACATTGTCACCGACAGCCGGACGGTTCAGGCATACACTGCATGCCATCTTAATGAACTGGAGAAGAAACATGAAAAAGAATGTTGGTGGAGTAGATCGTGTCATTCGCGCCCTGATTGGTCTGGCCGCGCTGGCCGCTTATTTTCTCGGCTATGCGACAGGTACACTGGGCATTGTTGCGCTGGTAGTCGGTGTCGTCATGCTCGGTACCGCAGCGATTGGCTGGTGTCCTCCGTATGCCCTGCTTGGCATCAACACCTGCCCGGCAAAGTCAGCAGATTGATCCGACAGGACAATTGCTATCGAAAAAACCTCCCTCGTGGAGGTTTTTTTTCGGCTGGCTGTTGCGCGATAACCCTGCTCGTTGCCGTTTGAAATCGCTACGATTTTGGGTAAGCTGCCTGTTTTCCCGGCAGGTACCCCATGAAACAGACTGTAGACTGGCACAAACACTGGACTCGACCGAATCCCGGCTTTCACGAAGGGCAGGTCAACCGGTATCTGGAGAAATATCTACCGCTATTTTCACTGCCGGCCGGTGCGACCATTTTCATGCCGTTATGCGGCAAGGCGCTGGATATCTACTGGCTGTCGCAGCAAGGCTATCGGGTGATCGGAGTCGAATTATCAGCGGTGGCGGTGGAGTCTTTTTTCAACGAGGCGGATCTGCCCTATAGCAAAAAGACCGATGGCAAGTTTACCCGTTACGAGGCACAAAATATCACTCTGTATCAGGGCGATTATCTGGATATACAGGCGGCGCAACTGGAGCAGTGCGCTCTGGTGTACGATCGTGCATCGATCGTCGCTATCGAGTCTTTCAATCGCGCCTCCTATCAACAAAGGATGATGCAAATTATTCCTGCAGCGACACCGATGTTACTGATTACCCTGACTTATGATCAATCGCAAATGTCGGGCCCGCCATTTTCCGTACCGGTGGATGAAATCCGCCAACTGTATCAACCGGATTATCAGATCGATTTACTGGAAAGCAATGAACAGATCGAAGAGCGCCCCCGCTGGCGTGATCAGGGTTTGACGTCGCTGAACGAGACTGCGCTGAAACTGACACCGCGAGGGCATTGCGATGAGTGATATCCATCCGACCCATATCGCTGTGCACCAGCAGTCACGCCAATTCGAGATTCATTTCAGTGATGGCAGTGAATACTCGCTACCGATCGAATATCTGCGGGTGTTTTCACCTTCGGCGGAAGTGCGGGTAGCCAAACAGCGCGGTGAATTGATTCGCGGCAAAGAGCAGGTAAATATTCTCAAGGTTGAACCGATGGGGTCTTATGCGGTACGCATCGTTTTTGATGATGGTCACGATTCCGGCGTCTACTCGTGGTCAACACTGAAACAACTGGGCGAGCAATTCGAGCCGAACTGGCAGCAATATCAGCAGCAATTGCAGGCATTGCGAGCGCAGGTGTCGGATCACCCGGTGGTGACTGTGCTGTTATTCATGACGCTGGCCGAATCGCTCGGTGAAGAAAAGCTCGAGATCGAACTGGAAACTGAAAAAGAAACCGTGCTGGATGTGATACGCCGCTTGCGCGATCGCGGTGAAGACTGGCATAGCCTGCTGGTGCCGGAGCGTTTGACCATCACTGTCAACAAACAGTTTGTCGAAGCCGAACAGGAATTGTTCGACGGTGATGAAATCGCCTTCGTGCCGAAGGCTTGAATACCGCCTCAGACCACTTGACCGGCGCTCCAGCCGGAAGACCAGGCCCATTGAAAATTGTAGCCCCCCAGCCAGCCGGTGACATCGACTACTTCCCCGATAAAATACAACCCGGCCACCTTTTTGGACTGCAGGGTTCGGGAGGATAATTCATCACAGTCGACTCCGCCGAGCGTTACCTCGGCGGTGCGGTAGCCTTCACTGCCACCGGGTTTGATTGACCAATGTTGCAGCGACGCTGCGATGTTTTCGATGCTGTGGCGCGAGAATTCCTGCAGCGGTTTGTCCAGCAGGCTTTGCGCAATCAAAACCGGTAACAGCCGTTTGGGCAAATGTTCGGCCAGCAGCGTGGCGAGTTTAATGGCCGGTTGATGCTGTTGTCGTTCGGCAATCATTTCGGTGGCATCGAGATCCGGCAGCAGCCGGATTTCAACTGCTTCGCCCGCTTTCCAGTAGGATGAAATCTGCAACACCGCAGGGCCACTCAAACCACGATGGGTGAATAGCAGGTTTTCGCGAAAGCTGATGCGGTCGTTCGAGATAAGACAATCGACGGCGATGCCGGATAATGGCGACAGTTTTTGCTTGTCTTGCGGTTGCAGCGTGAAAGGAACCAGCCCGGCAGAGGTCGGGTGAACACGGTGACTGAATTGCTCTGCCACCTTATAACCGAACGGGCTGGCGCACATTTTCGGAATCGACAATCCGCCGCTGGCAATGACCAGTGAGTCGGCCTGATAGTTTCCGGTCGATGAGGTTATTGTAAATGGTTCCAGAGTCGATCCGCTGACTTCCGAGATCTGGCAATTCAGCCGAATTTGAACCTTTGCATCGGCGCATTGTTGAAGCAGCATGTCAAGAATATCGTGTGCACTGTGATCGCAGAATAACTGGCCGTGATCGCGTTCATGGTAGGGGACGCGCTGTTCGATTACGCGTGCGATAAAATCCCACTGGGTGAAACGGCTGAGTGCCGATTTACAAAAATGCGGGTTGTGCGAAATAAAATTTTCCGCGCTGACTTCAAGATTGGTGAAGTTGCAGCGACCGCCACCAGACATCAATATCTTTTTACCGGCCTTGTTGGCATGGTCGAGAACCAGCACGCGACGACCGCGTCGTCCAGCTTCCAGCGCACACATCAATCCGGCAGCTCCGGCTCCGATAATTACAACATCAAATGGTTCAGGCGTCCTGTTCATTTTTGCGGAAGGCTCAGAAAATCCGGCATGATAACAGAGGAAATGGAAATACAGGTTAGTTATCTCGGTTTGCGTTTTATCGTAGAATGTCGGTATCCAACTCTGAACAGGACGCAGCATGTCATCAGGCTCCAGAAAAGTTATCTTTGCGGCTCTGGCCGGCAATACCTTGATCGCGATTACCAAGTTTGGCGCAGCGGCCTTTACCGGCAGTTCTGCCATGTTATCCGAAGGCATTCACTCGCTGGTCGATACCGGCAACCAGTTCCTGCTGCTGTATGGCATGAAGCAGGCGAAGAAACCGGCCGACGAACAGTTTCCATTTGGTCACGGCAAGGAAATCTATTTCTGGAGCTTTATCGTGGCCATGCTGATTTTTGCGCTGGGTGGAGGCATATCCATCTATGAAGGCATTCAGCATTTGCAACACCCCGAACCGATGAGCAACCCGATGGTGAATTATATTGTGCTGGTTCTGGCCATGTTGTTCGAAGGCGCGGCATGGATTTTCGCGCTTCGGGAATTTCGTGCAGTCAAGGGTAAATGGGGATATTTCGAAGCCATTCACCGCGCCAAGGATCCATCGGTTTTTGTAGTGTTGTTTGAAGACAGTGCAGCCATGCTCGGATTGATGATCGCGTTTGCCGGCGTGGCACTCAGTCAGTGGACCGGTGTGCTGTGGTTTGACGGGCTGGCCTCGGTGCTGATTGGCATGATTCTGATCGGCACCGCCTTGTGGCTGGCCTATGAAACCAAAAGCCTGCTTATTGGTGAATCGGCCAACACGGCTACGGTGCAGGGCGTGAAGCAGGTTCTGCAGCAAAGCGCGGCCATCGAGCATGTCAATGAAGTCTTGACCATGCACATGGGACCGGATTTTATTCTCGTCAATATCAGTGTCGATTTTGTTGACGACTTGAAAGCGGATCAGATTGAATCCGAGATCGCCAGCCTTGATCAGAAAATCAAGCAGCAGCAACCGCAAATCAAACGAGTTTTCATCGAGGCGGAAAAATGGACTCGACTGCTGGTAAAGACGGAGGAAAACGCATGAAAGCCACGGCAGAACTACAAGTGATTCCATTGGGTAGCGGGGTTTCGGTACGCAGCGAAGTTCGTGCTGTGGTCGACTTGCTCGAGCAATTCGACTTCATCATCGAAACCCATGCCTCTGGCACCAATATAGAAGGAAATTTGTCTGAAGTATTGGCGGCTGTTGAAAAGATTCACCAGAGCCTGCACGAAAGCGGCGTGGTTCGGCTGGTCAGTTATCTGAAGCTGGAGACCCGGACCGACAAGAAGCCGACCCTGGCAGGGAAAAAATTATAGTGAATTACGATGCCTGAAATTCAAGTGGTTTTTCTTCGCGGTATTGATTCACAGTTTTGTTTTAAGCTGTTTCTCTTCCGCGGTCACGAATTATTTTAACCGATTGCAGTAATACCTTGCTGCCATGATCCTGAACTTCGGACAGCAGCCAGCGACAGGAACTGGAAGTTTCGATTCTTTGTGAATATTCAGGGCTGACGAATCGATGCTGAGTCAATGATTTGAGATGTATCAATAATTTACAATGGTCACAATAATTGAACCTAAGGTGAGACCATTTGATTGATTAAGAGATATATTGAAAAGTTATAATAGTTTCAAAATAAAACGATAGACTTTTTCTCTGGCTGCTTATAGTCTTGGGACGTCAAATTATAACCAAAGGGACAATTTAATGAATAAACCAACCCGCTTCAGCCGGTTCTGGCTGGCAGCTATTCTCGCCTTTTCTTTTCTTTCTGCTCAGGCAGGGGAATCGAAAAATTTCATCGTTCAGTTTTCCAGCATAACGCCGGAAGTTTTATCGCAGGTAAAAGCATTGGGTGGGAAAATTACCCACACTTATGACAACCTGAATGCAATCGCTGTTGAATTACCGGATGCCAATCCGGCCGCGTTGAAATCGATCGCTGGCTTGACTGCCATTGCGAAAGATCGCAGCCTTTCCCTGCCTTCTCCGATTCGCAGTGCCAGCATCGATTTGCCAGCGGTAAAAGGCGTAATGCCTGCCAGCGAGCTGGCGGGAAAACTGCCAGATGATTATCTTTTCACGCATGGTTTGACCGGAGCGGTCAATCTGCAACTGGATGGCATCGATGGTAGTGATGTCGTGGTTGCAGTCATTGACTCTGGCACCGCCAATAATCCGGACGTGGTTCCCTCGATTGCCGGTTCTGTGATCGGCGGTGAAAATTTTGTCGAAGGTGATCCCGAGTCTGCAACCAGTACCGCCAATGGTCCACACGGCACCTGGGTCGGTAGCACTATTGCCGGTCATGCCGCCTTCGTTTTCGACATGAATGGAGGTCTTGTGCAATCCATGCTGGCGCATGCGCCGAACAGTCTGATTCCTGATTTTCCGGCTGAAGGCCTGGCAGTGGTTCCTTTGTATGGCTCCGCCCCGGCCGCCAAGTTATATGCGATGAAAGTCTTTGCCTCGACCGGTGGAGGCTCTCCTGAGTCGCGGATTATCGCAGCGATGGATCGAGCCATCACCTTGCGCAAAAACTATGATGCCGGCATGCCATCGGTACCTGTTTCGGGCAGTGGCACAGAACAAGACCCTTATGTCTACGATTCGCTGAATATCGGTGTCGTCAATATGAGTCTGGGTGGGCCGACCCTGTTTGCGGGTGGTGATCTGGAAGACCGCATGACTGAAGCCATGCTTGATGCGGGTATTGTTCTGGTCGTATCGGCCGGTAACAGTGGCTTTTCTGCGATGACTATCGGCAGCCCCGGCTCCGGTAAGGGTTCATTGACCGTAGGTGCCGTGAATACGGCGGCGCACGAGCGTATTCTTCGCGACCTGCAATATGGTCCGGGCATCGGTGAAATCTTCCGACCGACCGATCATACCCAAATGGCATATTTCAGCTCGCGCGGTCCAAATGCCGATGGACGCAATGATCCGGATGTCGTCAGTGCCGGTTTTGCGGTCTTGGCCCAGTCTTCGAATGGTGGAATCAATCTGGTTTCCGGTACGTCTTTCTCAGCCCCGGATGTAGCCGGTGGTGCGGCTCTGTTGCGTCAGGCAAGACCGGAAGCATCAGCCAGTGAAATACGCGAAGCGTTGATGGCTACCGCGAATTCTGCCCTGTTGCAGGAAACTGCTGGAAGCAATGATCAGGGTTTCGGTCTGGTTGATTATCCAGCGGCTCTGGCTGCACTGGATATGGCAATGGGTGATGATGACGATGAGCATGAGCATCATGCCAAGAAGCCGAAGAAAAAGGTCGCCAAGAATGTCAAACGTCTTGGTTATCATGTGCTGAAGGCGAAGAAGCCGTGGTCGAGTCAACTCGGTTCGCTGGAGCCGGGTGAAGTAGCCCATTTCTTTATACTGGCCAAACCCGAAACCAGTCAGATCAAGGTCTCTTTGACGGATCTCGAGCTCGGCCCTGACGATCAACAGAATCTGTTTTTCGGAAACGACTTGTACCTGCGAGTACAGGATGCAGTTACATCGACTGATGCCACGCTGGTGGAATCTTTTGTCGGTGGCGATGCTGAATTTGTGATCGATAATCCGCAAACCGGATTGATTCGAATTGCGGTAATGGGTGACTGGACCAATGCGGCTTCTGTCACTGGCACCCTGACGGTTGAAGCCAGCAAGAGCAAGAAAGGCAAAGCCAGTGAAAAAGGAAAAATCACCGAAGGTGAGTTCGCAGTATTCTCTGCCAATGTACCCGGTGGTACCACTGCGCTGGATTTCAAACTGGGCTGGAAAGAAAACTGGGGCTATTATCCGACCGACGATCTCGATCTGATTTTACTGTCACCTTCCGGAGCGGTTTTCTATGATGGTGCAACGCTGAATAGCCCGGAAATGGTCAGCATCAGCGAGCCGGAAGCGGGTGTCTGGACCGTGCTGGTCAATGGCTTTACTGTGCATGCCGATCTCGGAAAGTACAAGCATATGGATGACGAAGACGACGATGAAGACGATGATGACGAGGACGACGAAGAACACGCGCCCGAGTCGAAGTGGTCTTTACAAGTCATGGCAGATGGTAACTTGCTGCCACTTGACTAAATAGATCGTTGCTAGATGAAAAAGCCGCATCTTCGGATGCGGCTTTTTTTATGGCGATTCGAATAATCTGGCAGGCGTGCTTGGTCAGGAAAAATCGATGGTTTTATTTCGTGGAGAAAGATTGATTTCATCGATGACGATATTCGGGTTACTGGTCACAATGTGTAATACCAGTTCGGCTATATCACTGGCTTCGATGAAATTGCTCGGATGGTTTCCCGGGCGAAATTTCTGTTGATCGAAAAATGCGGTTTTGACCATGCCCGGGTTGATCAGGCTGACGTTGATGCCGTGCTGGCTGCAATCTTCACGTAATGCCTGAGCCAGACCGCGCAGGCCAAATTTGGCGGTACTGTACAAGGCACCCTTGCGACCGGCTTGCAGAGCCGATTCCGAGCCGATGAAAATAATGCGGCCGGATTTTTTGCGCCTCATCAGCGGCACCAGATGGTGTGACAGGATCAGTGTAGAGGTCAGATTACTTTGCAGGTATTGCTCGATCTGGCGGGGAGAAAATTGTTCGATCGAGCCGAACAGACCACTGCCCGCGCTATGAATGAAAAAATCGAATGTCTGGCTTTTGCACAATTGTTTTATGCAGGTCGAGGTTTGTTCCAGTTCGCCCAGGTCCTGCTCGATCGGTTGAAACAGTGGGTGATCAAGCTCGGCTTTGGAAAAATTACGGGCAATGCCGGTGACCTTACACTGGCGCGCCAGCAGGGTTTCACAAATGGCGCGACCAATGCCGGAGCTGGCGCCGGTTACGAGGGCGGTTTTTCCTGTTAAATCATGCATTATTATCATCTTCCAGATGGGCGGCAAAGTCGCTGATGTCGGATATATTCTTGTCGATTAAACGGCTGATGCGGGCCTTGTCGCGGTTCGGAGTATGGTTCGCATTGTCACTGATCACCTTGAGGCAATGACAGCGATCCGAAATATTGTGCGTCTGACAATGCTGAGCAAAAGTCCAGGCTTCCATATCGACCAGATGTTGTTGCGGATAATCGATGGTTTGGTTCGATACGCTGATAATGGGAGCAGAGTCAATTCCAGAGAAATTTCTTTTCGTCAGTTTGATTGGTAAGGGCTGGTTCGCGCTGGTGCATTCAGTGATTTGCAGCAGCGTACCCAGCGCAAGATCACGATGACCGGCAATGCCGAGATTGATCCAGTGCGCCTGTGCGGACGGCTTGATTTCATCCTGCGCAAATTGCATGGCCTGTTGCATGTTTTGCAGTCCGATGCCGCTGACGATGCAATAGATATCTTCACGCTGGTAGAGTCGATGCGGCAGGCTTTGATCGCTGTTCTTTTGCAAGCGATAGTAATCAATCAGCGGTTTGGCTTCGCAGGCCAGCGCACACATCCAGATCAACATGAGCTATTTCCATACTGCTGCAACAGTGGTTCGAATTGTTCGATGATGGATTGATTCTGATGCTTGCGCGCACCCTTCAGGAGTATGCCGGTTTTTTTTATCAGCATCTGGCAAGCGAGCTCACGTTGCGTTGGGGTAATGGTTTTTTGTTGTAACAATTTATCGAGTGCGTGAATGCGAAAGCGATCCATTCCCCAGTGTTTGCGCGATAGCTGGTCGGCATGGCCGCCATATTTTCGAATTAATGGTTGTTCAATGTAACCGACTTCGTAGCGATGGCAAAATCTCAACCAGTAGTCATAGTCTTCGCAGGCGGGCAGGGCTTCGTCAAACCATCCGATTTCAGAAAACACCTTGCGATGAATCACGGCCGCCGACGGCGAAATCACGCACAATGGCAGGCAGTGTTTGAAAATGTTGCCGCCCTGCTTGGCATGTTTGTTCATAGGGTTGACGCGCGTGCCGTTGCGGACCCAGATTTCATCGCTATGCCATAACAGCAGATCGGGCTGTTTCTCGTGCGCCTGCAGGATACGCGAGAGTTTTTGCGGCAGCCATTCATCGTCAGAATCCAGTAATGCGATCCAGCCGTACTTTGCGGCGCGGATACCGGCATTGCGCGCCGCACTGACCCCTTTATTGGGTTGTTCTATCAGCTGTACATCCGGGTACTGTTGTCGGACCATTTGCGCAGTGCCATCTTCGGAGCCATCATCCACTACGATAATTTCTGCGGCCGGATGCAGCTGTGCGATCACGGATTCGAGTGCGCGCGGCAGCGTTTGGCGACGGTTATAAACAGGAATGATTACGCTGACTTGCATCGCTAGCGAGGTGGCATCTGGCAGGCTGTTGAACCGGGAAACGGAGTGACCTGAGCGCCATCTTGTCCGTGAATCCGGTTCTTTTCGTGCTTGTTCACTTCGTCGATGCGGATTACCGGTTGATAGGGAATATGGCTGTGTTTGAAGTTGCCAAATTCCTGCTTGAGTTTTTCTTCGGCCGGGTCGACCAGCAGTTTGCTCCGCTCGCCGAAAATGATTTGACCGATTTCGATAAAGCCGGAAAGGCTGGCTTGCCTGACCTCCCGGGCATACAGCTCGTAAATCTGCTGGTTCTGTTGAAAGATAATACGGAAAACGGTTTCGGGTTTACTCATGATGCAGTGGGTTCCATCAAGTCATCCAGTGCATCTTCCATATGCATTTCGGTCAATTCACTGAAACCGCCGATCCATTTTCCATCGATCAGAAATTGCGGCACCTGGCGCGCACCCTGAGTGATTTCACTGAAGCGACGGTGCTCGGACGGGTCGAGATCGAGACGGATTTCCTGATACGGGATTTGCCATTTCTGCAGTAATTTTTTGCTTTGTTCGCAGATCGGGCAACTGCCGGTGCTGTACACGGT
>JANTFI010000080.1 GCA_024763505.1 Gammaproteobacteria bacterium
TGTTTCCGGCTGCAGCCGTCGGCGTGGCTGTATTTGCTAGTCAGCAGGGTTGGGGATTGCTGAATTATTATTCGCTGCCACTGCTGTGGTCGGTGTTGATCACCGTGGTGGCGATGGATTTAATCATTTATTTGCAGCATGTGATGGTGCATGCGATTCCATTGCTGTGGCGGTTTCATCGCGTGCATCACGCCGATCTCGATTACGATGTCACCACCGGTGCGCGGTTTCACACGCTGGAAATCATTTTTTCCATGCTGATCAAGTTTGCGACCATTCTACTGCTCGGGCCGCCGGTAGCGGGGGTTATCATTTTTGAAGTTTTGCTCAATGCCACCGCCATGTTCAATCATTCCAACATCGGATTGCCGGATCGACTCGACCGGGTGCTGCGCTGGGTATTGGTGACACCGGATATGCACCGCGTACATCACTCGGTCGAAGATAATGAAACCAACAGTAATTTCGGTTTCAACCTGACCTGGTGGGACCGGATTTTCGGCACATACTTCGCGCAACCCAGAGCCGGTCAACAAGGCATGACGATCGGTATCCATCAATACCGGGATGAAAAACAGGTGGATCGCTTACCCGGCATGCTGATACTGCCATTTATTGGCAAGGTTTCGGGTTATGCCATCAACCGCCGCGAGTGGAGTAAAAATATCGATGAAAACGGCCCGAACAGGTGATGTGAAAATGTAATCCGCGCGTTTCAGTGCATTAGTCAGAAGCCGGGTGAAACTGTCGCAAAGCCTCGATAATCGCAGGAATGTCACCGGCTTTGACTTCTGTAAAGAATTCACCGCCCGGTGCGATCCTCATCGCAATACCCTGTTCGCAGCGCCCGAGACAGACTTGTTCGACGACAGCAAAATCCAGTTGCTGTTGCTGCAATTGTTGGCGGATCTGATCGATCAATACACGGCTACCACTGCCGGCACAGGATTTCTGCCCGATACCAAGCCTTTCATTGGTGCAAACTACCAGTCGTGGCGATGCCGCAGCGGAGCGAGGGGTGTCAGTCACGATGCTTTTTGAAGCTCGCGTGAGCGAGTGGGTAGATGAGTCTCTCCATCGTAAGAGTTTGCACTATAATGATTGCGAATTTCAAAAACTTTGCGTTTCCCATGAGTAAAAACCGTAGCGAATTATTGCAGAACATCAAATCCCTGCAGCGGCTGATGCCATCCGAAGACTACAGTCTGTACATCAAGCAAGCGCAGCAAAAATATCTGCAATTCGTGCCACCACACAGCTTTCTGCCGGCAATGGATGAAAAATCTCCCAAGTCGCTGAATGACGTAGAATTGAATGTATTGTCCAAATCGCGTAACAGTTATCTGAATAACGCCTTTATTCCGGGCATTGTCGAAAAACAGCCAGAAATCTTGAAGGATTCCGCCAGTGATTCAGTCAGCGATGCGATCGAGCGCTGGAGTGACAAGATTCGCAAGGCCGCCAGCCCGGAACAATTGATCCGCCTGATCAACCAGATCAATCAGCGTAAAAGGCTCGGCTCAACAAACCAGACATCCAAGCCATTCTGGAAACGCATCTTCGGATTATGATATCGGCCGGATTGGAGTCGGCTTTCGGCAATGCCTCAGGGTTGCTGCTGTAACAAGCGATCCAGAATTTGAGACCCTTCACTGCGCCAGAATTGACTCCACTGACGAATCAGCCGCAAGCCTTCGAGTTGCTGCGATCGATCAGCACCCTCGACACCCAGTCGATAGGATTCTACCCCCTTGACCAATAATTCCGGAAACAGTCTGGGCAAGCGTGCATCGGCCTGTTTGAGAAAGTCCTGACGAACTTGATTGGCGGTTTTCAAGCCTTCATCCAGCCGCTGCATGGCTTGTTTGATATCCTGATCGTTCAGATTGGGTTTTTGCAACAGCCGGCCGGCCGATTCGATCAATTCGACCGCTTGCAGAAAATAATTCTGCTGCCGAACATAATCGCTCTCCTGCACTTTGTTCGAGTCGCAGGCCAGCAACAGCCCCGCCAGAGCAAACCAGAATAATCCACGCCACAGCCGCTGCTGGTAGTACATTACTTTTTCTTCTTGCCGGCAATGCGCAGGCGCAGGGCGTTGAGCTTGATGAAACCTTCCGCATCTTTCTGGTCGTAGGCGCCGGCATCATCTTCAAAGGTTGCGATCGATTCATCGAACAGGCTGTCCGTCTCGGAGCGGCGACCGACCACGATAACATTACCCTTGTACAGTTTCAGGCGAACTTCGCCGTTGACGGTTTTTTGCGATTCATCGATCAATTTCTGAATCATCCTGCGCTCCGGGCTCCACCAGTAGCCGTTGTACACCAGCGTGGCGTAGCGCGGCATCATTTCATCTTTGAGATGGGCTGCTTCGCGATCCAGCGTCAGCGATTCCATCGCGCGGTGGCCTTTCAGTAAAATGGTTCCGCCCGGAGTTTCGTAGCAGCCGCGGGATTTCATGCCGACGAAGCGGTTTTCGACGATATCGCTGCGGCCGATGCCATGCTTGCCGCCGAGTTTATTGAGGGTTTCGAGCACGGTGGCCGGCGACATGGCTTCGCCATCAATCGCCACGACATCGCCTTGTTCATAACTCAACACAATATATTGTGCCTCATCCGGCGCTTGCTCCGGCGAAACGCTCCAGCGCCACATATCGTCTTCGGCTTCATTCCACGGGTCTTCCAGAATATCGCCCTCGTAGGAAATATGCAGCAGATTGGCATCCATCGAATATGGTGACTTGCTGCCGCGTTTTTGCTCGACGCTGATGCCGGCTTTTTCGGCGTAAGTCATCAGCGAGGCGCGCGAATTCAAATCCCACTCACGCCACGGCGCGATGACCTTGATGTCGGGGTTGAGCGCATAAGCACCGAGTTCGAAACGCACCTGGTCATTGCCCTTGCCGGTCGCACCGTGTGCGATCGCATCGGCACCGGTTTCCGCCGCAATCTCGACCAGACGCTTGGCGATCAGCGGACGCGCGATCGAGGTGCCGAGCAGGTATTCACCTTCGTAAATGGTGTTGGCACGAAACATCGGGAATACGAAATCACGCACGAATTCCTCGCGCAAATCTTCGATATAGATTTCCTTGATGCCGTATTGCTTCGCCTTTTCGCGCGCAGGTTCGACTTCTTCACCCTGCCCCAGATCGGCGGTGAAGGTCACGACTTCGCATTGGTATTCATCTTCCAGCCATTTCAGGATGACTGAGGTATCCAGTCCGCCGGAATAGGCCAGCACCACTTTTTTAACGGTAGGTTTGTTCATTGTACTTGCTCGATTTGTCAATAATGGAACCACACGAGAGCGGGAAGGTAAAACGTCATAGTCAGATCGGTCTACTCGCTAGCCGAAGTCCGGCAGCTATGATTTGCCTCCAGTTGGAGTTTCATTTGATCTGACCCAGTTGATTATTTTGACCTCTGCAGTCTCGGTGGTAAAAAATCGGGTTTACTTTTTCGTGATCGAATCCAGCGAAACCACCTTGGTGGTTTCGGGTTCATCGACATAACGGGGGCGCGCCTGATTCTCTTCGCCGAGTTCGACATTCAATTCGCGCTCGCGTGCCGAAATTAGTGCCAGACATTCGCGCACGCCCTGAATGGTATCGTCCGAAAGCGGGCTTTTCATGCCGCGCGGCGGTGCGGTATCGCGTGCGACTGCCGACAGTACCTGGCGCATCATCACCATAATGCGTTTTTCTTTGGCTTTTTCGTCGTATTGTTGATCACTCATTGGTGAGTTCCTCGAGTTCCAGAATCTTGTCGCTCGGCGTGATGTCGAGCTTTTTCAGTACATCATAGAAGCAGGCTTGCAGGGCTTCTTCGATGACCGGGTGGTAAAACGGCAGTTTCAGAATATCGAACACGGTCAAGCCACGCTGAATCGCCCAGGCCAACAGGTGGGCGATATGTTCACCCTTCACCGAAACCAGCGTCGCGCCCTTGACTTCTGCAGTGGTCTTGTCGACATAAACGCGCATAACGCCCTTATTCTTGCCCATGATCAGTGCCCGACCGACCGGACCCATATTCATTTCACCGACGACGATATTTTCATTTTCTTGCAATTCGGACCAGTCAGCACCGATGGTAGAGATATTGGGGTCGCAAAAGGTGATGCCCAGATGGGTCTTGCGCTTGAACGCGACCGCCGTGCCATGCGCCGCATTGTAACCGGCGATCTTGCCTTCATCACCTGCTTCATGCAGGATTTGTCTGGCGCCATTGACGTCGCCCGCGATGTAAACCGGCAAATCACCGAGTTGCATGGTGTTGGGGTTGAACACCGGCATGCCATTTTCATCGAGCGCGAGGTCGAGCTTGTCGAGGCCGAGGTTGTCGAGGTTGGGTTTGCGCCCGATTGCGACCAGCACCTTGTCGACCACCACGGATTGATCACCCGCAGTCACCTTTATCTGTTCACCTTCTTCTTCCAGCGTCGCCTGCGCGCCGAGCCAGATATCGAATTCCTTGCGCATCAATTGCAGCGTGACCTCGTTGGCCTTGTCGTCGTTCAGCGAAGCGATGCGATCACTACCTTCAATTCCGGTCACCGTGATCCCCTTGCGAGACAGCGCCTGTCCGAGTTCGAGTCCGATCACGCCGAGGCCGATCACGGCCATCGATTCGGGCAGGGTTTCCTGCTCGAAGATTTCATCAGTGGTCAATACCTTGTCGCCGAATTTCTTCCAGGCTTGCGGCATAATCGGGCGGGTGCCGGTTGCGATCACGAAACGCTTTGCGCGCACAATGGTATCACCGACCTGCACCGCGCCGGAATCTATAAACCGGGCATAGCCTTCGAGCTTGACTTCATCCGGCATATTGTCGGTGCTGGCACCTTGCACACGATCGACGAAGATGTCACGCATATCACGGACGTGTTCCATACTTTCCGCAATATCGAGAGAGAGATTGTCTTCCCCTTCAATGCCGTGGCGCTCGAAGATTTCACGCCGGTGATAGTCTTCCGCTACCTGAATCAAGGCCTTGGACGGCATGCAGCCGACCCGCGCGCACGTGGTCCCCCAGTGTCCGCCATTGATCAGCATAAAAGACTTGCCGGCCTTTTTGACTTGCGACAATGCGTTCAAACCGGATGTTCCCGCGCCGATGATGGCGACATCAACCTGTTTTTCCATCTCTACTCCAAAGCCTTGAAAAATGCGCGTATGATACTCTTTGTACCGCACAGATAACAGCACCGTGCAAGCGGATTAACCCGGAGAAATCGATGACCACAGCCAGTACCCGAATTCACGCGCTCGAACTGGGCCCGATGGAAAATTTCATCTACCTGATCGAAGATGTCGAAACCCGACGCAGCGCTGTGGTCGACCCGGCCTGGGATGTCGCCGCCATCATCGAAAAAGCCAGCGAACTGGATTTGCAGATCAGCGATATTCTGCTCACCCACAGTCATCACGATCACATCAATGGCATCGAAGCCTTGCTCGAGAACGCACCCGCGCAGGTGCATATCCTGAAGCCTGAATATGAATTCTGGAATCATCGCCTCGATAAGCCGCAGTTGCATCATGGTGGCGATCGTTTTCAACTCGGCGCTACTGAAATCCAGATGTTGCACACACCGGGCCATACACCCGGCTCAGCCTGCTATCAGATCGAGGATGAATTGATCACCGGCGACACGCTGTTCGTTTACGGCTGCGGCCGATGTGATTTGCACGGTGGCGATCCGGAGCAAATGTTCAACACCCTGCGCGATATGAAACAGCATTTGCCGGCCGACATGGTGATCCACCCCGGGCATAATTATTCGGTCGCTGAAACCAGCACCATGGCCGAACAGATCGATGGCAATCCTTTTTTGCATTTCGAAGATATGGATGACTTTGTCAAATACCGAATGGAAATCCATGATAAAACCCGGCACGAACCCTATGGCCCGCTCCAGCCACAACAGATGCGGGTGGCTGACTTATTGCGCTGAAGATTGCAACGCCGGATTCCGGAAAGATATTCCGACAAGATAATCCGGCTCGGGGTCTTACTCAGAATTCAGCCCAGGAAAACGGACAAAAGAATCTGACAAATGAATCAGGCAAAAATCAGGCCATGCTAATGGCAAAAAGCTGCTGATGCGACCGGATCAGAGCGTTTGATTGCAGGCTCCAGACTACAGCCCGATCAACTCCGCATGCAATCCCTGATTGGTGAAGGATGACAGAATCGCGCGTGAATTAAGCAGATGATGATCGTAAGACACAACCATCAAGTGCGGATGCCGGTTTTGCGCATCAACATGGTCCACCCCGTCGATGCGCGACAGATTATGCTGCAAAGCCAGCAGCGCGGAATCGTCCAGTGTTTCATCGATATGTACAGTCACATCACTCATGGCTTTCTCCTTGACGGGTCGGCGAGCACAAGCATCGCCGCTTGAACACAGGCTAAAGATGCTAATGAAAAACCGTCACACTCACCAATCAATGGTTTCTATTTCACCATTTTCGAGCATCAGTTGATTTAATCACCGACCAGCGATACTGCCTGTTCTATAACTTCGATGCCTGCACCTTTCTTGAATGCGTTTTCACTGAGGTGACGCCGCCACAGTCGTCCATTGGGCTGCCCGTGATACAACCCGATAATATGACGCACGATATGAGTCAGTGGCATGCCCCGGTCGAGCTGGCTTTGCAGATAAGGATAAAAGCGCTGCAAAATCTGCTCACGTGTCGGCATGCTGCCTGCCTTCTCGCCGAAAATTTCATGATCGACCGAGGCTAACAGATAAGGGTTGGCATAAGGCTCGCGCCCGAGCATGACGCCATCGACCTGCTGCAAATGCATTGCGCACTGATCCAGCGTTTTGATGCCGCCATTGAGGATAATATCGTGATCGGGAAACTGCTGTTTCAATTCATACACCCGGTCGTATTGCAGCGGTGGAACATCGCGGTTCTGTTTCGGACTGAGTCCACTGAGCCAGGCCTTGCGAGCATGTACAATCAACGCATCGACGCCGGCATCGATCTGCATTTGAGTAAAACTCAGCAATTGCTCCCATGAATCCTGATCATCGATGCCGGTACGATGTTTGACTGTGACCGGAAGTTCGACTGCCGCTTTCATCGCCGTTACGCACTCGGCCACCCGTTCGGGTTGAGCCATCAGGCAGGCGCCAAAGGCACCGGACTGTACGCGGTCACTCGGGCAGCCGACGTTCAGATTGATTTCATCATAACCAAAATCGGCGCAGATTCTGGCCACCTCGGCAAGTTCTGTCGGATCAGAACCACCCAGTTGCACTGCCAGCGGATGCTCGGTTTCATCGAACCCAAGTAAATAATCCCGATCGCCATACAGGATCGCTTGAGTCGTGATCATTTCAGTGTAGAGAAAAATATGCTTTGAAAACAACCGCAGAAAATAACGCGCGTGGCGATCGGTGCAATCGAGCATGGGGGCGATGCAAAAACGCCGGTCGAGAGAGGGCATAAGCGGTGGCAGGCAAAACGCGCAATGTAACCGAAAAAGGCAAGCAGTGAAACGTGCCGATGGTCAATGAATGATTTCGCCTGGGCCCGGCGCCGGTTTATTGACTGATGATAAACCCGCGCCAGTCGGTTGCACTGATTTCCCCGCCATTGACTGATAAACCGCGAACCCGCCAGCGCAAAGGCTGGTCACTGTTTTCCTCAATCCACGGCGGTGCCAGATATTGCGATTCGCCCGGCTTGACCAGTGCATTCAGCAACAGGCCATCGTCACCCTCGACCTGCACCTGGTACATCGCCACACCCGCCTGGTCGATCCATGAAAACAGCAATGGATTCCCGCTTTCGATGAGCGCATCCGGCGGAGGTGTAAGTGGCACAATGCGTTGCCCCGGGTTGCGGCTGGCCAATGCCAGCGCATTGTCGCCCGAGCCAACGAAATAACGTAACACCGGCAAAGCGAATCCGGCCACGCCGCCGGAAACCGCAACGCCATTGACCGTGTTGGAATTGCCTTCCTTGTCAGCGGTCGCTTCGATACGCAGCAATATCTTATGCGGGCCTTCAACCTGGTTAGGCAACAGCGATGGATCCGGCCCCGGCAGAAATACACTGCCGGTCGGTGGCAGAAAACGGTTGAAACGCTCGATCAGGGTATAGCGGCGTTGAAAGCCGCGTTGCTCGACCGGTAGCGTCGCTTCGGTCAGCAGATCAGTCTGGCTGGGAGCCGGATCGCCCGGCAATACCACTTCCCAGCGACCTTTCAAACGACCGGTGCCGGTATAGCGGATATAAGCACCAAACGGTGGCAAGACTTCGTCCCGCGCCAGCGTATAGACCGGGCGCGGCCCCTCGCCGGTCTGGAAATACAGTTGCACATTGGTCAGCGCGAGTGGCGAACGCGCGCCGCCGCCTGCCAGACGGCAGGTGACCGTGACATAACTGTCATTGATGCCGTCGGTAAACCGGCGCACATAGAAAAAGTCGGAATCATCTCCGCGTGCCGCCGCCTGAAAAGCCTTGCGTGCAACCGAAGCCGGAATCGTCATGATGTCGGTCAGATTACGCTGACCTCCGGTGCCACTGACTTGAGCGCGATTCAGCCGCGCGGGCAATTTACCGAAAATGCTGCCGGGTACGCAGGGATTGGTTGCGCTGACACCGGTGGCCGTCACTTCGCCACACCAGAAGGCATCCACTGCGCGCTCGTTGGCGGCCATATTCTGAAAGGTCAGAAACACCGTGGTAATGCCATTGTGTTTGACATTGACTCCGGAAGGGTTGACGCCACTGACCGCCTGCACGGATTGGCTGTATACAATACCCGCCGTTAATAACATGGCGAGATTGCGGGCCTGTCTTAACAATTTAAAAGGTGTCACAGTCATTCCTCTTTAGAAAAAGCTGACGTTCAGGCCAGCATTAAAGGCTTTATTTTCGCTATCTGTTGTCAGATCAAATTGTCGGTCGACGCTGCTGTTTTGATCTTGCGCATAGCGGATAAAAAATTGTACGGGCAACTTGCCGGCCGCTCCACCCGGCAATTCGAAGTTATAACTCAGCTGAGCCTGAATCGATTGCGCCGTGCTTTCGCCGAGATTCTGCGAATCATCTTCCTGACTGTCACTGAGGTTGATCGAAAGTGCAAGTTGTTCGCTCAGCGTCCAGTCAACCGAGCTGCTGATACTATCGGAAGTCCGCACCACATTCTGCTCTTGGTCATCCGCTTCACTACGACTGAAAGACAATGTCAGATTGACGCTCTCCGTCAACACCGTATTGACCGACAGTGCGTGCTCGGTATTGATGAAATCGGCATTGTCGCGGCCCGGTTGCCGGTTATCCTGATCGGAATTCGAGTACTGATAGGTCAGCGAAGTTTGATCAATCAACCATTCCAGTGCCAGAGATTGCTGCAGTGTGACTTGATCTGGAATATGCGAATCCGGATCAAAGCTGACTGGCAGACTGTCGCCGAACTGGTGGTTTTTCTGCATATCCAGTGTGATACTCTGCGGTAGCCAGGCCTGCTCAACCGATAGCGGGATTGACAATGCAGCGACCGTATTGCGATTGATGGTCGTCAGCACCGTCGCGATATTATCCAGATTATCGCGAGACTGGCTGTATTGCAGTTGCCAGCTTGCAGTGCCGGCCTGCCCCTGCAGCGACAGTGAATTCTGTTGCATATCCGGCGTGATAAAAGCCCCGGCGGACTGATAAAAGGGGTCAGTGCGATCATGCTTGATGCTGGCGGTCATCGACCAGCCGGAGTTCCCCTCTTCATCGTAGGTAGCCGGCAACACATCGTAATCCAACTGCAGTGAACGTGACAGATCTGTGGTTTGCTGCGAGGCTACGACTTCGAAATCCTGTTCCAGAAATGGATCAGCCGGATTACTGAATGTGCTGCGGGCAAGCGCGAACTCACCACGCAGGCGACCGGAGGCATTGCTGCCACGCAACTGTAAACCGAGGCCTCGGCTTTTCTGTGCATCGCTTACTTCTCCACTGTTGAAACTGTCGGCAGCGATAATTTTGGCATCGAGCATAGTCAATTCCAGCCGAAACTGTGCGGCGCTTTCAGGCAGTAAATCAACACCGACCCCGAAACCGGCGATGCGGTTACGATCAAAATCTGTCAGACCGGTTAAATTGCTGGCGCCGGTAATGGCTTGTCCATTTTGTGCCGAAAACGATAGATCGACCCGCTCACCGGCACGCCAGGAAGTCGTGATGCCACGATTGGCGACATTGTCCATTAGCAAGGGATTTGTACCATAGCTGACATGGCCGAGTTGGATCAGGGTCGAGGTGGATTCAACTTCGATCAGGTAATCGCTAAGATCAATGCGCGGCGCTTCGTCCCCTTTTTCGGCAAAGCGCAGTGCCTGTTCAACATCGGAAGAACCGCTGATATTCCAGCTGGAACGGATTTCCACCGCCGAGCGTTGATGGCGCGTATTTAATCCGCCCTGCAGGGTCAATTCATTGCTGGTTTGTGTAGAGTCTTCGGGCGGTTCATTATTGCTGCTTGTCGTATTGCGTTGCCACGCATCTGACAGCGTCAGTTGCGGCACTATTTCTTGCGACTCGAAACCGCTTTCGGTCAGTACCCGTAGAGTCAATGTCGCCAGTTCATCCCACTGGTTTTGCGGGCGGACCAGATAAACCTTGAGTGCATGTTCTCCGGACGGCAATGGAGAAATCGACGCACGGTATTGATAAATACCTGGTGCCACCATTTGCATCGCGCCGGTGACATCATTCGATCCGATAAAAAAAGCCAGCCGGGCTTGCTGCGGTCGCGCCACTTTATCCAGCGCAATCGTCAGCGGGTGATAGGGATCGATCCATTCATCCGGGTCGAACCCTTGTGGCGTGATCTCCACCTGCTGTGCCAGTGCCTGAGCGCTGCACATAGTCGCTACGAGCGGCACCAGTAACCGCGGAGTCATGGTTCGCAAAAATTTGATAGCCCATATCATGGCTGACTCATCCCCTCTTGAAGAGTTGCTTCCTGCGCAATTCAGTAGCAACCCGACCAGCTAAAAAGGCGGATTGCGATTGTATTTTCAGGCGCGCAAGAGCACGCCTGAACGGTTGCGGTTTATCGGCGTTTTGGCCAGGCATAGGTGGTGTTGGAGCGCTTGCAACGATCCTTGTAGCGTTGACCCGGACCACTGGTCACCTTGTCGGTATCCAGCTTCCATCCGGTCGTGCCCGGAAGCGCCATACACTGAACATTTCTTATCTTGTTACGCAGACCGGTCGGAATCGGGCCGGTCACTGGCAAGTTGACCACCACCGGCTGGGCACATTTATCCGGTCCCTTGCGCACTTTATAAATGTTAAACGGCGGTGTCGGACAGAGCGTATTGGCATACTGGTTAGCCGTTTTTTTACAGCGCAGAATCTTGCTTGATCCCGAATAACTACTGGTAAACCCCGCAGGGCATTTCACTCCCCTTTCGGGTCCGGCAAGACTGATAGGGCTGTACAGGCTGGATACCACCATCACACTGCAGATGGATAACATTGAGGACAGATTGATTTTCATTTTATTCTCCTTGTCGATTGCAGTTTTTGAACCTTTCAAAAACCTGAACGCTATTATTCACGAACGCAAGCATAGATATATCCCGAGAATTGGGGATATACTCTGCTTTCAGTGTTCAGGGATGCTTACACCATGAGTTCAGAACAAAAACCATATGCGGTTTTGATTGTCGAGGATGACCCCTTTATCCGCGAGCGCCTGGTCGAGGCGGTTTCCTCTCATCCGCAACTGGATGTGTGCTGTGACAGCGCATTTTATAAGGATGGGCTGGAAATGCTGCAGCAACTGCGCCCGAATGTATTACTGACCGATCTGGGTTTGCCCGATGGAGACGGTATCGATTTGATTCGTGAAGCCAGCAGAGTGGGCGGCATCGAATCGATTGTCATCACCGTGTTTGGTGACGAACAACATATGATGGATGCGATCGAAGCCGGTGCCTCCGGTTATCTGCTCAAGAACAGCATGGTTCAGGACATCGGCGCTGCGATCATGGAAATGCTCGAGGGCGGATCTCCGATGAGTCCATCCATCGCCCGCGCCTTGCTGAAACGCTTTCGCCCGGCCACACCACCGCCACAGGCGATCGAACACGACTTGACCCGGCGCGAACTCGAAGTGCTGAAACTGATTGCGCGCGGCCTCAATTACAATGAAATTTCCGGTGCGCTGAATATTTCCTACCACACGGTGTCTTCCCATGTGAAGCGCATTTATCGCAAGTTGCAGGTCAATTCTCGTTCCGAAGCCGTGTACGAAGCCGAACAACTGGGGTTGATACGGATTCGTGAATAACCTGCCCGCTAGATTGCTCGCAGTTCTGTTACTGACCGGATTGCTGAGTGGATTGCTGGCGTCCTGCAGTTCGCAAACTGACCCGCAGCAACGATTGATTTCATTCCATCAGGGAGAATTCCTGCTGAAGAATCAGCCGCAACCTCCCGCATTCGACAACCACTGGCAAGCCATCACCCTGCCCGACCTGTGGGACTACGAGCGCCCTAAAGCGGGCGGCACCGGCTGGTACCGGTTTGCGCTGAAACTGAATGTACCACCCAACCGATTGTGGGGCATTTACCTGCCCAGACTGAATCGCAATGTCGCGGTATTTATCAATGGCGCTTTGATCGGACAAAATGCACCCTGGGGCAATACCCGCACCACCTCCTGGAATCACCCGCAATATTTCAATATTCCCAACGGTATTCTGCGCTCGGGCAGCAATGAAATTCTCATCCGGCTGACAGCCGAACCGCATCATCGCGGGCGCCTGTTACCCTTTTTTACCGGCCCGGACAGCTTGTTGCGCCCGATCTACCAGCAAAGCTATTTCTGGCGCATTACACTGACGCAGGTGATCGCCGCTTTTGCCCTGACCATGGGACTCAGTATCGGCGTCATCTGGCTGGTCCGACGCGAAGCAGACTACGGGTGGTTCGCACTCGGCTCCCTTTTCTGGGCGGGATTCACGCTGTGGTTTTTCATCAAGACAGCGCCAATGGACATAGGACTATGGATGATCGTGACCAATATCAGCGGCATCTGCATGATTTCAAGCATGTGGATTTTTGTCGGCAAACACGCTGCCATCGACTCTCGAAAAACCAATCAGGCTATCATCGGGTATTGCCTGGTGGTCGCCATTACCCTGCCGCTATTGCCAAAATCATTGCAGTTTGATGGTCTGGTCGTCGCTTATATGCTGTTGTTCATTCCCAATCTATGGCTGTTTTCTCGCTTCATCAAAAACTGGTACCACAAACGCAGCGTCGATAATGCAATCATTTTCATATCCATTTTACCGATTATCATTCTGGGTACACATGACTGGCTGAATCTGGCCTTTCATTTGCAACAAGCCTATCTGTTGCATTACTCAGCACCTTTTATTTTTGTGTTGATGGGTTGGGCACTGTTGCGACGTTTTATCCAGGCCATCAATCAGTCTGAAAAGCTGAAACAGGAGCTGGAAGTCCGGGTTCAGCAACGGGAAGACGAATTAAAGAAAGCCTTCGAAACCATTCATGAACTGGAAAAGAAAAAGGCGCTGGAGCAGGAACGCGAACGCATCATGCGAGATATTCACGATGGCGTCGGCGGACAACTGGTTTCGGCACTCGCCATACTCGAACACGACCGGAGACAAAGTCCATTGCTGTCCGACTCGCTTAATCTGGCGCTGGATGATCTGCGGCTGGTGATCGATACGCTGGCGCCGGATGATGCCACGCTGGATCAACAGCTGGGCATGTTCAAATACCGCTACGAACCCAAGCTGCGTCAGTACGGTATCGAACTGCAATGGCAGCTACGTTGCGATGTAAGCGTTGCGAATTTTTCACCGCAGCAAACCCTTCAATTACTGCGAATGATTCAGGAAATTTTCACCAATATTCTCAAGCATGCGCAGGCGTCCGAAATTCAGGTGAATATAGAACATCAAAATGACAGGATCGCGATCACCATTCGTGACAATGGCATTGGCTTTTCCGAGCTGGAAAATATTCGCGGACGCGGAATCGGCAACCTGAAAAAGAGAGCCGCGGAAAGCGGTCTGGAAATCACCTTTGGCAATCATTCAGGCGGTGCCTGCGTGCAAATCCTGATCCCGGTTTGCACCACGGAATAATTTGCCTACGCGCCAATATCCCCAGAATTGGGGATATTCAGC
>JANTFI010000081.1 GCA_024763505.1 Gammaproteobacteria bacterium
TAACGGGTTTGATATACCCTGATCTGAGACAGCGGGTAGCTCGTTTGGCGTTCCTGATGATAGCAGATCAATCGATCGGGAGCCGTACGAAATTCCACCTGGAGATGGCGAGGAAATCGAACCAGAATGGAAAATCTTGCGAAATAGATGAATGTCAGCAGGGATACGACGATGAAAGACGGCAGCAGGTTATATTGCTGGTGAAACAGCAGCAACGTTGCGTACACCATCGCTACAATGAGAACTTCGATTTTGAAAAGCGTTCTGGATGGCGCCAGCCTAAAGAGCTGCGCATTGTCGTATTTTTTCGGCGATTTCATTGATATGCTGTTCCGTAGCAGATACCTGTCCTAACAGAATCTCCAGCAATTCCTGGTCCGGGAATGCCAGAATTTCTATAAAATCCCGCTTTTGCTGTTGGTTCAGATCGGCATAACCATGCAGCAAAAATCGCTGCAAGAAAAGATCCAGTTCGAGCATGCCCCGGCGACACTGCCAGCGCAAGGAAGCGAGGGTTGGATCGCTGTTCGTTACAGCCATTACAGCTTGTTTTGCACCATGCGTTCCTTGATTCGACCGATCGCCCGCGTCGGGTTAAGTTGTTTCGGGCAAACCTGAACACAGCTCATGATGGTATGGCAGCGGAACAATTTATAAGCATCATCCAGTTGGTCGAGTCGCACATGCGTGGCTTCATCCCTACTGTCTTCGATGAAACGTGAGGCTTGCAGCAAAGCAGCAGGGCCAAGAAATTTATCCGGATTCCACCAAAAGGAAGGGCAAGCCGTAGAACAGCAGCCACAGAGTATGCATTCGTACAGCCCATCGAGCAGGTCACGTTGTGCTGGCGTTTGCAGTCGCTCGACTTCCGGCTCCGGCTCGGCGCCGATCAGGTAGGGTTTGACGGCGCGATATTGTTTGTAGAACTGTTCCATATCGATGATCAAGTCACGAATCACCGGCAGCCCGGGCAAGGGTCGAATCTCCACCGGGTTGTTCAGCTCCGACAGGCGGGTCACACAAGACAGCCGGTTCACGCCATCGACATTCATGCCATCCGAACCACACACGCCTTCGCGGCAGGATTTTCTGAAGCCTAGCGTTGGATCCTGCTTTTTGATCGCCAGTAAAGCGTCCAGCAGCATCATTTCGGAATCAACGCCCTGCAACTCATAGCTTTTGATCGTGGGCTTTTGATCGGTTTCCGGGTTGAAGCGATAAATATTGAAAGTCCAGTCAGTCGTACTCATCATAGCCCCCTAATACACGCGTTCTTTTGGTGGAAAGCTGTCCACCGTCAATGGCTTGGTACGAACCGGCTTGTAATCCATGCGGTCCCCTTCACTGAAATACAGGCTGTGTTTCATCCATTGCTGGTCTTCACGCTTGGGAAAATCGACACGCGAGTGCGCCCCACGGCTTTCCTGCCGTGCAGCCGCCGAGACAACCGTGCACATTGCCACCTCGACCAGATTTTCCAGCTCCAGCGCTTCAATGCGGGCAGTGTTGAAGGTACGCGAGAAATCATTGATATAAACATTCGGTAGTCGATCACGAATCTTGCCGATTTCTTCAACCCCCTTGTCGAGTAATTCCTGAGTGCGATACACCCCGCAATAATCTTCCATCGCCTTTTTCAAATCTTCTTTCAATCCATCGACGGTTTCACCCTCGCCTTTGCGATCCCAGCGATGCAAGCGGTCCATGGCCTTTTCGACCGAGGCTTCATTCATCGGCAGGCGATATCGGTTTTCTTTCATGTGTTCGATCATTTCATTGGCAGCTGCGCGACCGAACACAATAATATCGAGTAGAGAATTTCCACCCAAACGATTGCCGCCATGCACTGAGACACAGGCGCATTCACCAGCGGCATACAACCCGGGCACCGGTTCTTCCGGTGTATCCTTGACCGGCATCACTACTTCTCCCTTGCGGTTGGTCGGGATGCCACCCATGCAGTAATGCGCGGTCGGGTACACCGGAATCGGCGTTTCGATCGGGTCGATGCCGAGAAAGGTCAGGCAGGATTGACGGATACCGGGCAAGCGTTTCATGATGGTGTCGGCGCCTAGGTGGTCGAGTTTAAGCAGCACATAATCCTTGTTCGGACCGCAACCCCGACCTTCTTTCACTTCCAGATAAATAGAACGGCTGACCACATCACGGCTGGCCAGATCTTTCGCATTCGGGGCGTAGCGTTCCATAAATCGTTCGCCATCGCCATTCACCAGATAACCGCCCTCGCCGCGGCAACCTTCGGTTATCAACATGCCGATGCCGGCAATACCGGTCGGGTGAAACTGGATGAATTCCATATCCTGCAACGGAATGCCGGCGCGCAGCACCATGCCGAGGCCATCACCGGTATTGATCAGCGCGTTGGAATTGGTGCGATAAATCTGCCCTGCTCCGCCGGTAGCCAGCAAGGTAGTGCGGGCTTCGATCAGCATGGCTTCGCCGGTCTGAATACTGACCACGATCGCGCCCAGCACGGCGCCTTCTTCATTCTTGATCAGATCGGTGGCGAAATATTCATCGAAGAAATGGGTTTTGGCGCGGATGTTCTGCTGGTACAGCGCATGCAGCATAGCGTGACCGGTACGGTCGGCAGCGGCACAAGTGCGGGCGGCCTGTTTTTCACCGAAATTCTGGCTTTGTCCACCGAAAGCGCGCTGGTAAATCTTGCCATTGTCGAGTCGCGAAAACGGTACACCGTAGTGCTCCAGTTCATACACCAGTTTGGGTGCGACCCGGCACATATATTCGATCGCATCCTGATCGCCCAGATAATCACTGCCCTTGACGGTGTCGAACATATGCCAGTGCCAGTTATCGGGCAGCACATTGGCCAGCGCAGCATTGACCCCGCCCTGCGCGGCCACGGTATGCGAACGGGTCGGGAAAACTTTCGACACGACCGCCACATTGGCTTCAGCGCGGGATAATTGCAGCGAAGCTCGCAAGCCACCCCCGCCAGCGCCGATAATCAGTGCATCGAACCTTCTTCGAATCAAACTCATGAGATCACTTCAACCAGCAACAGTGCTTTCAAAAACCAGAACCCGGAAGCAAGCAGCATCAGGATAATGCCACTAAGAATCAGCATCTTCAGCCACACCGGGTGAATGTAGTCAATGATGATGTCGCGCATGCCAATCCATGCATGAAATAACAGGGCGACGGCAAACAGGCTCATGCCCAGTTGCAACCAGGCATTGGAAAACAGTGCGACCCATTGTGCGTAACCCTCGGGGGCAACCTGCCACAGGGTGAGCATCAAGATAATAGAAAAAATACCGATGTAGATACCGCTGAAGCGTTGGATCAACCACGCATGCATGCCAGACCAGCCTTTCATAGCAGTAACCCCACAGCAAGCGCTACAGAGACCAGCAGGGCAGCCACAAACACAACAATGGATGACTTGTAGGAGGCTTCTCGTTCCACTCCGATTTCGATATCGATCAGCAGGTAGCGGATTCCGGCGAACAGGTGGTGGGTAAAACCCCAGATCAGGGCAAAATAAACCGGATATAACCAGCCGCTGGCCAAAAAGGATTGTGCCTGGTGAAAGCCGGCCTCGCTGTTCAGACTGAGTGCAAACAGATAACTGAAAACGGGAATGGAAAGAGCCAGCATGGCACCGAAAGCCCGATGCAAAATTGAAATAAACCCAGGCATGGGCAATTTGATCTGTTTCAGATCAAGATAAATCGGGCGGCCGTCGGCAGACTGCATGAGAGCATCTCGGTTGGTTTGTCTGTTTTGAATTGTGCTGCCAAAGCTTGATTCAAGCTACAAAGTTGTTGCAATAAGCTTATTCGAGATTACCCAACACAAGCGCGGTATTTGCCGCATAAAAAAAGCCCCTGCATAGTATCCTGCAGGGGCTTTCGAAAAGGTATCTCGAACCGCCGAGGTGGGCAGAACGAGTACCTTAATTGAGTAGCATCGGAATCAGCTTGTCGGCGGGTACATAACCTTCAATTTTTTTGCCATCCTCGACAAAAAGTGCAGGTGTGCCGGAAACTCCCAACTGATTGCCCAACGCATAACCGCGATCGACAAAGCTGGACTGCTTGCAGTCACCGGCTGGCAATGAACCGGCTTCGACATCCTTAGCAATATCCATCGCGGCCGCCTTGTCATCGGCACACCAGACCTTTTTCAAGTCAGCGTAACCCGGGCCGCGTGCACCACCACGAGGAAAAGGGAAATAGCGAACTTCGATACCGGCTTTTTGCAGTTCGGGTACTTCGTCATGCAATTTTTTGCAATACGGGCAGGAGGTATCGGTAAATACGTTCAAAACCTTTTTAGTTTCGCCACTGGTCGATGGAAATACAGCCAGGTTGGTTTTATCCACCTGGTCGATAATGCCTTTGGATATCTGGCGACGCGCCACTTCAGACAGGTTCTGCTGGTTTTGCAGATCGATCATATCGCCGATAATGACATAGCGCCCATCTCCGGTCAGATACGCAATCTTGGAACCGAAGCTCGTTTGATACACGCCTTTGGCAGGTGTTTCTACCGGTTTGGTGACGGGAATATTTCCCAGTCTGGATTGCAATAATTCGGTCATGCCGGCAGTTTTATCTGCAGCAGCCGGTGTGCTGGCCAGTGTTGCGATCAGGCCTGCGGCGAACAGGGTATTGGTCAAATTCATAGATTTTCTCATCGTATTTTCTATCAAAAGTTCAAAGTATCAGGTTTAGTCCGGATTGACTGGTTTTAGTTTCCTGAAAACCAGAATCCGATTATTTGCGGGCATAGCGACATCATCCACACAGACGAGGCCAGACAATCTGGCCTGCTCGTCTATCCATTCAAAATGCTTGATGCCACTGGCCGGGTCACGTTGTTTCAGCCATTGGTCGAAACGCCGGTTACTCTCAGACGTGTACCTGCCATCATAATTGAAGGGTCCATAAACCAGCAGCACAGATTCATCATGCATGCAGCCGGGCACGTGCCTTAAAAACTCGGCAACCGATTGCTCCGACATGATATGCAAACTGTTGGCCGTGAAAACCAGATCATAATTGCGATCCGGCCATTGATCTGCCTGTTTGACATCGAGCGATAACGGCGCCAAAACATTATCCAGTCCGCAATCGTTGATCCAGGCTTGAATGGCGGCATGATTCTCGGGCAAATCACTGCTCTGCCAGATCAAATGAGGAAAGCATTGTCCGAAAAATACGGCATGCTGCCCGGTGCCACTGCCAATTTCAAGCACGCTTTTGGCGGTAGCACAGTAGCGCTCCAGTTGACGTTGGATCGGTTCGCGATTCTGGTCGCAGGATTCTGCATAGGGTTTATTCATCGCGTGCCTGCCGGTTCAATTGACGTAGTTGATCGAGTTTTTGCTTGATGCGGATTTCCAGCCCGCGTTCAACCGGCTGGTAAAAATGCATTTCTTCCATGGTTTCGGGGAAATAGCTTTCGCCTGCAGCAAAACCGTCCGACTCGTCATGTGCGTAGCGATAATCCTTGCCATAGTCGAGATCTTTCATAAACGCGGTCGGTGCATTGCGCAAGTGCATCGGCACCTCTAGACTGCCGGTTTCTCGTGCCATCGCCATGGCTTGCTTGTAGGCGCTGTACACCGCATTGCTCTTGGCCGCGCAAGCCAGATAAACCACCGCCTGAGCGATTGCCAGCTCTCCTTCCGGGCTACCGAGTCGTTCGTAGGTGGCCCAGGCTTGAATACAGATATCGAGCGCGCGCGGGTCGGCGTTGCCGATATCTTCAGAAGCCATGCGGACCACTCGGCGGGCGATATACAGCGGGTCGCAACCCCCATCGAGCATGCGACACAGCCAGTACAAGGCCGCATCCGGGTCGGAACCGCGCACCGATTTATGCAGAGCCGAGATTTGCTCGTAAAAGATATCGCCCTTGTTATCGAAACGCCGATGTCCCTGACTGACCACCTCTTTAACTTGCTCGACCGTGATAACGCCATCCTCGGCCAGATCACTGAGAATTTCGACAAAAGTCAGGGCTCGCCTTGCATCACCATCGGCCGCTTTTACCAGCAGCTCGACTGCGGCATCCTCGATCTGCAGATTTAATGAACCCAGACCACGATCCTGATCGCTGAGTGCAAGCCGAACAAGCCGGGTCAATTCTTCTTCATCGAAAGATTTCAGCAAATAGGTACGGGTTCGAGACAACAGCGCATTATTCAGTTCGAACGAGGGGTTTTCAGTGGTGGCACCGACGAACACCAATGTGCCATTCTCAATATGCGGTAAAAAAGCGTCCTGCTGACTCTTGTTGAAGCGATGCACTTCATCGACAAACAGCACCGTGATGCCGCTGAACTGCTGTGCCTGTTCCACCGCAGCGCGAATTTCCTTGACCCCGCCCAGCACCGCCGAGATCGACAGAAATTGGGCATCGCTGTAATGCGCAATTAAGCGCGCCAGAGTCGTTTTACCGGTGCCGGGTGGTCCCCAGAACAGCATCGAATGCAGCTTGCCGGACTCGATCGCCATTCGCAGCGGCTTGCCTTCGCCCAGCAGATGCGATTGCCCGACCATTTGATCGAGACGCTGCGGGCGCATACGGTCGGCCAGAGGTTGATAGGCCGGAGAGTGGCTAAACAAATCAGCCACTTAGCCGCCTACACCGAAGACATCCACGCCGGGTGGCGGATCGAAGGTAAAGGTATCGGGGTCGAAAATCATGTCGGTGCGCAGGTTGTCGAACACGATGCGCGTGCTCTGGCCGAAACTGTCACGCAAATCCATCGCTTTCACGGTATCGCCGTCCAGCCCGATATAGATGGTGTTGAACTCCATATCCTGGTCTTTCGGCTTGAGTTCAATCCAGTAAAGCAACTTACGCTGGCCGAGTTCGCTGACGTCGAATTCGGATTCGACCTTTTGCTTTTTCATCAGCACCATGATCGGCGCGGTGGAAAGCCCGACATCCATCGGTTTGACCGTGGCCTGATCGAGATCGACATCGTACACCCACAGTTCCTTGCCATCGGCGATAATCTGCTGCTCGTAGGGTTTTTGATACACCCAGCGGAATTTACCGGGACGCTGAATCGCCACGCTGCCCATCGATTGCTGAACGATTTTCTTGTTGTCATCGATCAGCGTTTGCTTGAAATCGGCACTGAAATGGTCCAGCGAAGTCAGTGCGCGATTGAGCCGATCCTCTACTTCGCTGGCATCCGCATTTTGCAGCAGCCCGAGTACGCAGGCAATCAGTACAACGGTGTTTTTCATCATTTCATTCATTTAATCAAACATCTCTGGAATTCAATCATCTCTGGGCGGTGGTGGCGGTGCCAGCACTTCGCGACTGCCATTGGATTGCACCGGCGATACAACCCCGGAGTATTCCATTTCCTCGATCATACGCGCGGCGCGGTTGTAGCCAATCTTGAGGCGACGCTGCACATAGGATATCGAAGCCTTGCGCGATTCGGTGACAATCGCCACCGCTTCATCGTACAGCGCATCCTGATCGGCACCGCTGGAATCCTTCGGCAATTCGCCGGGCAGCATGGTGCCGGTTTGCTCCTGTAAGACGCCTTCTTCGTAATTTGGTTTCCCCTGTTTCTTGATTTCAGCAACCACATCATGCACTTCATGATCATCGACAAAAGCGCCGTGTACCCGCTCGGGCAGACTGGTGCCGGGCGGCAGGTACAGCATATCACCGTGGCCGAGCAGGTTTTCCGCGCCCATCTGATCTAGGATGGTGCGTGAATCGATCTTGGAAGACACCTGAAACGCGATCCGGGTCGGAATATTGGATTTGATCAACCCGGTGATGACATCCACCGAAGGTCGCTGGGTGGCCAGGATCAGGTGGATGCCCGATGCCCTCGCCTTTTGCGCCAGCCTTGCGATCAATTCTTCGACCTTCTTGCCGACCACCATCATCATGTCGGCGAATTCATCCACCACGACCACGATATAGGGCAAGGGCTGCAGGTTTTCCGGCTCGGCATTCGGATCCATCAATTGTGCCTGTTCGCGATTAAACAAGGGATCCTTGATCGGTTCACCGGCTGCCAGCGCTTCCTTGATTTTCTTGTTGCAGCCGGAAATATTGCGCACCCCGAGCGCCGCCATCAGCTTGTAGCGTCGCTCCATTTCCGCGACACACCAGCGCAGCCCGTTGGCGGCATCTTTCATGTCGGTTACCACCGGTGCGAGCAAATGCGGAATGCCTTCGTATACACTCAGCTCCAGCATCTTCGGGTCGATCAGAATCAGCCGTACTTCATCGGGTGTGGCCTTGAATAACAGGCTCAGCAGCATCGCATTGACCGCGACCGATTTACCCGATCCGGTGGTGCCGGCGACCAGCAGATGCGGCATTTTGGCCAGGTCAGCGACCACCGCTTCGCCACTGATATCCTTGCCCAGCGCCAGCGTAAGCGGTGAATGGGATTGATCATAGGCGCGCGAGCGCAGGATTTCGCTGAGCACGACAATCTCGCGTTGCTCATTCGGAATCTCAATGCCCATCACCGGTTTGCCTGGAATGACATCGACCACGCGCACCGCCATCACCGACAGTGAGCGCGCCAGATCTTTCGCCAGATTGACGATCTGGCTGACCTTGACACCAGCCGCGGGCAAGATTTCAAAACGCGTGATGACCGGTCCGGGATGAACTGATTCGACCTGGATTTCGATGCCGAAATCGGCCAGCTTGATTTCCAGTTGCTTGGACATTGCCTGCAAGGCTTCTGCACTGAAACCAATCTTTTTGGCCGGTGGATTATCCAGCAGGTTCAGCGGCGGCAGGTTGCCAGTACCGGCTTCCTTGTTGAACAGAGGTATTTGCTGTTCCTTGAACACTCGCTCGCTTTGCTCTACCTGCTTCACCACCGGTTCGATGCGAACCGGCTTGCGTTGTTCCTGCTTGACTTTTTGTTCGGTGAACACGACTTCACGCTCGCGTCTCAGGCGACTGCCGACTTGCTTGTCCTTGAGCAGGTAATAGCGGTGGATCACCTTGTCGATCAACAGCAGGGTGAATTTGCCAGTGTGATCGACCACCGACAGCCAGGAGATTCCGCTAAACAGGGTCAGGCCGGACAAAAACAGTGCCAGATGCAATACCGTGGCACCGACCAGCCCGAGCCCTTCGGCCAGATTCAGGCCACTGACCTGCCCGAGTATGCCTCCGGCATCCAGCGGCATGACACCTGCACCTGGGGCAAAATGCAGGCTCGCCAGCGCGCTGCCGGATACCAGCGTCAGGGCAAAACCACTCCAGCGCAGAGCCAGCATCTGGTAGCGGTCCTCGCTGGTATTCAAGCGGCTGCGCACCAGCAAAATGCCGTTATACACCAGCATCACTGGCAACAGAAAAGCCATCACGCCGAACAGATACAACAATAGATCCGACAGCCAGGCACCTGCCAGACCGCCGAAATTACTGGCCACCTGATGGGACCCGCTATGGGACCAGGCTGGATCCTGCGGATCGTAGCTGAGCAGGGAAATCAACATGTAAAAGGCCAGCGCAAACGAAATCAGCATACCGGTTTCGCGCAGCCGGCGTTCCAGTTGGGTTGCCAGAAAAGGCTTTCCGGCATGCACCGGTTTACGGGGTTTTACTTTCGCTTGAGCCAAGGTTCGGTTTCTATCATGGGTGGGCAAGCGCGAAATTCTACAGCATCGAATGCTGTTTTCCGAGTAACAAAACCGCCCGATGTTTTTGACCCTGTTTTGCACGCATCATTGCAGGTAAACTATCGCCAGTTTTCAGCTCGGTTAGAGTTCACTCATTTTTCAGGAATACGATTATGTCAGATAGCAAGCATTGTAAATGTCTTATCCTCGGCTCCGGCCCTGCCGGCTACGCCGCCGCAGTCTATGCTGCGCGCGCCAACCTGAAGCCGGTGCTGATCACCGGTATGGAATCCGGTGGCCAATTGATGACCACCACCGAAATCGATAACTGGCCCGGCGATGTTGAAGGCACCACCGGCCCCGGCCTGATGGAACGTATGGAACAGCATGCCAAACGCTTCGATACCGAAATTCTGTTCGACCATATCCACACCACCTATTTGAATGAATCGCCGAAACGACTGGTCGGCGATCAGGGTGAATACACCTGTGATGCTCTGATCATCTGTACCGGCGCCAGCGCAATGTACCTGGGCGACCCGAGCGAAGAAAAATTCAAGGGCAAAGGTGTCTCGGCCTGTGCGACCTGTGACGGCTTTTTCTACAAGGGACAAAACGTCGCCGTCATCGGCGGCGGCAATACCGCCGTCGAAGAAGCGCTGTACCTGTCCAATATCGCGGCACATGTCACACTGGTTCACCGTCGCGACAGCCTGCGCAGTGAAAAAATCCTGCAGGACCAGCTATTCGACAAGGCCGAGAATGGCAATGTGACAATCGAATGGGATAGCCAGCTCGATGAGGTGCTCGGTGATGACATGGGCGTCAATGGCCTCAGAATCAAGAACGTCAAGGACGGTTCGACCAAGACGCTGGATTTGACCGGCATCTTCATTGCGATCGGGCATAAACCGAATACCGATATTTTTGCCGGCCAGTTGGAGATGGAAAACGGTTATATCAAGGTCAAGAGTGGCACTGCCGGTGACGCAACCGCCACCAGTGTCGAAGGCGTGTTTGCCGCCGGTGATGTCAGCGACCACATCTATCGTCAGGCGATTACCTCGGCCGGTACCGGCTGCATGGCTGCACTGGATGCCGAAAAGTATCTCGATGCCAAGGAATCCGCTGGCAAATAACCCTCTGCGCGTGCAACTGGATGCCCGTATCGTCAGTAGCCTCGATGAAGTCGATTCCAGCGCGTGGAATCGACTCGGCGAGTCCGGCTACCCGTTCATCCGCCATGAGTTTTTACATGCGCTGGAACAACACCATTGCCTGCTGGAATTTGGCTGGCAACCGGTTTATTTCCTAATCAGCACAGACGACCAGTTAATCGGCGCCTGCCCCTGTTATATTAAATCCAATGCCTATGGCGAACTGGTGTTCGATCATAACTGGGCACGGGCTTATGAAAATTCGGGCCAGGCTTATTATCCCAAGCTGGTCAGTGCCATACCTTACACCCCGGCCACCGGACCGCGCTTGCTGACTTCGCCCGAACTGGATGCACCCACCCGCCAGCAATTGAGAAACCAGCTGATCCAGCTGATCCAGACCTTCTGCCAGCAGCAGGGTCTTAGTGGCTGGCATATTTTGTTCGAGCGCGAATCACTGCTGAAGACGCACCGCGAGCAAAACCTGATGTTGCGCTATGACTGCCAATTCCACTGGAAGAACCACGGCTATCGCGACTTCGAGCATTTTCTCGATCAACTGAGCTCGCGCAAGCGCAAGAATATCCGAAAAGAGCGCGCTTCAGTGGCTGCCGAGGACTTGCTTATCGAACGAAAATCCGGCGGCGATATCAGCCCGCAGGAATGGCACAGAATCCATCAACTCTATGCCGGCATTTTCGATCGGAAATACGGCACGCCAACACTGAGCGAAGGCTTTTTCAATGCCGTCGGCCAGCAATTGGACAAACAGGTGATGGCTGTACTGGTTTCAAACCAGCAAGAAATTATCGCCGCATCCTTGTTTTTTGTCAGTGACGACACCCTCTACGGCCGGGTCTGGGGCTGCGATGAATATCACAATCATCTGCATTTCGAGTGCTGTTACTATCAGGGCATCGATTTCTGCATTGAAAACAATCTGCAATATTTTGACCCCGGTGCGCAGGGTGAACACAAGATCAGCCGTGGCTTTTTACCGACCCGCACCTGTTCCGCGCACTGGTTCGTCGATCAGAATTTTCATCACATGATAGACAATTATCTGCAGCATGAAGAATCGCATATCGACGCTTATTGCGAAGAAATGTCAGCCCGTTCACCGTATAAAAAAAGTCAGGGATCAAACACATGATTCCGTGGCTGGACCCGAAGCAAGCACCGCGTTTTCCGGATACAGCAAGCGCCCAGACGGACCCGAATGGCTTGCTCGCCGCTGGCGGGCAGTTGAATCAACAGTGGCTGCTCGCCGCCTACCGACGCGGCATCTTTCCGTGGTTCAATGAAAATGAACCGATTCTGTGGTGGACCCCGGCTCCGCGCACGGTATTGTTTCCGTCCGAGTTGCACATCAGCCGGTCGTTTCACAAATTTCTCAACAAATCGCCGTACCGAATCACCCGCAATCAGCGTTTTCGGGATGTCATGCAAGCTTGCGCCGAACCGCGCAGCGGTCAACAGGGCAGCTGGATCACGCCGCTGATGCTGGATGCCTACCAGCAATTATTCGAGTCCGGTTATGCCGAATCTCTGGAGTGCTGGGATGAAAATCAGGTGCTGGTCGGCGGTTTGTACGGAGTTCGTCTGGGTAGTGTTTTTTTCGGAGAATCGATGTTCAGCCGGGCCAGCAATGCCTCCAAATGCTGTCTCAAGACGCTGGTGGATAGCGCTGAATTTGATCTGATCGATTGCCAGATGAATACCCCCTACCTGATCAGCATGGGCGCTCGCGATATCGAACGGATTGAATTTGAAAATTTACTCGAGCGTTTTATTGAAGCGGACGCGGCATATCCCGGTCAGGGCCAAAATTGAAGATGGGTACCCGCTGCCAGATTGCACTACGACTGGTGATTTTTTGCCGATGATTGGTTATCGGTTAGTAGACAGAAGGCTATGAGGACTGGGTACGCTTCGACAAATTTTCGCTCTGGTTGCGTACTTCCTTTAGCAAATCCAGACCTTTTTTCCGCTGGCTATGCACCAGTTCGATCTTTTGCTTTAGTTCCGCCTGCGACTGTGCATCGGTTTCCTGTTCCAGTGCCTGTTTCAATTCCACTTCCTTGCTTTTCAATCGAGACAGTAAATCGGTCAATTCCTGCTGGCGCTTGATTCTGGCACGTTCATCCAGATCGAAAAATTCGGCCAGTTTGCGTAACAGTTTTTTACGTCCCATGGTTGTGCTCCTGCGGCATAATTGGATGCTGCTTGCGAATCGTGTCCAACTGCTCGTCATCCAGCTGAACAGATTTCTCTGCATCGCTTAATAAGCGGTTGTAACGTATAAACAGGGTTTCGGCGATTTGTATCACTTTATTAGAGAAATCATAAACATAGGTTCGATCATTGATCAGAGAAATCGCCATGTCGGAAGTGATTTTCCGTTTCACGATCAAGTTATTGATTTCATCATTCTGGTTTGCATGGCGTTGCTCTACCTCCAGTTTCAAGTGGTCAATCAGCAGTGAAGGCATGTCGTCGGCACTGGCATGACGCAGGGTTTCTACTGCTCGCACTATTTTCATCATCTGGATTCTGATCTGGTTATATTGCAGGCGAATGACAGCATTTGAACTTTGCGTATATTGCGCCAGATTTTTCTGCAAATGTTTAATGTCCTTGATGGCATCAACCATATTCTGGTTGGCACGCCTGAGCCAATGAATCTGCCCGGATTGTTCCATCTCCCAACTGATCGAGGCGCGCGAGATATAGGCGATTATCGCGCCATACAGACTTTTGATCTTGATTTCATAATAACGGTCGATATCAAAATCACCGCGCACCGGAAATTTTTCGACCAGATCCTCCAGCAAGCGGTTTTCGTCCAGCATGAGCTCGCGAGGTATGCGCAAACCATGCGCCACAATATCGATGGTGTTATCCCACATATGCAGGGTTTCATTGTAAACCGCCTCGGCAGCGGTATCCGGATACAGTATGGTGGATTCATCCAGAAAACGCGGCTGCAGGCGTTCTGGTTTTCTGGATGGAAACAGTTTTTGCAGTATCTCTACCAGCCGCTGCATCCACGGCAGCATCAATAGCACACCGAGTAGATTGAACAGGCTGTGAAACACCGCCAGTTTCAGGCTGTAGTCGGTTTCGGCAATCGATAAAACCCGGCTGATCGAATCCACCGCGAGCAGTAGCGGATGCAAAAACACAATCGCCACCAGGCCGGTCAGCAG
>JANTFI010000082.1 GCA_024763505.1 Gammaproteobacteria bacterium
CTCCCCACAGAAATCCCGGCACTGACAAAACCGGGTGAATCAGTTGACTCGAGTAACTCGGGAGGGATGACGCAAGCCGATAGGCTTGTGGCTGAAGCAAACTTCCCCCTCTTTAGCAAAATTTATGAAGCGCTTGCAAGCCGAGAAACAAATCAGCGCTGGATGGCTTGACTGTAAAGCCGCAGGGTTTGCCTGTCAATGCTTGGCGTTCATCTTGTCGACCACTGCCATGCCAATCGCGGACAGTACGAAAGTCATGTGGATGATGACATACCACATCAGCTTGTTATCCGGCACCTGAGCCGCATTCATGAAGATTTTCAGTAAATGAATCGAAGAGATGGCGACGATCGATGCAGCGACTTTCTGTTTCAGGCTACCGGCATCAAGTTTGCCCAGCCAGTTCAGTTTATCGGTGCCTTCATCCAGATCGATGCGCGAAATAAAATTCTCATAGCCACTGAACATCACCATCACCAGTAATCCGCCGACCAGCGCCAGATCGATCAGCGAAAGGGTCACCAGTACCAGGTCGGCTTCGGTTGCATCCAGAATCATCGGGAAGAAATGCAACACTTCCTGAAAAAACTTGATTGACATCAGCACCAGCGTGATCGACAAACCAAAATAAATCGGCGCCAGCAACCAGCGGCTGGCGTAAAAAGCGGATTCTATGAATTTTTCCATGTTGTTCCTGAAAGTCATGTTTAGTCGATGATGACCAGATCACCCGGTTCGACTCGATCGAACAGGGCGATGACATCACTGTTTTTCATGCGGATGCAACCGATCGAGGCCACTTGCCCGATGCGGGCTTCGTCGGCGGTGCCGTGGATATAGATATATCGCTGATAACTGTCGACATCGCCGCCGCGATTATAACCGGGCTGCAATCCCTGTAACCATAGTATCCGGCTTGTTATCAAATCGACTTCGCTGCTTTCGGCATCGACATCAGTCTGGATTTGACAGATTTCACCGCTGTTTTCGCGCCCGCGAAAGATACTGCCGGGGGCGGCACCGGCACCAATTTTCTCTGCCACGCAATGAATCCCGAGCGGGGTTTGCAGGCTACCCTGCTGCTGCCCGGTACCGTGGCGCGAAGTGGACACCGGATAGCCCGTCACTTCATCTGAAGGGAATAGTTGCCATAATTGCTGCTGCCGGGTATCGACCCGCAGTACCGGTCTTTGCAAAGCCGTAGCCGGGATATTCTCCTGAAACCGCAGCAGTCGCTTCTGCACATCAGCCCAGGATGGCCGCTGTTCAGGCATTATTGTGCAGATCCATCCCGTTGGCGAGCTGAGATTCGGCTTTTGTTTTGGCGCTGTCGCTGCGTCTGGCCTTGATCCGGTCGAGGTAATCGATACTGATGTTCCGGGTCACATATTCGCCATTGAAACAGGAACAATCGAATTGCTCGATGTGCGGATTGCCTTTATGCACCGCAGCGACTAGATCTTCGATATCCTGATAAATCATCCAGTCCGCACCAATCAACTCCCCGACTTCGTCATCGCTGCGATCATGCGCAATCAATTCTTCCACCGCCGGCATGTCGATGCCATATACATTGGGATAACGCACCGCCGGTGCGGCCGAAGCCATATAGACCTTTTTCGCGCCCGCTTCCCGCGCCATTTCGATGATTTGCTGTGAAGTCGTGCCGCGCACGATGGAGTCATCCACCAGCAGCACGTTCTTGCCCTTGAACTCGATATCGATCGGGTTCAGTTTACGCCGCACCGAACGCTTGCGCTGGGTTTGCCCCGGCATGATAAAGGTGCGGCCAATGTAGCGGTTCTTGATAAAGCCTTCGCGAAATTTCACTCCCAGATGAAAAGCCAGTTCCATCGCCGACGGGCGACTGGTATCGGGAATCGGAATCACTACATCGATATCATGATCAGGACGCTGTTTGAGTATCTTCTTGGCCAGTTTCACACCCATCCGCAGGCGCGCTTTGTACACGTAAATATTATCGATCACCGAATCTGGCCGCGCCATATAGACATGTTCGAAAATGCAGGGATTGAGCTTGCCCGGTACGCATTGCTTGAGGTGTACATTGGCATGCTTGTCGATATAAATCGCTTCACCCGGATTGAGATCAGCGACTAGCTCGAAGCCGGAGGTTTGCAAAGCAACCGACTCGGAAGCGACCATGTATTCGGTACCCTGTTCGGTTTCGCGTTTGCCATACACCACCGGGCGGATGCCATGCGGGTCCCGAAACGCCAGAATACCCTTGCCGGTCAGCATCGCGACCACGGCATAAGCACCCTGCACGCGTTGATGCGTGGCTGTAACCGCCTTGAAGATATCATCCACATCGAGCTTCAGCTTGGCCGACAACTGCAATTCATGCGCCAGCACATTGAGTAACACTTCAGAGTCCGATTCGGTGTTGATATGGCGCAAATCCTCGGCATACAGATCTGCCTTGAGTTGATCGGCATTGGTCAGGTTGCCATTGTGCGCCAGCGAAATCCCATACGGCGAGTTGACATAAAACGGCTGCGCCTCGGCTGAAGATGAACAACCAGCGGTGGGATAACGTACGTGGCCAATGCCCATATTGCCGACCAGCTTGACCATGTGGCGGGTTTGAAAAACATCACTGACTTGACCATTATCCTTGCGTAGATGCAATTTACGGTCATCGCAGGTCACCATGCCGGCGGCATCCTGACCGCGATGTTGCAACACCAGCAAACCATCATAAATGGTCTGCGCGACTGGCTGATTACTGACTATTCCGATTATTCCACACATGACTTGGGACTCTTGAAACTAGAAATTGAAACGACTGGCCAGATCCTGCGGCATGTACTGCTGAATCCACAGTGCTATATCACGGAATTGATCGACCAGTTGGGATTGCTGCCACCAGCTTTCCTGCGGCATCGGGGTCAGCCCGGCGAACAGTACGATCATCGAAACGATCAGCACGCCGCGCGCGGCGCCAAAAATCATACCGAGCATTTTGTCGGTGCCGGACAGGCCGGTTTTTGACACCAGTTGGCTGACAATATAATTGATGATCGCACCGACGATCAGGGTGGAGATAAACAGGATACCAAAGGCCGCTGCCTGACTGATGGTCGGAGACTCGATATACGGCAGCAACAGATCGGCCAGCACCAGGTAATAGGTCATGGCGATGAAACCAGCCACCAGCCAGGTCGCCAGTGAGATCGATTCCTTGACGAATCCGCGAATCAGACTGATCAAGGTCGAAACTAAAATAACGCCAAGAATGGCAATATCAAACCAGGCCATGAATTACCTCAAGATTGCAAAAAGAAATAGTAACACGCAAGAATGCGTCGAGACTATTGGTCATATAGCTGAACCAGCCCGCGAATATTGAATTTGGCGCGCAGCTTGTTGGCCACCACTTTGGCCTGTGCGCGGGAAAAAAACATGCCCAGCCGTACCCGGTATAAAATCTTGCCACTGTGCGGAAATTTTTCGATAAACACATCGCTGGCCAGTTTCGAGCGGCGAATCCGGTCGCGCAGCTTGTAAGCCTTTTGCTTGTCAAGAAAACTGCCGGCCTGAATGATCCAGGTTTCGCCGCCGCTGCGCGCAGTGGTTGCCGACGACTTGGTGGATATATTTGACGTGGGTTTCTTTTCGGTGCTGCCTGGGTCTGCTGTTGCTACTGGCTTGATGCTTTTGGCCGGGGTGCTTTTGGTCGGGGTACTTTGGGTAGGTTTAACGTTGGCAGGCGTTCCCTTGCTGGCATCAGCAACCGACGCAGAGGGTGCAGCGGTCCGGGTCAATTCTTCAGACGCAGTGCTTTTCGGTTCGCTGTTCTTCACAGTTGATTCAGCCGAACCGCTCTCGGCCGGATCACTGACTTCATCGACGATTCGCGGTTCCAGACGGGGCAGATTTTCTGCCTGTTTTTTCAGTTCGATAATCCTGGGCTCGATCACTTCGAACGGATCCACCTGCGGCTGTGGTGGAATTTCAACCTGCAGCGGTTGCGGCCGTGTACCAGCGCCGTCGAGCAACATAGGAACAAATATAATCGCCAGCAAAAAAATGACGGCAACGCCGACCAGCCTCTGTTTGAGTTGTGGATCCATGGTGTCCGGAAAAGATTATTTAGCTGATGCCGAGGCCCTTGTGCACGGCTTCGACCGTCATGAAAGAACCAGTGGCCAGTAGTATATCCTGATTGCCCAGCGAAGACACGGCATGTTGCAAGGCTTCCGTCACATCGTCAAACAGGGCGCTGGCCATCACATCGGGCGCGAGCTTTTGCTGCAATTGCTGCGCGCTTTGCCGGCGCTCACCCGGCACCGATAACAACCACCACTCATCGACTTTGCCGGACAACGCATGCGTGAAGGCCTGCGCATCCTTGTCGGCCAACATCCCCAGCAACACCACCACACGACCGGTCGCCGCGATGTCATCGAGCGCTTGCGCCAGAGCGCGGGCGGCATCGAGATTATGTCCGACATCCACCCATAATGGGCAAGGCAGCTGACTTTCAATCTTTTGCAGACGACCGGCACAGCGAGCCTGAGCGAAGCCATCGACGATTTCCTGATCGCTGCGAGGCTCGAGCAAACCCAGCGCTTCCAGGCCCGCCAGCACACCCGCAAGATTCAATCCCTGATGGACACCGAGCATCGGCGGTTTAACTCGCAGCGGACGATCAGGATTACGCCCACGCCATTCGATTGCACCGTCTTGGAGTGGCTGCAGATGATAATCCCGGCCCAGTACAGAAGCCAGGCATTCCAGTTGCTGCACAGCTCGGGTAACGCTATCCGGCACTGGCTGCATATTGACCACGGCAAGCGCCCCGGCGCGCAGGATTCCGGCCTTTTCGGCGGCAATAATTTCGACAGTATCTCCGAGCCAGTCCTGATGGTCCAGCCCGACCGGAGTCAAATGGGCGAGGTCTGCATCGATAATATTAACCGCATCGAGACGCCCGCCAAGGCCGACTTCGAGAATGGCAAAATCCGACGCAGCCTCGGCAATCATCAGCAGGGCTGCCAGTGTACCGAATTCGAAATAAGTCAGCGCGATATCGCCACGCGCCTGATCGATCTGCTCGAATGCCTGACACAGCGCGGCATCACTTACCGGCTGCAGATCGATCCGGATGCGTTCATTGTAGCGAAGTAAATGCGGCGAGGTATAACTACCGACTCGAAAGCCCGACTGGCGGAGCCAGTTTTCATAATACGCCACGGTCGAACCCTTGCCATTGGTTCCGGCAACGGTGATCACCTTGCCGGCAATGGCGGGCAGACCCAGCCGCTCAAACACGCTGCGCACACGGGTCAGACCGAGTTCGATGGTTTTGGGGTTGAGGGTTTGCTGCCAGTCCAGCCAGGCTTGCAGGGTGTCGAAACGCATTGCAACAGGAAAAAATCAGGACGCCCGGTGATCCGGGTTCTGCTTCGAGGTTTTGGCAAACAGAATGAAAAGCAGCATCAAAGGACCCAACAAGCCGCCCATAATGCCCCAGAATACCGGATCGAGCCCCTTGCGTTTGGCCAGCACATGACCGAGTACAATAAACAGAATGCCGATGGCGATCATGGAAAAAGCGTACATCGACATCGAAGGTTTTCAGGGCGCCGGGCGATTCATCAGCATACTGCACAGCGAGCTGACCTTGTCGCGCATGTCGCGGCGGTCCACAATCATGTCGATAGCGCCGTGTTCGAGCAGAAATTCGCTTCGCTGGAAACCTTTGGGTAATTTTTCGCGCACCGTTTGTTCGATCACCCGTGGACCGGCAAAGCCGATCAAAGCACCCGGTTCGGCCACGTGAATATCGCCGAGCATGGCAAAACTGGCAGAAACACCGCCCATGGTCGGGTCGGTCATCACCGAGATAAACGGCAGGCCACGGCGCGACATGCGGGTTAATGCGGCGGAAGTCTTGGCCATCTGAAAAAGCGAAATCAATGCTTCCTGCATGCGTGCGCCACCACTGGCGGTAAACACTACCAGCGGTAGATTGTTATCGAGGCAAGTGTTGACGGCACGAACGAATTTCTCTCCGACCACCGAGCCCATCGAACCGCCCATGAAGCGAAATTCGAAGGCTCCGACGACCATATCTACATCCTTGACGCTGCCCTTGATCACAACTAGTGCATCCTTTTCACCAGTGTTTTTCTGCGCAGCATTGAGACGGTCGCGGTATTTCTTGTCGTCTTTGAACTTGAGGACATCGGCGGCCTCGAGATTGGGCGCAATTTCTACACGATTTTCGGGGTCGAGAAACTGGTCGATCCGGCGGCGTGCCGGTTGACGCATATGGTGATCACACTTGGTGCAGACATCCTGATTACGCTCTAGCTCGGCACGATAAATGATCGCGTCGCAGTGGTCACATTTGGCCCATAACCCTTCAGGGACATTCTTTTTGTCATCGTTACCGTTGGTGCGGATCGATGGTAATAATTTCTCAAACCAGCTCATAGGTATTGTCGGATTTTCGGTAAGCGGAATGCCTTTCAGGCATCCATCATGTCGCGCATCTGTTGCAATGTCGCGGCCAGTTTTTCATTCATCAACGTCTGGTCATGCTGATATTTTTCAACCTGCTTGACCAGCGCAGAGCCGACAACAACCGCGTCGGCCACGCGCGAAACCGCCTGTGCGGTTGCGCCATCCTTGATGCCGAAGCCTACACCAACCGGCAAGTCAGTGATAGCGCGAATCTGCTGCAATTTTTGCGCTACCGAGACGACATCAAGGGCGTTGGAACCGGTCACACCCTTGAGTGAAACATAGTACAGATAACCGGTTGCGACCGCGCTGATCTTGCGAATACGTGCTTCATCGGTGGTTGGAGAAATCAGGTAAATAATATCGATCGCGTGCTCGCGCATCATCGCGGTGAAATCGCCGGCTTCTTCCGGCGGCATGTCAACGATCAAAACAGCATCGACTCCGTTTTCGGCACAGGATCTGGCAAATTCTGCATAGCCCATGATTTCGATCGGGTTCAGGTATCCCATCAATACAACCGGGGTTTGATTATCTTTCTGACGAAATTCAGCCACCATCGAAATGACATCCTGCAGGCTGACGTGGTGCTCGAGAGCGCGCTCATCGGCGGCCTGAATCACCGGCCCATCGGCCATCGGATCGGAAAACGGCACACCGAGTTCGATAATCGAGGCGCCGGCTTTCACCATTTCGTGCATCAGCGGCACGGTAAAATCGGGCTGGGGATCACCGGCGGTGATAAACGGAATCAGCGCTTTTTGCTGCTGCCCGGCCAGTCGCTTGAAGGTATTTTGAATGCGGCTCATAACTCGATACCCTCCAGCTCGGCAACGGTATGGATATCCTTGTCGCCTCGGCCCGACAGGTTGACCAGAATAATTTCTTCCGGTGATTTCTGCGCCGCCAGTTGCATGGCGTAAGCCACTGCGTGGGAGGATTCCAGTGCCGGAATAATGCCCTCTATGCGAGTCAATTTATGGAAAGCATCCAGCGCTTGCTGGTCGGTGACCGAGCTGTATCGGGCACGGCCTGTATCTTTCAACCAGGCATGTTCCGGGCCGACGCCGGGGTAATCGAGGCCAGCCGAAATACAGTGGGTTTCGATGATCTGGCCATCCGTGTCCGTCATCAGATAGGTGCGATTGCCATGCAGTACGCCGGAGGTACCGGCGCACAGTGGCGCTGCGTGACGGCCGGTTTCGATGCCATCGCCGCCGCCTTCAACACCGTGAATTTCGATATCCCGGTCGTTGAGAAACTCATGGAACAGGCCGATGGCATTGGAGCCGCCACCGACACAGGCAACCAGTGCATCCGGCAGCCGACCGGTTGCTTCGATCATTTGTTCTCGAGCCTCTCGGCCGATGATGGTTTGAAAATCGCGTACCATGGCCGGATATGGATGTGGACCGGCGACCGTGCCGATGATATAAAAGGTATCATCGATATTGGTTACCCAGTCTCGCATGGCTTCGTTAAGTGCATCCTTCAGGGTCTTCGAACCCGAGGTCACCGACACGACTCTGGCACCGAGCAATTTCATGCGATACACATTAGCGCTTTGTCGGACGATGTCTTCTGCCCCCATGTAAACCACGCATTCCAGCCCCAGCCGGGCCGCTACGGTTGCGGTGGCCACACCATGTTGTCCGGCTCCGGTTTCGGCGATGATGCGCTTCTTGCCCATGCGCTTGGCCAACAGCGCCTGACCGATAGTATTGTTGACCTTGTGCGCGCCGGTGTGATTGAGGTCTTCACGTTTCAGCCAGATTTGTGCGCCGCCGATTTCGGCGCTCAAGCGCTCGGAAAAATAAACCGGGCTGGGACGACCGACGTAGTGTTTTAGATCTTCATCATATTCGCGCAGAAAATCTTCATCCCCGCCATATTTTTCATAGGCTTCACGTAATTCCTGCAGCGGTCCCATCAGGGTTTCGGCGACAAATAAACCGCCGAAGCGTCCAAAATGGCCGCGCTCGTCGGGAAACTCAAAATAGTCTTTTACTGTTTCAGTGTTCACAGTCGACACGAAAAACCTCTTTACAAAATTGTTGAATCAGCCCGGCATCCTTGACGGCGCGCGATGACTCGACGCCACTGCTAACATCCACAGCCCAGGGCTGAACCCGGGTTACGGCTTCAGCGACATTTTGCGGGTTTAAACCACCGGCGAGAATGAGCGGATACGGGAACGAAGAAGGAATCTTCGACCAGTCAAATGTATCACCTGAGCCCCCTTGTCGTCCAGCGACATTGCTGTCGAGCAAAAAGCCCTGCGCCTTTTGGTAAGCGCGGGCATAGCCTTCGGCATCATCAACGCTGCCCATCGGAATGGCTTTGATATATGGCAAATTCCATTGCTCACAAAACTCGGGGGATTCCGAGCCGTGAAATTGCAGGCAATCAGGGCGAATTCTTTCAACAACTTCACGCACCCATGCTTCTGTTTCATCCATCAGCAACGCCGTCACCGTGACGAAAGCGGGCATGCCATCGCGAATCTGCGATGCCGTCTCGATATCGATAAACCGCGGGCTGCGCGCATGGAAAACCAGCCCGATTGAATCGGCACCACATTGAGTGATCAGCCGAGCATCCGCGATTTCGGAAATACCACAGATTTTAATGCGCGTTCTTGCAACGGGTTTCATCATTAGCTTCCATAATTGTCGCTCGGCATGGCGCAATGGGCGCCAAGAAAGTCGAAAAAATCATCGACAGAAAAACGCTATCTTCATGGGCGTGGCAACCTGACGAGTAGCGTTTTTCTGCAGCATTACATCCTAAAACAATACCGGCCGGCGTTCGACCTGCGGCAATGGAAATTGCCCGGGGTAATGCGCCTGCACAAAATACAGCCCTGCGGCCGCTGCGGTTTTGGCGGCGAGGCGGCGGTCTTTAGACAACAATACCTCGTGCAGCCAGTCTTCCTGCTGCTCGCCACAGCCAATGCTCATCAAGCTACCCGCAATATTTCTTACCATATGGTGCAAAAAGGCATTGGCGCGAATGTCGATGGCTATAATATCACCTTGTCTAGACACCGACAGCGATTGAACGAAGCGAGACGCGGTTTTGGCCTGGCAACCGGCGGCTCGAAAAGCACTGAAATCATGTTCGCCAATCAAATGCCGGGCAGCCAGTTGCATTCGATTTTCATCCATCCTACGGTAATCCCAGCATACCTGTCGCTGAAACAATGCACTGGGAACATCGCTATTGAGAATCAGGTAACGATAACTGCGTGCAAAGGCGGTAAAACGGGCATGAAAATCTACACTGACTGCCTGCACCCACAGAATACGGATACTGCGCGGCAACCGGCAATTGGCACCCATCAGCCATGCACGTGGGGTTCGATCGGCAGTGGAATCAAAATGAGCGACTTGTTCACAGGCATGAACCGCCGCATCGGTTCTGCCAGCACAGCTCAGTTCGATTGAATGGTCGGCAACATATGAGAGCGCTTGCTCGAGCGCCTGCTGCACGGACGAGCAATGCGATTGACGTTGCCAGCCGCAAAATTCGGCGCCATTGTACTCGATACCGATGGCCCACCTTAGTGTATTCATGTTTGTGTTTTCCGCTTGTTTCTCTTGGCCAAGCCGGTGACGTAGAGTGTAACCTCAGGCCGCGTTCAGGAAAAACCTGTCAGAGTCGTGAACGACTGTGAACGCATGAAAAAAGCCTGTTATTTGCATAACAGGCTTTTTCCTTCAGCTTCTCTACAGTCGATGCAGGTGTTACATCGACTGCAGCACTGTAGCGTAGCGGATTACTTGATTTGTTCCATCAATCCGGTGGCTTCCGCTTTTTGCTCTTCGGTGCCTTCGTTCAAAACTTCTTCGAGACTGCTGCGAGCACCTTCGGCATCGCCCATATCGATGAAGGCTTTGGCCAGATCGAGTTTGGTCGAGACTTCATCCACATCATCGGGAAGCATCAAGTCCTCGATATCATCAACCGCTTCAGATTTTACCGCCTCGACTTCACCGGTTTCTTCGTTGAAATCACCCGGTGCGAAGGTTCCGGTTTTGTCCAGACCCGAATTCGGATCAACCTCAGAGGCTGCTGATTCAGACTCGTTTTCATCCTGAGCGCCTGAGAATGCATCAAATTCCCCGGTCATTTCGGCCGGTCGAAATTCGGTAATATCATCTTCCTCGATTTCAACATCGGCCAATGCGACATCTTCCGATGGGGAAAACTCTCCTTCCTGCATTTCGCTATCATCCATTGCCGACATATCAAAATCGAGGTCTTCTTCCAGTGCTACCTCTTCAATTCCAACGTCACTCGGCGACTCGGAAGCATCAGTTTCCCCAGTGAGTTCCCCGGGAGCCACGATCAACGTTTCGCTGGTTAATTCTGCTTCGCCGAGCTGTGAATCCGGTGATTCATTCGATTCATCGTCGTCAATTGCGATATCCAGCTCGATGTCATCTTCTTCATCATCCGCCATTGCCGGAATTTCATCGGGCGACATCGGCGCTTCTACCGTAGGTTCCAGCTCGATGATGCTGGGCTCGTCCTCATCATCCTGATTTTCATCGGGCAGTTCAAAATTGATGTCATCCTGGTCGTCCAGAAGATCGCTGTCTCCGGTGGATTCAGCTTCCGCATCTAGATTGTCTTCAATATTCAGATCCGGTTCTTCATCAGGAGACAGATCCAGTTCAGCGGATAGATCGAGCTCTACATCTTCTTCATGATCTGTGCTGGCATCTTCTCCAACTTCATCAAGATTGAGTTGATCAGCTTCTTCCTCGTCCAGATCCGGAAATTCGACATCCAGATCATCGATGGTTTGGGTCGCATCCAGAGCTGAGGCATTGTCAACATCCATCACCTGAGTCGAAGAAACATCCATGGTATCTTCACCGAGGTTGAAATCAGTATTGGAGAAATCTGTAGAATCGTCATCGGCGCCGATATCGAAATCCGGGGTTTCCGGTTTGGCGAATTCGAGTTCGTCCACCGAAACCGAGCTGTCCTTGGCGCCTGAGAACAATTCATTTTCGGGGGCCAGTTCAAATCCCATGACCTGGATACGATCCCAGAATCGATCTGCGGCTGCACCCAGAGATTTGAGTATTTCCGCTTCCTTGACAAAGGCATCCTTGTTCTTGGTCGCGAAATAGGTATCGAGCAACTTGGCACGATATTCGGCACGCTCCGGATGTTCTTCCAGTGTTTCTTTCAGTAAATCTTCTGCATTTTCATACAAGCCATAGGCGAGATAGACATCGACTTCATTCAGTACATCGTCCTGCTCTTCAGGCAAGGAGTCGGTTTCTTGCGTGGCTGCAATATCATCGGACGAAATGATCGCTGTTTTGGCAAATTCGTCTTCCTCGTCATCGCTGGCTTCGGAGACCATGGTTTCCGCCATGCCCTGCTCGGTGTCAAGCAGGTTGGTTTCTATATCCGTTTGATCGTCAATAGCCTCGGTTGCATCGAGCGACGTTTCGGTTTCGGCACTGGGCACATGGATTGGCGTTGGATCTTCATCGATATTGGAAGAGGCCGAATCTTCGACAGTAATGCCATTGTTATCGTCATCACCGGATTTTTTACGACGCAGCAAGACCAGACCCAGAATCAGTGCCAGAACGCCGCCCAGACCGCCCAGCATGACCGGGTCATTGAGCAAGTCATCCACGGATGGAATCAGATCCATCAAGCCGCCATCGGTCATTGAATCGGGTGCTTCGGTAATAATCACTGGAGGGGCGACACTGACGGCCGGAGACTCTTCTTCGGGCATGGTCGGCAAGACGGTTTCGGCTTCGCTGGAAGCCATATCATCGGACATGGACTCTTGTGCCGCGAGCGGTTCATCAGTTGCTTGCCCGGCCTCAGGCAACATTTCGTCCGTGGCTTCGGCTTGCTGTTCGGCCATGATTTCATCCGCAGCCTCAACCATGGTTTCATCCGGTGCCTGTTCGATCACATCGATTTCAGTCACGTCTACTTCGCCCGTGGCCGGATCGGTTTCCACCACGATCTCTTCCGTCATCACCATGTCCGGAGCGGCCTCTGCCTGCTGTTCGGCCTGGCTGGCTGCATTGTCTTGCAATTGCGCCAGACTGTCGTCCTGCAATTGAATCATTTTTTGCAGTTCTTCAAATTTTGCCAACTGCTCTTCCAGACTTTTCACACGCGATGTAAGGTCTTCATTCTCAAGCCGGGCCGCTTCCAGTTCTTCTTCGGCCAGAGCCAGTTGCTTGCGAATCTTGCCGCTGTCTTCGGACCCGCTATCGGTTTGCAGACTGGCAGTATCGGAATCACCATCCCCCGGAGCGAGCAGGCTCAATCGATCTTCGCCCTCGGCACTGGCTGCGCCACCGGCGGTGGTGGCGGTGGGGCTTGCGGTCGATGTGTTGCCCGATTTGCGAGCGACATATTCATCCCATAAACCGTTTTGTTCGAGCACCTGGGCATAGGCTTCTTGCTTGCTCAGGCTGTCAAGCGTATTCAGTTCGGGCACCCGTAGTACGGAGCCGACTTTCAGGTTATTGATATTATCTTGTGCGAAAGCTTCCGGGTTCGCCATCTGCATTGCCAGCATGACTTGTGCCATGCTGTGGGCATCATCCTTGAATTGACTCGCAATCCCCCACAATGTATCGCCTTTTTGCACGACGATCTGGTCGGCAGGCATTGCTTGTGGGGTGGACATATTTTCGGCTGGTTCACTGGCAGCAGAGGCTTGCGCCGCAGCGGGGGTAGATTCAGTCAGAGCGATAGGCTGGCTTGTCGCCGGGGCGGGTTCAGCTTCGGCTAATGGCGCTGAGGTATCCGTGGCTGCTACAGGGGCCGCTTCGGTTTCGGAAGAAGGTTGAGTAACCGGCTCGACTACGGCGGCGGGCGTGGCTTGCTGGGCGAACGAAGGCGGATCCAGCAATACAGTAAATTCACGCAGCAATCGCCCTTTGGCCCAGTCAGCCTCAACCAGAAAACTCAAAAAGGGTTCGGTGACGGGGGTTTTGGTCGTGACAAAGACTGTGGCGGTCTGGCCATCTTCGGCTTTGTTGACCTTGAATTTCAGGCTGGACAGAATGTTGGGGCGTTCCAGTCCGGCTTTTCGAAAGGCGTCCCGACTGGCCAGACTGATCAGCAAGTCATCAATTTCGCCGGGTCGGGCCGAGATCACCTCGATCTCCGCTTTTAGCGGTTGATTCAAATAAGAGCTAACTTCGATTTCGCCCAAACCCAGAGCAAACCCTGATAGCGGAAATAACAAAAGCGCCGCCCAAAGCGATGTTA
>JANTFI010000083.1 GCA_024763505.1 Gammaproteobacteria bacterium
ATTTCGATCAACTGCATTTCAGAGCCGATAATTTCATAGTCTATTTCATGGCATTTCATATTGTGTCCTCGTCATCGTGTGTCCGCGGGTTGGGAAGATTTTTCAAAAAACTCATCAGGTAGGAATCGACCGTCTCGCCATCGATCCTGATATCGCCACGTTTGCAGCCCTCAATCTCGAAACCGGCGCTTTGGTATAGCGAGATGGCACGATTGTTATCAATAGCCGTGGTCAATTCCAGTCGCGTCAACCGGCTGTCTGCAAACCATGCCAGCAGGGCATCGATCAATTGTCGGCCGATGCCGCGGCCCCAGTAATCCTGATGCACCGCCATAAACACATTCGCACTGTGGCGGTTGCGCCGGAAACAGCCACCTCGCGCCACCAGATGGCCGACGGCGATGTCATCATCCATCGCAAGCAAATACAGGCCATTGTCAGCTTTGGCCAGGTCTACGATAAAACGGACTTCGGCTGCTTCTGTAGGCTGGTATTCATCCACTTCGAGTAGCAGAAAGCGGCTTTGCTGTAACACTGCCTGTTTCAGCGCCATCACGGTTGAAGCATCGTCGGGTTTGGCGGGTCTGACCTGCAGCATGTTTATCCGGCTTGATATAACTCAAGGGGTTGGCTTAAATTTATTGTTAGCATTGGAGTGCCTGAAATTTCAACACTATAATAAAAATTCAGCATACGGCAAAGAAGCTGCATGCTGCGTATCAGGAGTGATTGCATGTCAGAATTCCCGGAACTTGACGAACAGCCGGCGCAGGCAGCGCCAGTATGTACATCGCGGCGCTTCGCCGATATTGCCCGCGGGCTGTTTTTTGTGCTCGCCGCGATTTCGATTATCGTCGTGATGATGATGTTCATCCGTGTCTGGCAGCCGATCTGGGAAGCCGGGTTCAAGGACTTCAACACCATCAGCAAGGCAATCGATCAATTGAATGAAACCGCCAAGCCTGCCTCGGACAGCGTCCCGCAAATGATCGCGCAAATGGAGCAGATGAACTCTTCGATGCAGGAAATGAAAGTCATCATGGTCGGGATGCAACAGTCGATGGTAAATCTGGAACAACTCACGCCGAAGATCCAGCATATGGATGACTCGATTGGTCGCATGAATGGCTCGCTTGATACCATGACGGTCACCCTGGCCTACCAGATGAATCGCATGAGTTATCTGATGTCGAGAATCCAGAAACGCTTTTCTCCTTCCGGCATGATGCCGTTCAACTGGTAGTTGCTGCAAGGTCAATCTCTCTGTTTCAGGGTGCGCGCGATACTCCACACCTCGATATACTCCACCCCGCCTTTTCTCAATACCTTGCACAGTGCCTGCATGGTGCTGCCACTGGTGATGATGTCGTCCACGATGGCGACCCGTTTGTACTCAGTGCCGGTAGTAAATTCAAAAGCACCCTGCAGATTACGCAGGCGTTTAGACAAACTCAAACCCGATTGCGCCTTGGTCGGCTTCACTCGATTCAGGCAGCTCTGGTCGATCGGCCGTTGTAACAGACCGGACAAGATGGCCGTGATTTCCTGCGCCTGATTAAACCCCCTTTGACGGGATTTTTGCGGATGCAGCGGAACCGGAAGCAGGACTTCCACCGGACGTTGTCGGTATGCCTGACAGCAGTGAGCAAGCAGGATCAGGGCTTGATGCATCTGGCCGCAAAACTTGAATTTCAATAGTAGATCCCGGGTATATCCGGTAAATTCCAGCGGCGCAATCATTTGGTCCCACGGAGGTGGCTGCTTTAGACAAGCTGCACAAGGGCTATCGCCGTTCAGGGCGGTATCGTGATTGGGCAGGCCGCATAGCGGGCAAGGGTTTGGCACGCGCGGCATACTGGCGTCACAGTGCTGGCACAGGTAGTCTCGGCTGCTCACCTGGGTGCCGCACAACTGGCAGAGCGCGGGGTTGAAAAGCCGTCTGAATATCGGCAGAAGCCTTAAGTTTATTCGTCGTCCTGACAAGATGCTTTATCCCTGAATTTTAATGAAGGCGAACGTCTCCGGTATCGATCCAGCCATTTTCCCTAGTGGAAAAACCGGGTTTTATGGCTTGAAGTAGCGGTTTCAGGATTGACTAATCCCTTGATCGATATAGACTGAGTCTCTTCCCGATCCCGAGCCGTTTCCGCGAGTTTGCACAATGACTGAATCCACCCTGCGTCACGACTGGTCGCTGACTGAAATCAAAGCATTATTCGATCAGCCTTTCAATGATTTATTGTTTCAGGCGCAAACTATCCATCGTCAGCACTTCGACCCCAACAGTGTGCAGATCAGTTCATTGCTCAGCATCAAGACCGGAGCCTGTCCGGAAGATTGTGCCTATTGCCCGCAGTCGGCCAAGTATGACACCGAACTGGAAAAAGAACGCCTGCTGCCGCTGGAAGAAGTCAAGCAGGCGGCGCTGAATGCCAAAAACAATGGCGCGACCCGTTTTTGCATGGGTGCGGCCTGGCGCAACCCAACTGACAAGAATCTCGATAAAGTCATCGAAATGATTGCGCTGGTGAAAGACCTCGGCATGGAAACCTGCGTCACGCTCGGCATGCTCGACAAGCAGCAAACGCACCGCCTGAAACAGGCGGGTCTGGATTATTACAACCACAACCTCGACACCTCACCGGAATATTATAAAGACATCATCACCACCCGCACCTATCAGGATCGTCTCGACACACTGCAGCATGTGCAGGATGAAAATATCAATGTTTGTTGCGGAGGCATCGTCGGCATGGGAGAACAAAAAGAGGATCGCGCCGGGCTGCTGCAGCAATTGGCGAATATGCCCAGGCACCCGGAATCAGTGCCGATCAACCTGCTGGTGCAGGTCGAAAACACCCCGCTGTTCGGTACCGAGCAACTCGACCCGCTGGATTTCGTGCGCACCATCGCCGTGGCACGAATTCTAATGCCAAAATCGGCAGTGCGCTTATCCGCCGGACGCAATGACATGAGTGATGAATTGCAGGCGCTGTGTTTCCATGCTGGCGCCAACTCGATCTTTTATGGTGAAAAATTACTGACCACACCCAACCCGGTAGAAAACAGGGATATGGAATTATTCGCCCGTCTCGGCATCAAGCCGGAATCGACCAAGCAGGCGCAGCAGTCAGCGGCTTGAAAAGCCAGAGAACCCCCCGACGCTTGCCGGAGTGAAACCAGTTGAGGAAACCTGTCGGCGATCGTTTGGGTTCCATCTTGAGAATGACCATCACCCATTTCTCTTTGCCCCCTTTTTCAAACCTTTCGTGGTGCAATGGCCGTAGACCATGAGAAATCTCAAACAGGATTTAGCGCATCGAAAACAAAAGGGGCTGTACCGCCAGCAGCGATTGCTACAATCGCCGCAGGGTGTGGAAACACGCATCGATGGGCGCGATGTCATTTCGTTTTGCAGCAATGACTACCTCGGTCTGGCCAATCATCCGGAAGTTAAACAGGCATTCATCGAAGCGGCGCAACAATACGGCGTCGGCAGCGGCTCGGCGCATCTGGTCAATGGTCACAGTCAATTGCACCACGAATGCGAACAGGCGCTGGCCGAATTCACCGGACGCGAACGTGCATTACTATTCAGCACTGGTTACATGGCCAATCTCGCGGTCACTTCGGCGCTGACTGATCGCCATGATGCGATCTTTCAGGATAAACTTAACCACGCCTCGTTGATCGATGCCGCCAAACTGTCGGATGCCCGCTTCAAGCGCTACTCGAACAACGATCTGTCACAACTCAGGCACTTGATTGAGGCCACTCCGGCGAGGCAGCGGCTGGTGATGGCCGATGCGGTATTCAGTATGGATGGCGACCTGGCCGATGTACCGGGTCTGGTGAAACTTGCCGAACAAACCGACAGCGACCTGATGCTCGACGATGCGCACGGCTTTGGCGTGCTGGGAAAAAAAGGGGGCGGAGTGTGTGATGCGCTGGAACTGAGCCAGCAGCAAGTGCCGATTCTGATGGCTACACTGGGCAAGGCGGTTGGCGTTAGCGGCGCTTTTATAGCGGGCAGTGATGACTTGATCGAAACACTGATCCAGCAAGCGCGCAGTTATATCTTCACCACCGCCAGTCCACCGGCTAATGCTTCCGCAATCATGCAAAGCCTGAAGTTTATTCAACAGGAAGCCTGGCGGCGCGAAAAACTGTTCGAACTGATCGATTATTTCAAACAGCAAATGCAGTCGCTAGAAGTCGAGTTGATGCCGTCCGAAACGGCGATCCAGCCTGTTGTCGTCGGCGAAAATCATCGTGCTCTGGAAATCAGTGAAAAACTGTTCGAGCAGGGTATTCACGTTGTCGCCATCCGCCCTCCGACTGTGCCAGCAGGCACGGCGCGCTTGCGCATCACCCTGTCGGCCAATCATGAAAAATCCCACATCGACCGCCTGTGCTCAGCGCTGTCCAAAGTCTGAATAAATAACCAGAAAATATTTCAGTCCAGGATATCTCAAAGATAAAATCAGATTATCTGGTAATAGGAATGACTGATGACTGATTTATTCGAAAACCCGATGGGGCTGGATGGCTTTGAATTTGTCGAATTCGCTTCGCCCGAGCCGGGCATACTGGAGCCGGTATTCGAGATGCTCGGCTTTCAAAAGGTAGCGATGCATCGCTCCAAGGATGTGGCCCTGTACCGTCAGGGCGATATCAATTTCATCCTCAATAACGAGCCGAAAAGTGTGGCCTGGTATTTTGCCCGCGAGCATGGCCCCAGCGCCTGCGGGCTGGCCTTTCGCGTCAGGGATTCTCATCAGGCTTATGCGCGCGCGCAGGAAATGGGAGCACAGCCGATTGATATTCCGCCCGGGCCGATGGAATTGAAATTGCCCGCGATCAAGGGCATCGGCGGCGCACCGTTGTATCTGATCGACCGCTATCAGCCGGGGCAATCGATCTTCGATATTGATTTCACCTATTTGCCGGACATAGACAAAAATCCGACCGGTTGCGGTTTTCACACGATCGACCACATGACCCACAATGTGTACCGCGGACGCATGCAATTCTGGTCGGAATTTTACGAACGCATTTTCAATTTCCGCGAAATCCGCTATTTCGATATCAAGGGCGAATACACCGGCCTGAAGTCACGCGCGATGACGGCGCCGGATGGCAAGATCCGCATCCCGCTGAATGAAGAAGCCTCTGCCGGCAGCGGCCAGATCGAGGAATTTCTGATGGCGTACAACGGCGAAGGCATCCAGCATATCGCCTTCGCCTGTGATGATATTCTGGCTTGCTGGGATCGACTCAAGGGGCGCGGCATCCAGTTCATGACCGCGCCGCCGGATACCTATTACCAGATGCTCGACGAGCGCCTGCCGGGGCATGGTGAACCGGTGGAAGAATTGCAGTCACGCGGCATCCTGCTCGATGGCAGCACCGAAGATGGTGATCCACGATTGCTGCTGCAAATCTTTTCCGAACCGATGATCGGGCCACTGTTTTTCGAATTCATCCAGCGCAAAAAAGACGAAGGCTTCGGCGAAGGCAACTTCAAGGCGTTGTTCGAATCGATCGAACGCGACCAGCTGGAGCGGGGTGTGATCAGGGAAACCTCTGAGTAGCTGTTGCCAATTGTCGAGACCCATAAATCAGGCTATTCTACTTTGCTGATTTGTCAGCTACATCAGGAGCTCAGGAAGAAATAATGACCCAAGATACCAACCCTTTTTTTGAAACTTACGAGGCTCCATTCTCTGCACCGCCGCTGGATAAGATTTCTAATGAACATTTCAAAACGGCCGTCGAACAGGGGATGAAACGGCACAGCGAGGCCATAGAGCGGATCAGCGCGCTGGATGAAGAACCGAGCTTTACCAATACCGTTGAGGCCATGGAGCGCGCCGATGATGCCCTTATGCGGGTATTGATGGTTTTTTATAACCTGAATTCGGCTCACACCGACGATGAATTACAGGCGCTGCATAAAAAACTGGCACCCGCGCTGGCGCGGCATTTTTCCGGAATATCGATGAATCAGGCATTATTTTCACGCATATCCCGCTTGTTTGAACAGCGAGAATCGCTGGGGCTGAATGCTGAGCAGAATCATTTGTTGACGGAAATTCACAAGGATTTTCTGCGCAACGGCGTGGCGCTGGATGAGGATTCGCGTGAACAGGTGAAACAAATCAAGGAGGAATTATCGTTGTTGACGACGCAATTCGGGCAAAATCTGCTGGCCGAACAGAATGACTTCCAGATGATTCTGGATGAATCACAGACGGCTGGTTTATCGGATGCCTTGCTGGCCTCGGCGGCTGCGGCGGCCAGTGAAGCCGGTCATGATGGGAGATACCTGTTCACCACTTCACGCTCATCGTTCACGCCGTTAATGCAGCAGTCGGATAATCGTGCGTTGCGCGAAAAAATGTTCCACGCCTATACGCATTCTGGCGACAATAATAATGAGTACGACAATAAATCCATCCTGTCGAAAATCGCCGCGTTGCGCGTTCGTCAGGCCCGGCTGATGGGCTACACAAGCTATGCTGATTTCGAATTATCAGACCGCATGGCCGCAACGCCTGCAGCAGTGAATGAATTGCTGCAACAGGTGTGGCAACCGGCGATCGAAAAAGCCAGACAAGAGGCGCAGGCACTGCAAGCCTTGATTGATCAACGGGGTGATGACATCACGCTGCAACCCTGGGACTGGTGGTATTACACCGAGAAACTTCGCGCACAGAAATATGAACTCGAAGCGGATGAACTGTCTGCTTATTTTGCCTTGCCCGCAGTACGCGATGGCGCTTTTTATGTGGCTGAAAAGTTGTATGGCCTGTCGTTTCAGCGGCGAAACGATGTGCCGGTGTATCATGAGGATGTCGAAGTGTGGGAAGTCAGCGATGCGGATGGCACGCATGTCGGTTTGTTCTATGCAGATTACTTTATGCGCCCATCCAAACGTGGTGGGGCATGGATGAGTAATTATCGACGGCAATCGCGACTCGATGAAAAGGTTCGGCCTATCGTCGTCAATGTCTGTAATTTCAATAAGGGTCAGAGTGGTCAGCCGGCGTTACTGAGTATTGACGAAGTGCGGACATTGTTTCACGAATTCGGCCACGCCCTGCACGGATTGCTCAGTGATGTCACCTACGAAAGTTTATCCTGCACCCGGGTTAAACGCGACTTTGTAGAATTACCGAGCCAGATTATGGAGCATTGGGCGATGGAGCCCGAGGTGCTGAAAGTCTATGCACGCCATGTCGAAAGCGGCGAAACCATCAGTGATTTCCTGATTGAAAAAATTCTTGCATCGGAAACCTTCAATCAGGGTTTTGCAACGACCGAATACGTTGCGGCTTCGGTGCTTGATATGGCCTGGCACAGTTTACGAACCGACCAGCTACAGGATGTCAATGAGATCGAACAGCAAGCGATGCAATCGCTGGGCCTGGATCCGCTGATCGCCCCGCGCTATCGCTCCACCTATTTTCAGCACATATTTTCCGGCGGCTACAGCGCAGGCTATTATTCTTACCTGTGGGCCGAAGTGCTGGATGCTGATGGTTATCAGTTATTCCGCGAAAATGGCATTTTCGATCAGCCCACGGCGTGCGCATTTCGGCAGAATATTCTGCAAAAAGGGGGCAGTGACGATCCGATGAGCCTGTATATAAAATTTCGCGGCCGGGAGCCGCAACCCGACGCCATGCTGGCCGAGCGTGGATTGAGCTAATTCTCTATCAGCGTAATATTATTTTCGGTAGCGATATATTGGATAACACTATCCTCACCGTGATGTCCTATAGTTAGGCTGGCGACTTGCTTCAAATCCTCACAGGCATTGTCGACCGCTACGCCGACATGAGCCGCGCGTAGCATCTTGATATCATTGATCTGATCTCCGAAGGCGGTAATTTTTCGCTCTTCCAGCCCTGTTATCTGTAGCAAGGATTCGATTGCCTGGTCTTTGGTTGCGCGATGGCTGTGTATAGTCAACCAATACCAGCCGGGGGAGTAGGCATGATCCTGCAGGTGAATCTCGACTTGATCGGAGAGTCGGGAAATCTGCCGGGCTAAGGGCTCGAGTTTTTGCTTTCGATCAATCAGCGTGATGCACACGACTTGTTCATTGAAATGACGCGTAAGACCATCGGTTTCGACAAAGCGGGGATCTTTTTGGCGCAAGCGATCCTCGGCGTACCACCGTTCTCCGGCATTGTCGATGCGTGAAAGATAAAGCCGGTCGGCGATGCCATCGAAGGTGGACAGAAAGGCGTTCTGCTGCCTTTCTTCAAGCACGTCATGGATCGCTGAAACCGTGGCCGGGTCGATGGCGTTGACCTCAAGGTGGTTTCCTGTTTTCAGGTCGGAGATAAAAGCGCCATTGAATTCGATCACTGGCAATGGCAAATCGACCTCTGCGAAAATCGGTTGTATCGACTTGACGCTGCGTGCGGACGCTACGGTAAACAGAATACCCTGATCGATGAAATAATTAAGATTATCGATAGCGAAACGGCTGAGCTGCGCATCGGCATTCAGTAGCGTCATATCGAGGTCGGAGACATAGAGCATTACAGACCCATTTCCTCTTTCACGGCGCTGAAGGCTTGCATCGCCAGCAATAAATCTTCTTCACTGTGCGCGGCGGAAATCTGTGTGCGGATGCGTGCCTTGCCCTGCGGCACGACGGGAAATGAAAAGGCGATGACATAGACCCCTTTTTCCAGCATGCGGCTGGCGAATTCGACGGCTTTGGAGGCATCGTAAAACATGATGGGGGCGATCGGGTGTGTGCCGGGCACGATGTCGAAGCCGCGCTCGCTCATGCCTTCACGAAATAATTTCGTATTCTTTGTAAGGCGGTCTCGCAACTCCGTCGAGGCAGTGAGTAAATCCAGCGCCTCGATGGCACCGGCGACGACCGAAGGTGAAACGGTGTTGGAGAAAAGATAAGGCCGCGAGCGCTGGCGCAGTAAATCGATGACTGCTTTTTTGCCGCTGGTGTAACCGCCACCGGCACCACCCAGCGCCTTACCGAGCGTACCGGTGGTGATATCGACACGATCCATGCAGTTGCAAAGTTCATGCGTACCGCGTCCTTTTTCACCGATAAAACCAACCGCATGGCTATCGTCAAAATGTACCAGCGCGCCATATTGCTCGGCGAGGTCACAGATTTTATCCAGTTGCGCGATGATGCCATCCATCGAAAACACGCCATCGGTAGTGATCAGCTTGTATCTCGCGCCGGCCTTGTCGGCTGCCTGCAACTGCGCTTCGAGATCGGCCATGTCATTGTTGTTGTAGCGATAACGCTGTGCCTTGCACAGGCGCACACCATCGATGATCGAGGCATGGTTGAGCGCATCGGAAATCACCGCATCTTCGGGGCCGAGCAGGGTTTCAAACAGACCGCCATTGGCATCGAAACAGGAAGGGTAGAGGATGGTATCTTCAAAACCGAGAAAGTCGCTGAGCTTGTCTTCGAGCTGTTTGTGAATCGATTGCGTGCCGCAGATGAAACGCACCGAAGCCAGGCCATAGCCCCAGTGGTCGAGGCCGTCGTGCGCCGCCTTGCGTACATCCGGGTGCTGAGCCAGGCCGAGGTAATTGTTGGCACAAAGGTTCAGCACTTCGCGCCCATCGGCGACCTGCACATGTGATCCTTGCGCGGTGGTGATGACGCGTTCATCCTTGTACAGTCCGGCACTTTTTATGTCTTCGATCTGTTGCTGGCAATGTTTTAGAAAATCTTTACTCATGTTCAATCCTCCCAGTTCAGAATGACTTTACCGGCCTGCCCACTAAGCATCGCATCGAAGCCCTTTTGAAAGCTCTCGATTGGCAGGCGGTGGGTGATGATCGGAAGCAAGTCGACGCCGGATTCGATCATCACTGACATCTTGTACCAGGTTTCATACATTTCGCGCCCGTACACGCCTTTGATGGTAAGCATGTTGAACACGATCTTGTCCCAGTCGATGGCGACATCGCCGGACTGAATGCCGAGCATGGCGATCTTGCCGCCGTGGCACAGGTTGTCGATCATTTGATTGAGCGCGGCCGGGTTGCCGGACATTTCCAGCCCGACATCAAAGCCTTCGGTCATGTTGAGTTCGCGCTGTACCTCGGCCAGATTCTTCTGGCTGACATCGATCGTGACTGTGGCACCCATTTTTTTTGCCAGATCCAGTCGCCACGGATTGACATCGGTGACGACGACATGGCGCGCACCGGCATGCCTGCACACGGCCGCCGCCATGCAACCGATCGGGCCGGCACCGGTGATCAGCACATCTTCGCCGAACAGATCGAATTGCAGCGCGGTATGGGTGGCGTTGCCAAACGGGTCGAAGATGGCGGCGATATCGAGATCGATGCCGGGGCGATGTTCCCACACATTGGCCATCGGCAGGGCGACATATTCGGCGAATGCGCCCTGACGATTGACGCCGATGCCACTGGTGTGCGCGCACAGGTGGCGACGGCCGGCCATGCAGTTGCGGCAGCGTCCACACACCACATGGCCTTCGCCGGAAACGATCTGGCCGGGGTGAAAGTCATTCACATTGCTGCCAACCTCGACAATTTCACCGACGAATTCATGCCCCACCACCATCGGCACCGGAATGGTTTTCTGCGCCCAGGCATCCCAGTTATAGATATGAATATCGGTGCCGCAAATGGCGGTGCGTTTGGTCTTGATCAGTACATCGTTGATGCCGATATCCGGTATCGGTACCTGTTGCATCCAGATTCCGGGTTCAGCCTTCGCCTTGACGAGTGCGCGCATTGTTGTCATCAGAAAGGAATCCGGGTTTTGTTGAAGAAGAAGGGAATATGCTACAGTGATCGAGGCAAGCGGTAATATTTTTTACGACTATCCTATAATTATTTTTATATAACCAGCGCGGAGGAAACCCACATGGCCGAGAAGTATTTCGAGATTGCTTTTAGCGGCGTGATCAAGCCCGGAGCCGATGCCGCTGTGGTTCGGCAAAAGCTGGGGATGATGTTCAAGGCCGATGAGGCGCGACTGGCGCATATGTTTTCGGGTAAGCGGGTGTATATCAAGCGCAAGGTCGATGAAGTCACCATGATCAAGTTCCGCAATGCTTTTGAAAAAGCCGGTGCCATTTGTGAAATTGTCGAGTTGGTTGAAGCGGCTACGAGCGCAGATGCGCCAGGCGCTGGTTCAGCGGCGCAGGCCACAGTAGCATCGGGTTCTGCCGCTTCAGCTTCAGAGCAAGCGCCCGAGAGCGGTGGAGATTATGTCAGTAAATATCCGGAATCAGAACAAGTCCCGCAAGCCTTGCTGACCGATCCGCTGGGCATACGCGCCGAACAAATCAGCGATCTCGAGACCGATCTGGCACCTGTTGGCAGTCAATTGGTGGAAAATGTTGAAACACCCGAGCCGCAGATCGATATCAGTGGCATCGATATTGCGCCGGTCGGCAGTGATCTGGCAGATGATGACACTTCAGCGCCACCTCCGCCGCCAGACACCCGTGGCCTGTCGATGGTGGATTAACCGGACTCCGGCCGGTAGCCGGTACCACTGCCAGTCGTGGCGGCCGCAGGTCAAGCTGCCTTGATCATGTCGAATAATTCATCCTTGAGTTGTAACCGTTTCTTCTTCAAGCCTTCCAGGTAATCATCCGACGGAGTTTCCACGCCAGTTTCGGCACGGTGAATCTCGTGGTCGAGTTCGTGATATTCGTCAAACAGCCTGGCAAAGTGGGCATTGCTGGTTTTCAGTTCATGGATGGTGTCGCGGTATTCCGGTAATTCGTGTACCAGATCGTGTTTTTCATTCAGCACTTTGTTCAGTCTCCGTTATTGTTGGTTTTCGCGTTTTTCTGCGCAATCGACGCACAACGTGGTGTAGGGTAGCAATTCAAGTCGCGCGGGCGGAATCTCGTCTCCGCAAACACTACAGGTAAAATATTCACCCTGTTCGATTCGTTGCAAAGCGAAGTTAATCATCGCCAGTTCGCGCTCCGAGGCATTGCCGAGAGACTCCAGCACTTCATCGTTCTCGCGCTCGCTGGCCTGTTCTTCCCAGTCGTGGCTCATGCCTTCGTGGCGGATGTCCTTGTCGATGGCGGCAACGCGTTCGGTCAATTCCTTTTTCAGTGCGAGTAACTTTTCTTTAAAAGGTTGTACATCGGGCATGTGTTGCATATCCTCTTTCCTGTTCGCTGAAATTTAGTATAGCCATCATGGCCATGCATTCGATGACCTGAATCAATCAGCCGGTTTTTTTGCGTAAAGACTTTGGATCATGCGCCGTCACCGAAACTGGCGGTTGAAGCTAAAGAAAAAAGGGGTCAGGTCTCTTGCTGACGCAATTGCTTTATGATCTCGCTGGTTTGCGGCCTTGTGCCGCGCCAGATATAAAACGCTTCGGCCGCCTGTTCGACCAGCATGCCAAGGCCATCAAACTGTCGCAGTGCCCCTCTTTCGATCGCCCATTGTTCAAAGGTGGTCGGTTGTTTGAGGTTGTACATCATGTCGTAACAAACCGTATTGACGCCGAGAATCGAATCCGGAATCGGCGGGATTTCATTGTTTAGCCCCGCCGATGTGGCATTGATGATCAGGTCGAACCCCTGTTGTTTCAGGTCTTCGTAGGGAATTGTTTCCAGTTCGCTGTCGTAACGATCCGGCTGCTGAAACTGTTCGACCAGTTCTTCAGCGCGTTGCAAGGTACGATTGGCAATGGTGATCTGCCGCGGTTGCTGTGCCAGTAACGGGCCCAGTACGCCGCGTGCAGCACCACCGGCACCGAGCATCAGGATACGCCGGTGCTTGAGCAGAATTCTATGGTTGTTGACCATGTCCCGGGTCATGCCGATGCCATCGGTATTGTCGCCTGCGATCAAGCCATCGGCTTGAAAAATCAGTGTATTGACGGCTTCGGCATCGCGCGCGCGCGGACTCAGGCGGTCGCACAGGGCCCAGGCTTTTTCCTTGAATGGAACAGTCACATTCAGGCCTCGATAGCCGGACTCGACCAATTGCTGTAATTGCTGTTCGAACAAATCCTCATCCAGTCGTATCGCCGTATATTCCAGCGCCTGCCCGGTTTGCTCGGCAAACAGGCTGTGAATCTGTGGTGACAGACTGTGTTTGATCGGATTGCCAATGACTGCGTATTTATCCATGACTGTTAATCATTCAACCACTGTGCGACCTTTTTGGCGTAATAGGTCAGTATGCCATCGGCTCCGGCACGTTTCATCGACAGTAGTGCTTCAAGCACGCAGGCTTTTTCATCGATCCAGCCATTTTGGCCGGCTGCCTTGAGCATCGCGTATTCTCCGCTGAC
>JANTFI010000084.1 GCA_024763505.1 Gammaproteobacteria bacterium
GCCCTTGTTCAACCAGCCGGTTATCGAGATGTTTGAAGGTACCCTGGATGCTGATTTTTTCAATCGGCATTATATCACTTTCCGACAATTCAAAAGGGGCCAGAATGAATAATGCCAGGATAAAAACCGGAATAATAAACCGAGGTTTTATATTTTTTTTCAGCCACAACCATTCCTGAAAATCAGCTGAATTATTATCGCGGTTAATTTTTTTTGCCTGACCCTTTCTGGTATTTCTTTTCGCGATCGAATTGCCTTTTTCAGCCGTGGTCTTTCGATTTTTTTTACTTAATCGTTTTCCAGGTTTTTTAGAGCCCGCTGCAGAGGGATCAAAAAACGGATTCACATCACCGGGCATCGTCGCATCCATCAGTCATTCTCCAGTGTTAATTGCAGCAAACTGAGTACCAATTGCGGAAAGCTCAATCCTGCTTCACGGGCCGCCATCGGTACCAGCGAGTGTGTAGTCATTCCCGGAACGGTATTAATATCAATCAACTGGAATTCTCCGCCAGGTTGGTGCAAAAAATCGGCCCGACCCCAGTGACGTAATCCAAATACATCGATCATTTTCCGAACGATGTTATGCAGTTGTTGCTGCTCTTCCAGCTGTAAACCGCAGGGGCAAATATAGGCCGTGTCATCAGCCTGATACTTGGCATCGTAATCGTAGAATTCATGAGGTGTTTCAATACGGAAAACCGGCAGAATCGTGTCACCGATCCATGACACCGTGTATTCATCACCATCAATCAATTGCTCTGCCAAAACATCGCCAAAGGGTGCCGCCTTGCGATAGGCCGCTGTTAACTGTTCGGCGGTCGCCACCCGGCTCATACCGATGCTCGAACCTTCGCTGGCCGGTTTGACAAACAACGGCAGCCCCAGGGTTTGCAAAACGCGATCACAGTCAGCAATCGAATCGACGCGACTGAATGGCGGTGTCGCGATATCACAACCGAGCATCAGGCGTTTGCTCATCAATTTGTCCATCGTTACCGCAGAAGCCTGTACGCTACTGCCGACATAAGGTATGCCGAGGACTTCCAGTACGGCCTGGATCTGGCCATCTTCACCACCACGGCCGTGCAGCACATTGAAAACACGATCCGCCTGCAGTTGTTGCAGTTGCTGCAATCGGTTTTTTCCGATATCCACCTCGAAGGCATCAACCCCGGCATCAAGCATGGCTTGCAATACGCAGGCGCCGGAATTCAGTGACACTTCTCGCTCGGCAGATGTTCCACCCATCAACACCGCGACTCTGCCACTTTTTTGTACCGTATCCGGTTTCGGTTGCAAATGCGCATAACTCATGGCTGCTCTCCGATTATGCGTACTTCGGTTTGCAGCAACACGCCCTGCTGTTCACGTACCTGTTGCTGGATTTCGGCAATCAGGTTTTCTATATCGCTGGCGCTGGCATGATCATGATTGATGATGAAATTCGCATGTTTTTCCGAAACACAAGCCCCACCGATGCAATAGCCTTTCAACCCGCTTTTCTCGATCAACCTCGCGGCATGATCGCCGGGCGGGTTTTTGAAAACCGAACCGCAGGAAGGCAAACCGATGGGTTGGGAAGCATTACGTTTCTCCAACAGCGATTTGATATTGGATGGCGCATCATCTTTAGCCGAGTCAAAACGAAAACAGGCTGCGCTGAACCATTCATCTGCAGGCAAGGATACCGAACGGTAAGAAACATCGAACTGAGAAGGATCGCGCATTTCTATTTCGCCGCGCCGATTCATCACTTCCGCAGAGACTACGAATTGCCAGGTTTCCGAACCGAAGGCTCCGGCATTCATCGCCAATGCGCCACCGACAGTGCCGGGAATGCCTGCCAGAAAATCCGCACCAGCCAATTGATGTTGCTGACAATAACGTGCCAGCTTGGCGCAACTCACACCACATTCGGCATACACACTTCCATCCTTATTCAATGTCAAAACTTTCAACCGGTTCAAAGACCCGATCACAACGCCGCGAATTCCGCCTTCGCGCACCAGCAAGTTACTGCCCAGACCAACCCAGGTGATCGGCGTGTTCTCATCGAGATGTGCCAGAAAATCTGCCAGATCCTGCTTGTCCGCCGGTTCATAATAAAATTCGGCCACGCCGCCGGTACGCCAGCTGCAATGTTTGCTCATCGGTTCCTGCTTCAGCAGTCGCCCGCGATGTCCTGCTACCTGCGCCATCATTCCGGCTTCCCCTGGCGTACCAGTTCGGCGGCAAAACTGCCGATACTGCCAGCGCCCAGCGTCAATACGATGTCACCTGATTGCACCAGTGATTCGAGGACCGGTTGCAATTGCTCGATGCTTTCGACAAACACAGGATCAATCTGCCCACGGTTGCGGATGGCCCGGCACAGCGCACGACCATCGGCGTCCTTGATATGTTTTTCACCGGCGGCATATACATCGAGCAACAATAATTGATCGACTTCACTGAGCACTGCGCTGAAGTCTTCAAACAAGTCATGGGTACGACTGTATCGATGCGGCTGGAATGCCACACATAATCGCTGATCCGGCCAGGCAGCCCGGATCGCATCGATCGCCGCCCGAATCTCTTTCGGGTGATGACCATAGTCATCGATATGTCGAACGGTTTTATCACCGATCCACAAATCTTCGGTAATCTGAAAGCGACGGCCTATACCTTCAAATTGTGTCAGAGCGCGCTGCATCGACTGGATATCGATATCCAGTTCCCAGCCGATGGCCAGCGCGGCGGTGGCATTCAAGACATTATGTTTGCCCGCCATATTCAATTCGATGTCGCAAGCCTTGCTATCCGGAAACTCAACGTGAAAATGGCTGCGTTCAGCCTGCGCCTGTATTGCAGAGATTCTTACATCGGCATCCTCCGCTTCTCCGTAACTCAGTATCGGGCGAGAAATCTGTGGCAGAATTTCACGTACCACATCGTCATCGATACACAAGACTGCGAGTCCGTAGAATGGCAAGTGATGTAAAAATTCGACAAAGGTATGCTTGAGCCGCTCGAAGTCCCCCTCGTAGGTGGGAAGATGATCCTGATCAATGTTGGTAACGACCGCCATATAGGGTTGCAGATATAAAAAGGAAGCATCACTTTCATCGGCTTCGGCCACCAGATAATCGCTCGCGCCGAGACGCGCATGGCTACCCGAACTGTTAAGCTTGCCGCCAATGACATAAGTCGGATCCAGCCCGCCTTCGGCCAGAACCGATGTCACCAGACTAGTGGTGGTGGTTTTACCGTGCGTGCCGGCGACTGCGATACCGAGGCGAAAACGCATCAGTTCCGCCAGCATCTCAGCCCGTCGTACAACCGGAATACGCTGCTCGCGCGCCTGAATAATTTCCGGATTATTTTCATCGATCGCGGTGGAAACCACCACCACATGCGCATCGGCCACATTCTCGGCACGATGCCCGATATGCACATCGATACCCAGCTCCCGCAGGTGCTGCACCATCGGGCTTAGCTGAATATCCGACCCGCTGACGCGGTACTTCAGATTATGAAAGACTTCGGCAATTCCACTCATACCGGCACCGCCGATGCCGACAAAGTGCAGGTTGCGGGTACGGCGCATCAATTGCTTTGGCGTGGCAGTCATGACTGAGCCTCCTGTAAAATACCTTCGGCTATCTGTTCGGTGGCGCGAGTATAGGCGATTGCTCTGGCACGTTTCGCCATGTCCAGCAATTCATTTTTGTGAGCACTGAAATACATCAATCTTTCTGCGACAAAATCACCATCGAACTGTGCATCGCGCTGAATCAACGCCGCTTTGGCATCCACAAGAAATAGTGCGTTATGATATTGCTGATCATCAACATGATGCGGATAAGGCACCAGTATGGAAGCGACCCCGGCAGCCGCCAGTTCAGCTACCGTCAGAGCGCCCGCGCGACAGATGACCAGATCGGCCCATTCATAGGCTGCGTTCATGTCATCGATAAATTCCACTACCTCGGCTTCGACTTCGCATTGGTGGTAGCGTTGCTGGCAAGCATCCAGCTTGCCCTTGCCGGTTTGATGACGAATTTGTGGTCGTTGTTGCGCATCCAGTTGACAAAGTCCGGCCGGTACGGATTCATTCAACGATTGCGCCCCGAGACTGCCGCCAATCACCAGCAAATGCAGGGCTTTATCGAGACGTGATTGATAACGCTGCGCTGGCTCGGCCAATTGCAGAATTTCCTGACGGACCGGATTCCCCACCACCTGGTTTCTTGCAATACCTTGCGCAGCCGCGGGGAAGGCAAAGAAATTGATACGAGCCAGTCGGCTCAACAATTTATTGGTCAAACCGATCACGGCATTTTGTTCGTGTACCAACAGTGGTATGCCACTGAGCCAGGCCATCAACCCGCCCGGCCCGGATACAAAACCTCCCATGCCCAATACCGCGCGAGGCTGATGCTTTTTGATGATGCGCCGCGCTTGCCAGCAGGCTTGCAGTATTTTAAAAGGGGCCAGAGCTTTGGTCAGCAGGCTTTTGCCACGAACGCCATGAATGCTTAACCATTCGATTTCAATACCTGCTTGTGGAATCACCCGCGCCTCGATGCCGGCACGGGTACCCAGCCAGATGATACTTTCACCCAGCTCGCGCAAATAATCGGCCACGGCCAGCGCCGGAAAAACATGCCCGCCAGTACCTCCGGCCATAATCATGATCGGGCGCTTGCGGCCATTCATTCTGCACCCCCGGATTTCTTTTTGCGCTTGCCGCCTGACTGCGGTTTCACTTCAGCCTGCATATTTTCGTAATGCACGCGTAACACCAGCCCGACGGCAAAGCACATCACCAGAATGCTGTTGCCACCATAACTGATAAAGGGCAGCGTTAGACCTTTGGTCGGCAGCGCGCCCATGTTCACGCCCATATTGATCACCGCCTGTATCGTCACCAGCAGACCGACGCCATAGGCCAGATAAGCACCGAAGGCATGATTGCCGAGCAAAGCTGTACGCGCGATTAAAAAACAACGCCAGACAAACCAGGCGTAAACTGCCACCAGAAAAACCACCCCGATCAAGCCAAATTCTTCGGCATAAATCGCAAACAAAAAATCGGTATGCGCCTCGGGCAGGTAAAACAGTTTCTGGATGCTGCCACCCAGCCCGCTACCGAAAATACCGCCACTGCCGATCGCGATCAGAGACTGAGTCAACTGGAACCCACTGTTGAATGGATCCGACCAGGGGTCAAGAAACGAAGTAATGCGCGCCATGCGGTACGGTGACAGCAAAGCCATCGCAATCATGATGGCCAGCGTGCCGAGCACGAACAGAATGAATTGACCGAATCGCACGCCACCCAGAAACATCATACCCAGCCCGGTCATCAGTAGAACGGCCGCAGCACCAAAATCCGGTTCCAGCAGCAGCAAGGCACTGGCCAGCGACAGAATCAGCATTGGTTTTATAAAGCCCTTCAGCTCGGACTTGATTTCATCACTGCGACGAATCAGATAACCGCTGAGATAAATAATCAAAAACAATTTCGCCAACTCCGAAACCTGAATGGTAAACACGCCCAGATCAAGCCAGCGGGTCGCCCCGTTGACGGTGCGCCCGACACCCGGAATCAACACTAGAGCAAGAAGCGCAAGTGAAGCCAGCATCAACGTCATACCATTCTTTTTCCAAACTTCGGTGGGTATCCGGTACGCCAGCCATAGCAACAGCACGCCCAGTATCAAACGCAGAAACTGACGCTTGCCATAACTGAACGGGTCGCCGGATTGCGCGTCCGCGACGCCGATCGAAGCCGAGGTCACCATCACCAGCCCGACAAAACAGAGAATGCCGAAACTCAGTAAAATCTGCTGATCGAGCATTTTCGGAAATACCGACTCGTGTTTCGTTTCCACTATCTGACTGGCGCGAACGGCTTGCGAACTCATTGCATTGCCCTCACCAGTTCGACGAAATGATCACCTCGGGCATCGAAACCACTGTACAGATCGAAACTGGCACAGGCCGGTGCCAACATGACGAGGTCGCCGGGTTGTGCAATTCGCCGAGCCGCACGCACCGCTTCAGGCATATCCGCGACGCGCTCGATTGCGGTACAACCCTGCCAGCTTTGCTCGATCACATCGGCATCCTGACCGAACAGAATTACTTGCTTCACCTGCTTGTGCAAGCTGTCACAAAGCACTTCGACATTGGCCCCTTTAGTCTGCCCGCCTGCAATCAGAATAACCGGCTGTTGCTGACCATCGATAGCCGCCTTGGCCGCTCCGGGATTGGTCGCTTTGGAATCGTTGATGTAACTGACACCATCGATCTCGGCGACCCATTGGCTGCGGTGGGGAAGACCGGCAAAAGATTTCATCGCCGTGATCATGGCCGCTTGCGAGATTCCTGCGGTTTCAGCCAGTGCCATCGCGGCTAGACAATTGGCCCAGTTGTGCCGCCCTTTCAGTTTGATTTCAGACACGGCAATGATCGCTTCACCGTTACGCATCAGGGAAAACGCCTGAGTATTGCCAAGCGTGTAATCAGCCTGTTGATGCAAAATGGAAAAGGTAATATCTTCGGCAGCATTACGCGTTGCCGGATCATCGGCATTACTGATGCAGTATTGCGCCTGTTGATAAATTCGCTTCTTGGTCTGCCCATAATCTGCAAGCCCGTCGTAGCGGTCCAGATGGTCTTCACTGATATTCAAAACCGTAGCCGCCAGCGGCTGTAACGAATGCAGGGTTTCCAGTTGAAAACTGGACAGCTCGAGCACATAGTAATCGGCCTGCTGCTGTAACAGATCCAGCGCCGGTACACCAATATTGCCGCCGACCGCAACCTTGCGATGATCGGCCTTGAACATTTCACCAAGCAAGGCTGTCACAGTGCTTTTTCCATTCGATCCGGTAATCGCCAGCACCGGTTGCTGCACGGCTTCTGCAAAAAGTTCGATGTCGCCGATAATACGCTTACCCTGCTCTGCTACCTTTTTCATCTGCCGGCTGCGAATGGATATTCCGGGGCTTACCACAAGACAGTCTGTCGCATCGATCACATCGTCATTCAGCGAACCTGAAATCAAGTCAACTGCAGGAAATTGCTGCTTGAGTTTTTCCGCATAAGGCGGGCTTTCGCGATCATCGATCACTCGACACTCATAACCGCTTTGCAACAGGTGGCGCGCCACCGAATACCCGCTCAGACCGAGTCCGACCACCAGATAGCGCTGCGCTGTATGTGGGGTCGATGGGTGCATAGGAATTTGCATCACGGCCTGCATTATCGAACCTTCAGACTGGCCAGGCCGATCAACACCAGAATCAGCGTGATAATCCAGAAACGCACGATGATTCTGGGTTCGGGCCAGCCCTTGAGTTCAAAGTGATGATGTAATGGCGCCATACGGAAGATACGCCGACCGGTTAATTTATAGGAAGCCACTTGCAGAATGACTGAAACCGTTTCCACCACGAAGATTCCGCCCATAATGAACAGCACCAACTCCTGACGAACGATCACCGCGATCACGCCCAGCGCGGCACCCAGCGCCAGCGCGCCGACATCACCCATAAAGACTTGTGCGGGATAGGTGTTAAACCATAAAAAGCCCAGCCCGGCACCGACCAGAGCGCCACAAAATACGACCATTTCGCCTACCCCGGGGATATAGGGTATGCCCAGATAGTTGGCAAAATTGCTATTACCGGTAACATAGGCAAACACACCCAGTGCGCCGCCGACCAGAACGGTTGGTAAAATGGCCAATCCATCCAGACCATCAGTCAGGTTGACCGCATTACTGCTGCCGACGATTACGAAGTACGCCAGCACCAGATACATCCAGCCAAGGTCGATCACCAGCGATTTAAAAAACGGAAAAATCAGCTGGGTTTCGATCGGTAATTTGGCCGTGCTGAACAATATCCAGGCGGCGGTCAGACCGACCACTGATTGCCACAGATATTTCTGGCGCGACGACAAGCCCTTGGAATTTCCCAGTGCGACTTTCTTGTAATCATCGACCCAGCCGATCAAACCGAAACCTGCGGTCACAAACAACACCACCCAGACAAACCGCGAAGACAAATCACTCCACAACAGGGTGCTGGTAATAATGGCTACCAGTATCAATGCGCCGCCCATGGTCGGTGTACCGGCCTTGCTGAAATGTGACTCCGGGCCATCATCACGAATACTTTGGCCGATATTGTAACGACCGAGGTAACGGATCATCCACGGACCCACCAACAACGAAATCAGCAGTGCCGTCAACACGCCGAGTATGCTGCGGAAAGTCAAGTACTGAAACAGATTGAAACCACTGTAAAAGTGGGTCAGATAAATCGCCAGACTATACAGCATGATGAGTCCCCTGGGTCGGCGTTTGGAGGCTGGAATGTGTCAGCATGGTGACCAGTTTATCCATCCCTGAACTGCGAGAACCTTTGACCAGCAGATTGACCCCTTTTTTCAGTCGAGGCATCAAGTGTCCTGCCATCGCAGCATGGGTGTCAAAACACTGTCCGTTTTTGCCGAAGATTTCCGCTGCACGACAACTCATAGCACCCAGCGCAAAAACTTCTTCCACGCCCTGCTGCCGGGCATAATCCAGCGCTTGCATATGCATGGACAGGGACTCGTCTCCCATTTCAGCCATATCGCCCAGTGCCAGCCAGGCCCTTCCCTCGAGCGCACAAAGCACATCGATAGCAGCGGCCAGAGAATCCGGGTTGGCATTGTAACTGTCATCAATAATGTGGCTTTGTGCAGGGCCATCGCACATTTGCAATCGGCCTGATACACCGGAAAATCCAGACAACGCGTGACAGCAATCGTCAAGTTCCAATCCACAAGCCATTGCCAGCGAAATAGCGGCAGTGGCATTGCTGGCATTGTGCGAGCCGTATACGTTCAAACTACATTGGCCCGATCTGGAGCCGACTTGAACATCGACTTCAATACCCTGCTCCTGTTGCGAAAATCCGGCGTTTATTTCTGCTTTATGTTGCATCGAGAAAGACAGCTTTCGCTGGCTATTGGAGATCGTTTTCCAGTAGTCGCAGGCGGGCTCATCTTCATTGAACACAGCCGTGCTGTCACTCGGTGCACTCTGGTACATTTCCCCTTTCGCCTCTACCACACCCTGCACCGAGCCAAATCCGGACAAATGAGCGGCACGGGCGTTATTCACATACACTACGTCCGGCTCGGCGATGCCGACCAGGTACTCGATTTCACGCGGGTGATTGGCACCCATTTCTACCACAGCGTAGGCATCGTCGCGCGATAAACCAAACAGGGTCAGTGGTACGCCTATGGCATTATTAAAATTTCCCGGTGTCACCAGCGTCTTGTCCTGGCTGTGTAGAATTTTCGCCAACATTTCCTTAACTGTGGTTTTACCATTGCTACCAGTGATCGCGACCAGTTTTGGGTTGACTTGACGACGCCAGTAGCGCGCCAGTTGCCCCATTGCCTGCAGGCTGTCATCGACCACGATTTGTTTGATTGCAATATCCTGTGGCTTTTCCACCAGTGCGGCTACCGCGCCCTGCGCTTGCGCCTGTTTCAGGTAATCATGGCCATCGAAGTTCTCACCCCTCAGTGCCACAAACAAGGCTCCATTACAGGACTTTCTGGTATCGGTCTGTACGCCTTTGAAGGAAAACTCTGGAACCTTTTCAATCTGGAATACAGAAGGCAATGTTGAGCTATGAATTTCAATCATCCCGGCTCTCCTGCAGTAACTGCCGAACGATCTGATGATCGCTGAACGGGATTCGCTGATCGCCAATAATCTGTTCCTGTTCATGCCCTTTGCCGGCAATCACCACCAGATCATTCTCTGTGGCTTCACGCAATGCGGTTTCAATCGCCAGTTTGCGGTCATGTATCACCCGCACACGATCCGGTTTTTGGAAACCGGACAGGATATCCATCATGATTTGCTGCGGAGACTCATTGCGCGGATTATCGTCAGTCACAATCACCTGATCAGACAATTGCTCGGCCACCGCAGCCATGCTGGCGCGCTTACCTTTGTCACGATCCCCACCGCAGCCGAATACGCAATACAACCGGCCTTTAACCGCCCCCTGCAAGGCACGCAGGCAGGCGGCAAGCGCTTGCTCGGTATGCGCAAAGTCGATCACCACCGCAGCATGTCCGGATAATGACGGAAAGAATTCCATGCGACCCGGAATGGGTAGCAAACCTTGCATCGCCTGTTCGATATCGGCCCGCTCAAAGCCGCAGTCCAGCAATGTAGAGACACAAGCCAGCAGATTTTCGATATTGAAATCGCCAATCAGGGCGGTGGATATCTGGATGTTTCCGAGCGCGGTTTTTACTTCAATTTCCAGACCATCCGCCGCCATGCGTGAATGCAATAATTGCACGGCGGGTTTAATGCCGGTATCAGCAGTATCGACTCTGGTACTATATCCGGTGAGCTTTTCCCCGTTATATTTAATTGCCAGTTCCTGCCCGAATGCGTCATCCAGATTCAATACACGCGACTCCAGTTTGAAATCCTCAAAAAGTCGCGCCTTGGCCTGCTGATACTGTAATTCAGTTTGATGATAATCAAGGTGATCACTACCCAGATTCGTCAGCACGGCAATATTGAAATCACAACCACTGACCCGGTATTGATCCAGCGCATGCGAAGAAACTTCCATAACCACATATTCACATTGACTAACCGCCAGTTCGAAAAGATAACCTTGCAGAGATACGGCATCGGGCGTGGTCAACCCGGTCATTTTTAATTCATTATCAACCCCGTAACCCAGCGTGCCCACGCTACCTGCCTGAATACCCAACCGTTTGAATGCCTGTACCAGTAGATGAGTGACGCTGGTTTTTCCATCGGTGCCGGTTACCCCAATGAGCTTGAAACGGTTCCCAGGATCGCCGTAATAACGGCTGGCGATGGCTCCGGTCTTTCGGGTCAAATCCTTAACCGTAATAAATTCGACTTCGGGGTATTGTCTCGACAGCAGCGCGACTCGCTGCTCACTGCGCGTATCATTCGATTCAACCAGCACCGCTTTGGCACCGCGCTCGATTGCATCGGCCGCGTAGTCGATACCATGCTGGTGATGACCGGCCTGGGCAATAAATACATCACCAGCACTCACGGCCTTGCTGTTTAGCTGGATAGCATGTACTTCGAGATGCCGGGCACGTTCGCCAATCTGATCGTCCGCAACAAAACCCTGCAATAACAAACTGATCGTCATATCCGTATTGCGTCTGGGAGCTGCCATCATAAGCCCTTCCTGCCGCTGTTATCCGGATGCACATTCATCACCAGTTTTGAAATTTCTGCCGGTTTGTCCGGAGAAATATTCATCAATCGCAATGCCTGTGTCATGACTTCACGAAATACTGGTGCAGCGACGGTGCCGCCATAATAACCCTTGTCCTTGTCGGGCTCATCGACCATAACCGCCATCACCAGACGCGGATTACTGGCTGGCGCGATTCCGGCAAAGACAGCACTGTAGGTATCTTCCAGATATCCACCGGCTCCGCTTTTCTTGACCGTTCCGGTTTTACCTGCCACTCTGTAACCTTTTACTGCAGCCTGCTGGGCCGTGCCATCCGGCCCGACCACCTGCTCCATCATTTTCACCAGTGTTCGTGCGGTTTCAGCTTTCATGACTTGTTTAGCATGCGCTGGCTGATCCAGCTTGAGTAGACTCAGAGGTAACAACTTACCTCCATTGGCAAAAATCGAATAACTTCTGGCCAGTTGCAACACCGAGACCGATACGCCATAACCGAATGCCAGTGTCGCCTGATCTAACGGATGCCAGTCCCTGAAAAAGCTTAGATAACCGGATGAAGCTGCAGGAAAACGGACACCGGTTTCTTCGCCAAACCCGTAACTGCTAAGTGCCTGCCAGAAATCTTCGGCCGGTAAGGACAAGGCGATTTTGGCGGCTCCTACATTACTGGATTTTTTCAGGATTCCAGTAAGATCGAGCTTCCCATAATTACGAAAATCCCGCACCGGGTAGCCGGTGACCTTCATATAGCCCGGAGCAGTATTGATCACGCTGCGCTGGTTATACAAACCTCGGTCCAGCGCGACGGCCATGGTAAAGGGCTTGAATGTCGAGCCGGGTTCAAAGATATCGGTAATAGCTCGATTCCTGCGATGACCGGCCGCATTGTCTTTTGCTTTGTTCGGGTTGTAGGAAGGCAGGTTCACAAGCGCCAACACTTCACCACTATGGGCATCCAGCAAAACCGCAGAGGCCGATTTCGCACCGAATTTTTTCATCGCACGCGCCAGACTGCGGTACGCGATATACTGCAGGCGCATGTCGATACTGGTAGTCAAATCCTGCCCAGCGACCGCCTCGACCACTTGAGAGATTTCCTCGATGACCTCGCCTTTTCGATTGCGCAGAATTTTGCGTTTCCCCGGACGCGCCTTGAGGCTATCCTGGTAGATCAATTCCAGGCCTTCCCGTCCCTGGTTATCGATATCAGTAAACCCGATCACATGGGCGACCACTTCTCCAGCAGGATAAAAACGATTGTATTCCCGTTGCAGATAAACACCATTGCCACTGGAAGCAGCTTTATGGGCCAGCTCTGGTTGCACTCGACGTTTGAGAAAAACAAAATCACGGTTGATTCGCTGTTTTAGATGTAAAATCGTGTTCTTGAAATTCAGATCCAGTAACTCTGATACCTTTTTAAGTGCCGATGGATCCTGCAAAGCAATTTTCGGGTCAACCCAGACCGAATCGACCGGCGTACTGATCGCCAGTGGATTACCGGACCGATCGAAAATAGTCCCCCGATAGGCAGCCGTCTCGATGGTTCTGATCTGTCGCTGACTACCTTCTCCGAGGAGAAAACGCTGGTCATAGATTTGCAGATATACCGCTCTACCGAGCAACCCGGAAAACAGCGCAATCAGCACAACCAGCACGAAGTAGTGCCGGCCTGCAAAAAAAGAAGTGGTTGCATTGGATTCAGTCATTTTTAACCAGTGTCACAATCTGGATTGTTTCCGGCAAAACCATGTCGATTTTTTTTCTGGCGATTGCTTCGACATTGGCCTGGGTTATCAACGTACTTTTCTGGATCTGTAAACGGCTCCATTGAATGAGCAATTCATCCTGCTGTTTCTGGTTAAAGCGCAACTCGGAAAAAAGAATCCGGCTTTCATGTTTAACATAAATCACAGCCATCGCACTGCCGGTCACCAATCCGACCAGCAGCAACACCCAGTATCTCCGCTCCATCAGGAAATCCGCTCGGCGATTCGCAAAACTGCGCTGCGTGAGCGCGAATTCTCTGCCAGC
>JANTFI010000085.1 GCA_024763505.1 Gammaproteobacteria bacterium
CGCCCGATCGGCAACCGCATCTATGGCTGCGACGATTGCCAACTGTTTTGTCCGTGGAATCGCTTCGAGCAAATGACCGGGGAAGACGACTTCAAGCCGCGCCACTCACTCGATGACATCAGCCTGCTGGCTTGTTTCGAGTGGAGCGAGCAACAATTCCTCGACCGCATGGCCGGTTCACCGATACGCCGTATTGGCCACGCCAAATGGCGTAGTAATATCGCTATCGCACTTGGAAATGCCGCGCCCAGCCCACATATCATCAACGCCCTGCAACAAGCCCTGCCCGATGCCGAACCGGTATTGCAGACGCATGCGCAATGGGCACTGCAACAACAAACCCGCCAATCCGAGAAGAAATCATGAAAGCCTGGAAAGAATTTGTTTCACAACAACCCCTGCAACCACTGGATGAAAACAATGCGATCTGTTCGCTGGAGCAAACCGCGATCCTCTATGTCGGCGGCGATGATGCCAGCGAGTTTTTGCAAAACCAGTTGAGTAATGACATCCGCAAAATCGATGAACATCACAGTCAGTTAAGCAGTATGTCCAATGCCAAGGGGCGGATGCTCGGCATCTTTCAGGTGATTCGTATCGATGGCGGTTATCTGCTGCTGATGCCGCAGGATATCGTCGCCGATATCGGTCAGGCGCTGCGGAAATTCATCTTGATGTCGAAAGTGGTTCTGGCCGATATCAGTGAATCCTTCGCCCAAATTTCATTGACCTCGAGTCAGGCCGAATTATTCGACCACGCTGAATTTCCGGCCGAAATCCATGCGGTCACCCAGACCGACAGCCTGATCTGCCTGCGATTGCCAGCCGCGCCCGGGCGTCACCGCTTACTGTTAATGAGCAATGACGAGAATGAAGCCATTGCGCTGTGGCAACAATTTTCCAATACTCTGCCGCACAATGATGAAAACCACTGGCGGCTGCAACAAATCGATGCCGGTATTCCGACTGTCTACGCCAGCACCGCCGGAGCCTTCGTGTTGCAGATGAGCAACCTGCAACTACTCGATGGCGTGAGCTTTAAAAAAGGCTGTTATCCGGGTCAGGAAGTGGTCGCCCGCATGCAGTATCTGGGCAAACTCAAACGCCGCATGTACCGTGCCAAAATCGATAGCGGATACTGTCCGGCCCCTGCTGACAAACTGTGCAGCAAACAGGCGGAAGCAGCCGATAACAGTGGTCAGGTCGTCGATGCCGTTCGCCTTGACGATGAACATTGCCGCCTGTTGCTGGTTGCGCAGATCGCCAAGGCAGAAGCCGGTGATCTGGTAATTTGCGGACACAGCGAAGATCATCTCGACTTGCTCGACCTGCCATACTCGTTTGAGACCGACTAGCTGATCTGACAGGCGAATTTTCTCGAAAATTTTTGCCTGCCGGCTGGCACTGGCAGGGAAGCCATCTATACTCCTCGGCACAACCTAAAAATTTCAACCAGGAAAGCTGATGAGTATCACCCAAGAATCCATTTTAGACGATCTGGAAAATGACCGCTTGCCGCTGCCGACACTGCCGGAAGTGGCGATCAAGGTGCGCGAAACCGTGGATGACGACAATGCCACCATTCGGGATATTTCCGACATCATCATCACCGATGCGGCTTTGTCGGCACGTATTATCCAGGTTGCCAATTCGGCTCTGTATCGCGGGCTGAGTTCCGCCGATACCGTGCACAATGCAGTGACCCGAATGGGCTTGAATACGGTCAGAAACCTGGCGACATCGCTGGTCATGAAGCAATTGTTTCAAGCCACCAATCCGGTGGTGGACAAGTTTCTGCGTCGCGCCTGGAAACTGAGCACCGACACGGCCGCGCTCAGTGCGGTATTGGCCAAGAGTTATACCAAGCTCGAAGCCGACAGCGCCCTGCTCGCCGGGCTCACCCACTCGATCGGGATTTCTCCGATTCTGGTCAAGGCGGAAAGCGATCCGTCGTTGCTCAACAATGAAGAAAAACTGCACCGGATTATCGTCGATATTTACCCGGCCATCGGGGCGAAGATTCTCGAAAACTGGGGGTTCCCCGAAGAATTGACCCAAGTACCGGCCGAGCATTTGAACACCAGTCGCATGCATAGTGGAGACGCCGATTACACCGATGTTGTTCAGGTCGCCCTGCTCGAAACGGTTGTTGGCACCGACCATCCACTGGCCAATGTCGATAGCCAGAATGTACCAGCCTATCATTTGCTGGGCATGGCCGAGATTGAAGAAATCGATATGTCTGGCGGCGTGCAGGAAATGAAGGCGGCAATTTCCTGATTCATCCCTTCCTTACATTTCGGGTTTACAATAAAAAATCCGGCCTGATGCCGGAATTTTTTTGTCTTGATTAACCTTGCCGGTAATCGGTACTTCTATTCGGGCTGTTAGGGCTTTGGCCCCTTTTTTCGCGAAGTAGAAACAAAAAGCTTTTGCACTGCACGGATTGCCCGATGGCACATGCTCCCTGCGTTTCACTCCGGGCGCAGCTTGCTCATTGGCACATGTTCCCTCCGTTTCACTCCGGGCGCATGTGCGGAAACAGCAACACATCGCGGATGCTGGGCGAGTCGGTGAGGAACATGACCAGTCGATCGATGCCGATGCCTTCACCGGCGGTGGGCGGCATTCCGTGTTCCAATGCGCGGATGTAATCCTCATCAAAATGCATGGCTTCGTCGTCACCGGCGTCTTTTTCCTCAACCTGTTTTCTGAAACGCTCGGCCTGGTCTTCCGGGTCATTCAACTCGGAAAAGGCATTCGCCAATTCACGTCCGGCCAGAAAGAATTCAAAACGGTCAGTGACGAAAGGGTTTTCATCATTGCGTCGAGCCAGCGGTGATACCTCGGTCGGATACTCCGTGATGAAGGTCGGTTGAATCAGCTTCGGCTCTACCGTTTCATCGAAGATTTCCATCTGGATCTTGCCCAGCCCCATGTTGTCATCGATGGCGATACCCAGCTTTTGGGCGAGTGTCCGCGCTGCTTCCAGATCATTCAAATTATCGGCGCTAATCTGTTCATTGTAATGCAGGATCGATTCGATCACGCTCATGCGCGCAAACGGTTGTCCGAGATCGAATTCATCACCCTGATATTCCAGCTTGGTGTTGCCAACCACGGTCAGCGCGAGGTTGCGGATCATGTCTTCAGTCAAATCCATCAAGTCATGGTAATCGGCATAGGCCTGATAAAACTCGATGGTGGTGAATTCCGGGTTGTGACGTGTGGACAGCCCTTCGTTGCGAAAATTGCGATTGATTTCGAAAACCTTTTCAAAGCCACCGACAACCAGCCGCTTGAGGTACAACTCCGGTGCGATTCGTAGATACAGTTGCATATCCAGCGCATTGTGGTGGGTTTCGAAAGGCTTTGCCGTAGCGCCACCGGGGATCACATGCATCATCGGCGTTTCCACTTCCATGAAGCCTTTTTCACTCAGATAATTGCGAATGAAGTTGATGGTCTGGCTGCGAATCCGGAATACGCGGCGAGACTCGGCATTCATAATCAGGTCGAGATAACGCTGACGATATTTCTGCTCGGTATCGGTCAGGCCGTGGAATTTTTCCGGCAGCGGTCGCAGTGATTTGGTCAGCAGATGCAACTCTGTCACCTTTAATGACAGTTCGCCGGTTTTGGTTTTGAACAGGGTTCCGGTAGCGCCGAAGATATCGCCGATATCGCTTTGCTTGAACTCGGCGTAACTATCGGTGCCGATGGTGTCGCGGTGCACATAAATCTGAAACTGGCCGGACATATCCTGCAACTTGGCGAAACTGGCTTTGCCCATCACGCGTTTGAGCATCATACGACCGGCAATGGAAGCCGTGATCTGCTTTTCTTCCAGCGATTCCTTGCTTTCACCATCGTATTGCCGGAGCAAATCGTCGGCCAGACTGTCGCGTTTGAAATGGTTCGGAAACGCCTGCCCCTGCTCGCGCAACTGGCCGAGTTTTTCGCGACGTTGGGCGATCAGTTTGTTTTCATCGACGGCTTCCGCCGCAGGCGCTTGTTGATTATCTGTCATTGCAGTGTCCGGATTACAGCCCGCTTTTGAGGCTGGCTTCAATAAAGGGGTCAAGGTTACCGTCGAGTACAGCCTGAGTGTTGCCGGTTTCCACACCGGTGCGCAAATCCTTGATGCGCGACTGGTCGAGCACGTAGGAACGAATCTGGCTGCCCCAGCCGATGTCGGATTTTCCATCTTCCACTGTTTGCGCGCTGGCGTTACGCGCCTGCACTTCGAGTTCATACAGCCGCGCCTTCAGCATTTTCATCGCGGTGGCCTTGTTCTTGTGTTGCGAGCGGTCGTTCTGGCACTGCACCACGGTGTTGGTCGGCAAGTGCGTGATGCGCACCGCCGATTCGGTTTTGTTGACGTGCTGGCCGCCCGCGCCACTGGCGCGATATACGTCGATGCGCAGATCGGACGGATCGATTTCGATGTCGATATCGTCATCCACCTCGGGCGACACGAAGGCCGACGCGAACGAGGTGTGGCGGCGATTGCCGGAATCGAACGGCGATTTGCGCACCAGCCGGTGCACGCCGGTTTCGGTGCGCAGCCAACCGTAGGCATATTCGCCTTCGAACTTGATGGTCGCACTCTTGATACCGGCCACATCGCCCGCCGAGACTTCGATCAATTCCGTCTTGAAACCCTTGCGCTCACCCCAGCGCAGATACATGCGCAGCAGCATTTCAGCCCAGTCCTGCGCTTCGGTGCCGCCGGAGCCGGCCTGAATATCGAGGAAGGCATTGGCAGCATCCATTTCGCCGGAGAACATGCGTTTGAATTCCAGGTCGGCAATGACTTTTTCAGCGGCATCCAGATCGGCCTGCACCGATTCAACCGTTTCTTCATCGCCTTCTTCGACTGCCATGTCGAGCAACTCGGCCGCATCGCTAATGGTTTGAGCGGTTTCATCAAGGCCATCGACAATGGCTTCGAGGCGTGCGCGATCCTTGCTCAGTTGCTGTGCGCGATCCGGGTCGTTCCAGACTTCGGGGTTTTCCAGCTCGAGGCGAATTTCTTCTAGCTGTTCTTTCTTTTCAGCATAGTCAAAGATACCCCCTTAACGCTTCGATACGCGCTAGCAGGTCTTCGATTTTGGCTGTGATGGGATTGATTTCAATCATGCGATTTCTGCTTGGGAGATTCACATTGAGAAAAACAGATGAACGCTCGCCATGTCGCTAAGCTCGCAAAGTAATAAAGGGTTTCTTTGCGCCTTTCGCCCTGACGAGAGCAGTCAATATTTCTCAAGCTAAAGCCCGATTAAAAAGGACGAGGATTATAGCGGCTATTGGACGTAATCAACAAGCAGATAACACAGGCAGTCCTGACGTACAATGTACTTGTCCAGTGTGATCATCGCCGGCATCAGGGTTTTGTTCAGATAAACCTTGCCGTTCTCGATGCGCAACACTTCATCGTACACATCTTCGCCATCCTGATTGGTCACGCGTAGCGGCCTGGGCACCCGCGTGATGGCGAATACATCAGTCGGTTTGATTTCGGTGAAATTCTTGCGCTCGAAGCCCGGCTCGAAGGTCAGATCGGCCTGTGCCGACAGGTTGAAGTCAAAACTGACATCATCGGGAATATTCAGCGTCGCCAGCGATTGCACCAGTTGCAGGTCGTGCGGGGCGATGTCGCGCTGCGGGAAGTGATCCATATGCAGCAGTGCATCGATCATTTCAGTAGCATGCTGGATGCCGCTGGCGTCACCGGGCTTGCCGCTCTCCAGCGTCACGGCCGGGCAGATGCCATCGAACGCCATTGTCGATACCCCTTTGGGCCGTTTAAACACCAGACCGATGTGGTTGAACATGGCGGCCAGATGCTGGTTGTCGCGCGTTACATTCGTCATGCAGGCGTAGTGAGGATTGGTGCCGGTATTATTGTGGATATCGATCGCGGCAAACAATTCTTCCGCAGTGACCAGATCGATCACTTGCTGCATCAGCGCGGTTTCGGCATTCGGTTCCATTTCGGTGCCTGGCCAGCAACGATTGAAATCGGTTTGCCCCGGCAACACGCGCATATTCTGCGCCGCTGCTTCGACATTGCCGATGAAAATCGCCAGCGAACGAGGTAGATGGCTCTGATATTTTTGCAGGATCGCCTGCACCGCCTTGAGCCCGGAGTATTCATTGCCATGCAGCAAAATCGACACAAATAAAGCCGCCGGTTTTTCACCCTGTAATCTGATCAGGGTCGGCGTCGGAAAAACATCGAGGATGCGGTCGGTTTCCAGCTCAAAGAATCCGGCAGGAATTTCTGCCATTTGTGTCAGTGTTGCGTTCATTACATCTTTTGCAATCAGGGTGAAGGCCAGTCGTGCACCGGAATATTTTCGCGCGCAAGCGCCTGATACTGTTGCACCAGGCGGTTTTCGTCATGGTATTTTTCCCAGTGGCGGGAAATCCAGTCGGCGCCGGTTTTGCCGGTTTTAACGCGCTGTTCGATTATATCTAGCCAGCGCCCGGGGTTTTCAATGCCCAATTTTTGTAAACCCTGATCGGCGGTTGGAATGGCGTGTTTGAGCAAAACATTTTGCATCGTATCCATCTCGCCATGACACCAGCTGACCCGGGCCTCCAGCCCGAGACGCGCGGCCTGGTAGAAATCCTGCTCCAGTGATTCGTAGGGAATACGGGTCAGCGCGGCCGCATCCTGTTTCAAGCCTTCGGTCAGGCCGACATGAAATACCAGATTACACAGGGTGTCGATCAGGGTCGGGCCGGATGGCACCACGCGTAATTCGAGACGACAGTGAAACGGCTCGCCGCAGCGATCCAGAATCGGTCTCACCCAGCGCCAGATGGTGCCATTGTGCAGCTTGAAGTGATGCAGATCTTCCACCGGCGTATCCATGGCCTCGGGCAGAATCGGCGTGTAATTGCGATTGTCTTCGAACAATTCCAGCCAGGATTCGATATAGCCCTTGGCGAAATGCACCCGCGGTACCACCGCGTCATGCAGTTCCTGTGCATTACGGGTATCCACCGACTGTTTGAAGATGGCGATGCGCGATTCCTGCCAGCCGCGGCTTTGCAACACCAGCGGCGAATTGGCCGATACCGCAACCGCTGCCATGCTCGACCACAGGGCGGCGTGATAACTGTCCACCGCTTCATCAAACGGAAACTGGTAATGCACCTGCAGTGAGGTGCCAAGAGCTTCGAGCATCACATCGTGCTTGTCGACGATGAGGTGATCCAGTCCATTCAACTCCAGGTGCACATCGCGCTGGCGCATATCCATCAGGCATTGATTGAGCAATCGATAGCGATACATATCCGACATGTAACGCTCGCCATCGAGATGTCGCAACTGCAAACTGGGCAACACCCCGAACAGCCCGACATCGGTGTCCAGCGCTGACGCAGAATCCACCACCTGCCGGTACAATTCGCTCAAGTCCTGTTCGATCTGTTGAAAAACCTGACCATCGAGATCGAAAGCATTGCCATTGATTTCCAGATTGAAACGCGCTAATTCATAGGTCAACAGCGGGTTATTGGCCTGTTCCAGCACTTGCTGATTCATCGGTGCGGGCGCGCCGGAATGGTCAAGCAGACACAGCTCCAGTTCATAACCGAGCTTTCGGGTCTGGTTATCGAAAGCATTGCTGGCAAACAAATGGCGGATGAATGCCATCTCCTGCTCTAGCTTCTGGTTGAAGAGCCGGTAGTCTTCCTGCTCGAAATGATCCTTACAGATTTCATCGCCCATACGGCGATTATGTCATAAAGACAGAAGCCTTAGAAACGACCTGGATCAATAGATTATTGTGCCAAAGCAATCATCCGGTTGCGCGGCAGAGGATAAAAAGGTGATGGAGTCATGCCCGACAACCACCCGAAGTTCTCGCCAATACGCACCGCCTGCCCGGATAAAAACCGGTTTTGCAGGCTTTACGCCTAGGCGAGATCCGTTTTGATTTATTCCAAATCCGCAGTGTCCGGATTTGTCAAAGCCCCATGCACAGGTACTTCATTTCCATGAATTCCTCGAGGCCGTATTTCGAGCCTTCGCGGCCGAGGCCGGATTCCTTGATGCCGCCAAACGGTGCGACTTCGGTCGAGATAATGCCTTCGTTGATGCCGACAATGCCCGTTTCCAGCGCTTCGGCGACGCGCCAGACGCGGCCGATGTCGCGCGCGTAGAAATACGAGGCAAGACCGAATTCGGTGTCGTTGGCAAGAGCAATCGCTTCTTCTTCAGTGGAAAACCTGAAAATCGGCGCGAGCGGCCCGAAGGTTTCCTCGATCGCCACCTTCATGCTGTTATCGACATTGATCAGCACCGTAGGCTGAAAAAACGTACCACCCTTTTCATGCCGTTTACCGCCAGTCGCCAGGCTAGCCCCTTTGCTCAAAGCATCGGCGATGTGTTCTTCGACCTTATGCACCGCCGCTTCGTTGATCAATGGCCCCTGCTGTACATTTTCTTCCTGCGCTTCGCCGACCTGCAGTTGTTCGACCGCGCGGGCCAGCTTTTCGGAAAATTCATCATATACGCTGTCCTGCACGATCAAGCGATTGGAGCACACGCAGGTCTGGCCGCTATTGCGATATTTCGACGCCATCGCACCTTCCACGGCAGCATCAATATCGGCATCGTCAAACACGATGAACGGCGCATTGCCGCCAAGTTCGAGTGCGACCTTTTTGACTGTGTCGGCACACTGGCGCATCAGCAGTTTGCCTACGGCCGTGGAACCGGTGAAGGAAACCTTGCGCACGATCTTGCTGCCGGTCATTTCTCCACCGACCTCGGCCGCTTTTTGTGTGGTTACCACGCTGAATAGCCCCGGCGGGATTCCGGCGCGCAGCGCCAGCTCTGCCAGTGCCAGTGCCGATAGCGGCGTTTCAGCCGCCGGTTTGACCACCACCGGACAACCGGCCGCCAGCGCCGGGGCCGCCTTGCGCGTGATCATCGCAGTGGGGAAATTCCAAGGCGTAATCGCACACACCACGCCGATCGGTTGCTTGATCACCAGCAGCCGCCGACCATCGACCGTGTTGGGAATGATGTCGCCATAGGCGCGCTTGGCTTCTTCGCCGAACCATTCGATAAAACTGGCGCCATAGGCAATCTCTCCCATCGCTTCGGCCAACGGCTTGCCCTGTTCCCAACTGAGAATTTTTGCCAGATCCTGCTGGTTATCCATCACCAGATCGAACCATTTGCGCAGCAGGATGGCGCGCGCCTTGCCGGTTTTTTCGCGCCACGATGGCCACGCATCGTTGGCCGCCTCGATCGCATGCCGGGTTTCGCGCTGGCCGAGGTCAGGCACCGTGGTAATCACTTCGCCATTGGCCGGGTTGGTGACTTCAAAGGTTTCGGCATCGGCCTGTTCGACCCATTGACCATTGATGTAAGCCTGGTTTTTTAACAGGGTGGGATCATCAAGTTGCATGTTGTTCTCCTGGTGGTGGTGAATCTGTGCCAACCGGATTGGCTGTCAGCCTGAGAATATCTGTTTTACCAGCAATTGCACAGATTGCTGGCCGCGAAATTCGTTTAAGCTGAGTTCATACGCGATATGGATGTGCTGATAGTTGGTTTTCAGGATTTCGTCATCGGCAAAAAACAGGATCGCATCAATAGCCTGCGCCAAACCCGGAACCTTCAGCACCAGTTTCAAGTGTTTTTCTGTGAGCACCCGCTGGTGCTGAACGTTGAATCGTCCATCAAATACCGGGGCAGGAAAACGCTGCCCCCAGGGACCGGCATCGCGCAATTGCTTGGCCAGATCGAGCGTCATTTGTGCCGGCTCGATCGTGCCATCCGAGTACAGCACCGAGTTGAAACAATCGGCATCGACCTGCTGGCGCATGACTGCCTCGAAGGCTTGTTCGAAAGCGGCCAGATTATTGTGCGAAATACTCAGCCCCGCCGCCATCGCGTGACCGCCAAAACGCAGAATAAGTCCCGGATTCTGTTTATCGACCAGATCGAGCATGTCGCGCAGGTGGATGCCACTGATGGAGCGGCCGGAGCCTTTCAATTCCCCCTGCGCCGATGTGGCAAAGCAGATGCTCGGGCGATAACTCAAATCCTTGATTTTCGAGGCCAGAATGCCGACCACACCTTCGTGCCAATCGCTCTGATGCAGCACGACGCTGAAACGCGAACCAAAATCCTCGAGCTGCGGCAGCATGGCCGTTGCCTGCCCGGTCATTTCGGCCTGAATTTCGCGCCGATAGCGGTTCATGGTTTCCAGTTCATTCGCCAGTTGCGTGGCTTGCGGATCGCTATCTGCCAGCAGGGTTTGCACGCCGATGCTCATGTCATCGAGCCGCCCGGCGGCATTCAGCCGCGGCGCGATGGCAAAGGCGATGTCCTGGCTGCTCAGGGTAGGACGCGAGCGACCGGATAGTTCGATCAGTTTGTGGATGCCGAGCGAGCAAGCTCCGGCGCGTACTCTTTTCAAGCCCTCATGGATAAGCAGGCGGTTGTTGAAATCCAGCGGCACCAGATCGGCGACGCTGCCGATGGCGACCAGATCGAGTAATTCGGCCAGATTGGGGATGGGTTTATTTTCGAACGCGCCTTGATCGCGTAGCACACTACGCAGTGCCAGCATCAGGTAAAACGCCACGCCGACTCCGGCCAGATTCTTGCCCGCGCTATCGACAAAGGCATTCGGGTTGACGATGACAGTGGCTTCCGGCAAGTGGTCGGCAGCCAGATGATGATCGGTGACGATCACATCGATGCCCGCCTGCGCCAGCATGACCAGCCCGTCAAAGCTGGCGATGCCGGTATCCACCGTGATTACCAGATCGGGCTGTTGTTCGATGATGCGCTGCGCCACCGTGGCCGACACGCCATAGCCATCCCTGACTCGATCCGGCAGCAGAAATTCCGTTTGTGGATGCCCGAACATCGCCAGCGCACGCAGACACAGCGCGGTGCTGGTTGCGCCATCGGCATCGTAATCGCCGAAGATGAGAATCCGGGATTGTCTATCCACATGCCCGGCAAGTAATTCTGCCGCCTGCTGCAAATGGGTGATGCGCGCCGGGTCGAGCATTGCTTGCAGGCTGTACTCGATTTCATCAAAGGATTCGATGTCGCGCGCGCTGAACACCCGCTGCAACACCGGATGCAGGTCGGTTTTTGTGGCGAGCAAATCAGGGTTGCAGGGGCGTTGTTGCAGTTCGATGCGGGTCTGGCTCATGCGCCCTGCCCCTGCAGATCGAGTAGCGAAACCGGCTTCTTCCAGAATTGCCACTCCCTGCTCGGCCGGTAGTGCAGGTTTAATCCCGCGGCGGTGTGCAGGGTGATATCGACCTTGCTTTTAAGCATCGGCGCGAAGCATTGCTGTTCGAGTCGTGCCAACACAGCCGTCAAGTCAGCATCCGGGTCCTGTTTCAGCGCCTTGAGTAATGACAGGTCGATGATGATGGCGCTCTGGTTCAACGCGCCGGTTTTCAAATCAGAAAATGGGTGTACTGCTGCGCCGAGCAATTCACCCAGTGCGGCGAGATCGGCTTCATCACTGAACCATTGCCTGTCTATCGACTTCTCGCCCTGATAATCATCCGCGCCCCAGCACCATAAACTATTGATCAACAGTTGGCCGTTTTGCTGCCGACGTTGATTCACCGCGTGCTGGTGCAGGAACATTTGCATTTCATTGAACAGCTTGAACCAGTCCAGGTTCGATTTGGCCTGCTGCAGATAATGCGTGACCTTTTTGCCCAGCGCGGACAGGTAATGCGGCACGCCATCGACCGGCCGGACCGTTTTCAGGGTCATCAGCCAGCTTTGATCCGGTCGTTTTTCAATATCACAATCTTGTTTAAAAAAATCCGATAAGCCATTGATTATTATATCAACATCTTCATGATTTTCATCAATCGGAAAAACAATGGCATTATTGATATCGGCTTTCAGGTGGACCGGTCGGAAGCACAGGCTCTGCCCTTTTGTTGACGCTTGCAAAGCGCTGGCAAACGGCAGTGCGGCCTGTTTCATGCCGAGGCGTTGCAGCAGAACATCATCAAAATCGCAGGCCGCGACTGTCTCGCGGCTTGCGAATCGCAACAGTCGGTGCAACGCCGGTGTCGCCTGCTGCAACGTCGCCGCGTCGAGTTCCTGTACCGGCAGGTCGAGCAGGCCGGGCAGGATCAGATCGACTTGCGCGCCGCTCAAGTGAAAACCTATTCCTGACCCAGACTGGCGGCGAGTTTTTCTGCCACATCATCCGACAGATCAGGCTTTTGCTGGATGCGCTGGATTTGCTGCTTCATCAATTCGCCCAGTTCAGGGGTGAGTTTTTTCCAGCCGAGCAAAGCATCGACCAGACGCGAGGCTGTCAGCGGATTGAGGCTATCCAGCTCGATGATTTTATCGGCATAGAATGCATAGCCTCGGCCGGATGGTTCATGAAAAGCGCGAGTATTGGATTGCAGAGGCCCCAGCAATGAGCGCACGCGGTTGGGGTTTTTGATGTTGAATGCCGGGTGCTCGGCCAGCTTAATAATATCATCCAGAGCATTCGGTGCATCGGATTCCGCCTGCACGCCGAACCATTTGTTCAGCACCAGCGGCTCATCCTGCCACTGTTTGTAAAACGCATCGAGCATTTGCGCTCGCGTTGCATTGTCATCATCCTTCACTGCGCGCAGGCTGGAAAATTGATCGGTCATGTTATCGGCCGCTTCAAATTGTTGCCGTGCCAGTTCGAAATAATCCGGTTTGCCAAGTTGTGTCAGATAACTCAGGCACATATTCTTCAGCCGACGCTGGCCGACTGCCTGCGGTGTGATTTCATAATCACCGCTTTGCTGACTGGCCTCATAAAGTGCCTTGAAACGTTGCTCGAAGCGCGTGGCCAGTTGCTCGCGCAGAAATTCGCGCACGGCATGAATCTTGTGCACATCGACCGGTGTGCACATTTCGGCGAGGTAATCTTCATCGGGCAGCGCCAGCATTTCGGCCAGCATGGCGGCTTCGATCTGATCATCGGCAAGCAATGCGCCCCAGGCTGCGAGCATCCCTTCGACTTCGGCGCTATTTTCAATCGAATCCGCCGCGATCAGCTCCAGCATGACCTGGCTGGCGAATTGCTGCGCCGCGTCCCACTGGTTGAACGGGTCGGTTTCGCACAG